>NZ_JBKFTO010000006.1:0-323540 GCF_050432925.1 Pseudomonas sp. 18175 | reverse complement strand
CCTGCTACCGAAACCTACATAACTCATTGTTTACCAAGGAGTTTTCCGTTTCGACTGCGCCGGAAGTGGGGCGAATTATAGACATCCAGAATCTGCCGTCAACCTTTAATTACGCTTTTGTTGCAGAAGGTGCTTTTTTCGCAATAAGCCGTGGAATTCGGCGCATCACAGGCGGAATCCGCAGAATCAGCAGCAGCACACCTATAGATGCATAGATAGCCCACTCCTTTAGATCAGCGCGTACGATCCACAACATATGCAGCAAGCCAAGCCCAAGAATCACATACACAAGTCGATGCAGCTTCTTCCAACGGCCCCCCAACCGACGTTGGCTATAGCGATTGGACGTAACCGCCAACACCAACAACGACAGGAAACCCAATGCCCCGACAATAATATAGGGACGCTTACGCAGCTCTACCCCCAACTGCGACCAATCCAGCCCCAGGACAAACACACAATAAGCCGCCAAATGCAGGACAACATAAGCAAAGCACCACAACCCTAGCTGACGACGCACGGCTATCCACCCTGCCCAACCGCTCAACTTCTGCATGGGTGTCATTCCCAGGGTGACCAGCAGCAGGATCAACGCTCCAAGCCCCAATCGATCAACCAACACCTTGCCAGGATCAGGCCCAAGGGCAGAACCCCACGCCTCATACAGCCAAAACAACGGCCATATCCCCGCAACTATAAAGACGCCAACTCGCCAGACCGGGTAACGCATCAATAGTTCTTCCGCAGATCAAGCCCGGTATAAAGAGAGGCGACCTCATCCGAGTAGCCGTTGAACATCTGCGTCTCACGCACGTTAGGACTGAACAGACCGCTCGGCAGGCGCCGCTCCCTTGCCTGAGTCCAACGTGGGTGATCAACCGTAGGGTTCACATTCGCGTAAAACCCATACTCGTCCGCCGCAATACTTTGCCAGGTGGTTTTAGGCTGCTCGCTTACAAGGCTGATACGTACGATGGACTTCACACTTTTGAAGCCATATTTCCAAGGCACTACCAGACGCAGCGGTGCGCCATTCTGATTGGGCAACTCGCGCCCATACATACCCACGGCCAGGATCGCCAAGGGATTCATCGCTTCATCCAAACGAAGCCCTTCTATATAAGGCCAATCGATCAAGCCAAAATTCGAGCGCTGACCGGGCATGCTCTTCGGGTCTTGCAGGGTTTCGAAACGGATGTACTTGGCCTTTGAGGTCGGCTCAACCTGCTTGAGCAGAGCCGAGATCGGAAAGCCCAGCCACGGGATGACCATTGACCACGCCTCCACACACCGCAAACGGTAGATCCGCTCTTCCAGCCCATAAGGTTTCATGAAGTCTTCAAGGGCATAACGTCCGGGCTTCGCAACCTCGCCATCAATCACAACACTCCAGGGTTCGGTCTTAAGTGAGCCCGCGTTCGCTGCCGGGTCGCCCTTGTCTGTACCGAACTCATAGAAGTTGTTGTAGTGGGTCGCATCCTTGAACGGGGTAATCGCTTCGTCCTTTACGGTCACCGCCTGCCATTTGGCACTTGGCAGCTTCTCGGCAAACCAGTTCGGCGCCCTGCCAGGCTCAACGTCGGCATAACGCGACGCGTCATCAGCACTGGCCCAACGTGGCAGGCTGCTGGCAGCAATACCGGCAAGCGCACCACCGAGCAGGCTGCGGCGGGAAAAGTAGAGGGATTCAGGCGTGACATCCGATTCGTGGCAATCGGACGCTTTTGGCAACTTGATTAACATGGCAACTCCGCAGCATTGGAGAACTGATGCACCAATAGACTGCGGAGTATGGGGGAAATTACATTAAGGCAATGTTTTGTCCCGACGCATATGCAGTAAGTACTGAACCGGGCCCGATGCGGCATAGACCAGGAACGCCAGCAGCAGGATCCGTGGCGGGTCACTGAATACCACCGCAAACACCAAGACCACTGCCAGGATTGCCACGAACGGCACGCGCCCTTTCAGATCCAGCTCCTTGAAGCTGTTGTACTTGATATTGCTGACCATCAGCATGCCGGCCGCCGCAACCATCAAGGCCACCAGGAACGACATCTTCGACCCCTGAATGCCGTAGTCACTGAATGCCCAGACGATACCTGCCACAACACCTGCGGCAGCAGGGCTGGCCAGACCAATAAAGTAACGCTTATCGGCGGTCCCCACCTGGGTATTGAAGCGAGCCAAACGCAAAGCGGCACCCGCAACATAAATGAAGGCAACCATCCAACCCACCTTGCCCATATCACCCAAGGCCCAGGCAAACGCCAGAAGCGCTGGCGCAACACCAAAGGCAACCATGTCCGACAACGAGTCGTACTCGGCGCCAAACGCACTTTGGGTGTTGGTCATCCGCGCCACGCGGCCATCAAGACCGTCAAGCACCATGGCCACAAAAATGGCGATGGCGGCAAAGCCGAAGTATTTGCTGGCACTCGCCGCATCTCCCGCCGCCAGTGCACTTTGGGCACTCATGGAGTTGATGATGGAGTAGAAGCCGGCAAACAGGTTCGCCGTGGTGAACAGGTTGGGCAGAAGATAGATGCCACGATGCCGGACCTTGCGGCCTTCCGCGTCATGGCCCTCTTCGACATGCTCATCGATCGGCAGCAGGCTTTCGGCGTCAGAAGCCTGGTTTGGCTCTTCGGGACGTTCGCTCATGGACTTTACCTTGCAACGGTGTGAAAAAATTCGACAGGTACTTGCGGCGAGTGTTCGCCCGCAAACGATGCAGCTTTATACCAGAACCCGCCCCCCAAACGAAAAAACGCGGCCTAAGCCGCGTTTTCTCTTGATGCGTACGACTTAGTTTTTAGCTTTGTCGACGATCTTGTTGGCACCGATCCACGGCATCATGGAGCGCAGTTGCTCGCCGATGACTTCGATACCGTGAGCGGCGTTGTTACGACGCTTGGCGGTCATCGAAGGGTATCCGGTAGCACCTTCGCTAATGAACATTTTGGCGTACTCGCCGTCCTGAATACGTTTCAGGGCGTTGCGCATGGCCTGACGGGACTCGGCGTTGATCACTTCCGGGCCAGTCACGTACTCGCCGTATTCGGCGTTGTTGGAGATCGAGTAGTTCATGTTGGCGATACCGCCTTCGTACATGAGGTCAACGATCAGCTTCAGTTCGTGCAGGCATTCGAAGTAGGCCATTTCTGGCGCGTAGCCCGCTTCAACCAGGGTTTCGAAACCGGCTTTTACCAGCTCAACGGTACCGCCGCACAGAACGGCTTGTTCGCCGAACAGGTCGGTTTCGGTCTCGTCCTTGAAGGTGGTTTCGATGATGCCGGTACGACCGCCACCCACACCAGCCGCGTAGGACAGAGCTACGTTTTTGGCGTTGCCCGATGCGTCCTGGTAGATCGCGATCAGGTCAGGGATACCGCCACCCTTGACGAACTCGGAGCGTACGGTGTGGCCTGGAGCCTTCGGCGCGATCATGATCACGTCGAGGTCAGCACGTGGCACAACTTGGTTGTAGTGAATCGCGAAGCCGTGGGAGAAGGCCAGGGTGGCGCCCTTCTTGATGTTCGGTTCGATTTCGTTCTTGTACAGCGCGGACTGAAACTCGTCCGGGGTCAGGATCATGACCAGGTCGGCAGCAGCAACAGCGGAAGCAACGTCAGTCACTTTCAGGCCGTGGGCTTCAGCCTTGGCAACGGTGGCCGAGCCTTTACGCAGGCCAACAGTCACGTCAACGCCGGAATCTTTCAGGTTGCACGCTTGAGCGTGACCCTGCGAGCCGTAGCCGATGATGGCGACTTTCTTGCCCTGGATGATCGACAGGTCACAATCTTTATCGTAATAAACTTTCATGAGGTTCCTCTATATATCCAGGCCGTAAGGCCATTCGCTAATTTGGTTTAGATGCTGAGTACTTTGTCGCCACGGGCAATACCGGTGACACCACTGCGTACCGTTTCCAGAATCGAGGCCGTCCCGATCGACTGGATGAAGCTGTCCAGCTTGTCGCTTGTACCGGTCAATTGAACGGTATAAACGCTGGCGCTCACATCGACGATCTGCCCGCGATAAATATCGGTAGTGCGCTTGATCTCGGCACGTTGGGCACCCGTGGCCTTGACTTTAACCAGCATCAGCTCGCGCTCGATGTGGGCACTTTCCGACAGGTCGACCAGCTTGACCACTTCGATCAGCTTGTTGAGGTTCTTGGTGATCTGCTCGATCACCTCATCGTGACCCACGGTGGTCAACGTCAGACGCGACAGGGTCGGGTCTTCGGTCGGGGCCACGGTCAGGCTTTCGATGTTGTAGTTACGTTGCGAAAACAGGCCGACAACACGGGACAGAGCGCCGGGTTCGTTCTCCAGAAGCAGGGAGATAATGTGCCGCATGATTAAGTACGCTCCGTCTTGTTCAGCCACATGTCGCGCATAGAGCCGTCTTTGATCTGCATCGGATAGACGTGCTCGCTGGTATCCACCTGAATATCGATGAACACCAGGCGGTCCTTCATGGCGAACGCCTCTTCCATCTTCGGCTTCAGATCTTTCAGATCGGTGATGCGAATGCCGACGTGGCCATAGGCTTCAACCAACTTGATGAAATCTGGCAGCGATTCCATGTAGGAATGGGAGTGACGGCTACCGTAGCTCATGTCCTGCCACTGACGAACCATACCCAGCACGCCGTTGTTCAAGCAGACGATCTTCACGGGAAGACCGTACTGCAGGCACGTCGACAGTTCCTGGATGTTCATCTGGATGCTGCCTTCACCGGTGACGCACGCCACGTCGGTGTCCGGGAAGCTCAGCTTCACGCCCATGGCCGCAGGGAAACCAAAGCCCATCGTGCCCAGGCCACCGGAGTTGATCCAGCGGTTAGGCTTGTCGAACTTGTAGTACTGCGCGGCGAACATCTGGTGCTGGCCCACATCCGAGGTCACAAAGGCGTCGCCCTTGGTGACTTCGCACAGGGTCTCGATCACGGTTTGTGGCTTGATGATGCTGCCGTCGCCTTTGTCGTAAGGGAACAGGCCGCGATCACCGCGCCATTCGTCGATCTGCTTCCACCAACTGGCAACGGATTCCTTGTTCGGCGTTTCGCCGATGTCCTTGAGCGCAGCGACCATTTCGGTCAGCACGCTTTCTACAGGACCTACAATCGGCACGTCAGCCTTGATGGTCTTGGAGATAGACGCCGGGTCGATGTCGATATGGATGATCTTGGCATTCGGGCAGAATTTGCTCGCGCCGTTGATCACTCGGTCATCGAAACGTGCGCCCACGGCCAGGATCACGTCGGCGTGGTGCATGGTCAGGTTGGCGGTGTAGCTGCCGTGCATGCCAAGCATGCCGACGAACTGACGGTCCGTACCCGGGAATGCGCCGAGGCCCATCAGGGTGTTGGTCACGGGCAGGTTGAGCAGCTTGGCCAGTTCGGTCAGAGGTGCCGAACCGCCGCCTAGAATCACGCCACCGCCTGAGTACAGCACTGGACGCTTGGCCGCCAGCAACATTTCTGCAGCCTTGCGGATTTGGCCCGAGTGCCCACGAACGGCTGGGCTGTAGGAACGCAGCTTGGCTTTTTTAGGGAAGACGTATTCGAATTTTTCAGCCGGGTTAGTCATGTCTTTTGGGATATCGACCACGACAGGGCCCGGGCGACCGGACTGCGCGAGGTAGAACGCCTTCTTCATGACTTCCGGAATTTCCGACGCATGCTTGATCATGAAGCTGTGTTTCACGATCGGCCGGGAGATACCGATCATGTCGGTTTCCTGAAATGCATCAGTACCGACCATGGTGCTTGGCACCTGGCCAGAAATGATCACCATCGGGATGGAGTCCATATAGGCAGTCGCGATGCCGGTAATGGCATTGGTTGCGCCTGGGCCGGACGTTACCAGTACCACACCGGCTTTACCGGTAGCACGGGCGTAGCCGTCAGCCATATGGGTTGCAGCTTGTTCGTGGCGAACCAGGATGTGGGTAACAGCCGGTTCTTTGAACAATGCGTCGTAGACATGCAGCAGAGCACCACCTGGGTACCCGTAGATATAGTCGACGCCTTCGTCACGCAAAAAGCGGACGAGCATCTCACCGCCAGATAAAAGCTCCACGTTGTTCACCTCTAAAACGCCAGAATACCGTCCGTTGAAAACCGACGGGTCTTAATAGGTTTACTTCTCAACAGAGCATGAGCGACGGTGGTCGCCGACTACGTCAGCACTGACTGAGCAAGTATTGGGATCGTCCCAAGTGTTGCGGGCTTTTCCCACCCAGCGCGAGGTAACGCGTTGCGGGTGTAACAGGTCGGCGCGGATGTGCGCCTCATGATCTGCTGAGCGGGCCTGCTTCTGGCAGTCCCGATACAGCGGACTTTGGATTCTTCTGTTTCAGGCCGTTCAAGTCAAGCAATAATTGCGCTTTTTTCCAACTAAGCGCATGAGAACGCAGAAGAAAGGGCTTTGAGGAGGGATAAAACTCGCCTGAATGTCGTCAAGCGGTAGAAATGTGCGCAAGACTGCCGGAAAACCCGGCAGTCAGGCAATTAACGAGCGTCGACGATCAGTTGATCGAACTTTTTCAGCGCATTTCGCAAGCCAAGGCTCTCTCGCGGGCGGTCGGCGTAGACCATCTCGGCCATCTCCAGGATCCCCGACGCATTGGGGAGCGGCAGGTCCTGTTCGAGGATCTGCTTCATGCGCGCGAGGAAGATCCATTGCAACCACTGGTGAAAGTCCAGGGTATCCACCGAAAAGGGCTCGACACTGCTGAGCGCTTCGGCACCAGGGGACACCTCGTCCCACCAGCCCTGTACGCGCAACTCGCGCTCGATCAACAACAACTGTTCGGCAATCGCAGGAAAACGTACATCCATCAGTAGGTAACCTTGCCTTTTTGTCGCGCCTGGGCGGCACCGGCCGCATCACCTTGGGCGGCACGTGCATCACCGATCAAGGCCCACAGGTTCGCTTGCAGATCGGGGCGACCGTTGGCCAGGGTAAGGCCGCGACGGGCGAACTGCTCAGCTTGTGGCGCATCGCCTTGGGCCATACGTACTTGGGCCAGGCGATACAGAACCTGCGGCTCACGAGGCGCAACACGCTGGGCGCGCTCAAGACTCGACGATGCTCCGTTCAGGTCACCACCGGCCTGCTGCTGCTGGGCAGTGGTCAGCAGGGCCAGCACTGGCCCGTCCAGTTGCTCGTCGGCGGACAGGCCACCGGCACTGGACGACGACGGAATACCACTTGGCGTCGACGGCATGGTGTAGATGCCCTGGTTAATCGGCGCCGCTTGAATCGGCGTGGAATCAATCGGACCCGACGTGCTTGGCCCTGGGGTCCATGGCTCGGCGCTGATCGGTGCCGAGGTGGCAGCACCACCGCCCGGCACCATTACCACCACGCCCGAATCTTGCGGGACAGCTTGGGGCTTGGCTTGGGCAGGACGATTGGTCACAGTTTGACGGAACCCGCCATTGGCCGAGATCCGGTCGTTATTGGAGACGGCCGTGCTTGAGTCCACCACGGGAATCGAGCCGCGCTGCACGCTGGCGCAACCATTGAGCAAAGCCAGAGCTGTAATAGCTGGAATCCACCACTTGTTCACTTGAAACCCTCTTTGCTTAATTCATCCAGCCCTTGACCCAATCCATCACCGATTCCGCGTCAGCAGGCGCACTGCCACCGCACGCGGCGCCGGGTGGCGGTTCGCTGCCGCGAATATACGGCATCTGTACGGCGCCCGGACAGTTGGCATCGGAGCCCTGCCCTGTGTGCGGATCAATCCAGGCCTGCACGATGTTATCCGGCTGTGGCATGTTCAACGGCAGCGGGTCAGCCTTGCGCATGAAGCTGGTCCAGACTTGCAGTGCACCGGTCGCGCCGGTGAACGGCGTCTTGCCATTGTCGTCACGCCCCATCCATACAACCGCCAGCACGTCCTGACCGAAGCCTGCGAACCAACTGTCACGCGAGTCGTTACTGGTACCGGTCTTGCCCGCCAGCGTCAGGTTCGACGGCAGGACCTTATAGACCGAGCTGCCCGTACCTTCACGCATAACGCGTTGCATGGCGTTCTGGATCAGGTAGATCGAGCCCGCATCGAAACGCTGCTGGATCTGGAACGGATAGCGCTTGAGCGGCTCACCCTCAGCAGTCAGTACGCTGCGGATCCCGCGCATCGGGGTATTGAAACCACCGTTGGCCAGGGTCTGGTACATGGTCGCGACTTCCATTGGGGTCATCGCGCCAGCACCCAACAGGATCGACGGGAAGGCCGGGAATTCACGGGTGATGCCCAGGCGCCCAAGGGTTTTCAGCACGCTCGGCACACCCACTTCAAGCCCGAGGCGCGAAGTGGAAATGTTGTAGGAATGTGCCAGCCCTTGGTACAGGAACACTGTGCCGTGGGAACGACGATCGAAGTTCTGCGGCGTCCACACCTGGCCGTCACCGCCTTTGACCGACAGCGGGTCATCGGACAGCCAACTGGTCAGGGTGTATTTGCTCGGCTTTTCCAAGGCCGTCAGATAAACCGCTGGCTTGACCAGCGAGCCGATCGGCCGCACTGCATCCAGCGCCCGGTTGAAGCCGGCGAAACTGGCCAGGCGACTGCCGACCAAAGCCTGGACTTCGCCGGTTTCCGGGTTGGTCACGACCATGGCCGCTTCGACCTCATCGGCGCCTTTACGGCCGGTCATACGCTTGAAGGTGTCATTGACCGACGCCTCGGCCTTCATCTGCAGGATCGGATCGAAACTGGTGAAGATCCGCAGGCCTTCTTCGGTCAAGTCTTCGTCGCGGTAGTCTTCACGCAGTTGGCGCTTGACCAGGTCGATAAAGCCCGGGAAAGAGCTGTCCGCCAGCTTGCCGCGAGTAGTGACGCCCAATGGCATCTTTTTCGCCGCCGCCACTTGCTCAGCCGTGGCTACGCCCTGCTGTTCAAGGACGTCGAGCACCAGGTTACGGCGCTCCAATGCACGTTCAGGGTTGCGACGTGGGTTGTAGTAGGACGGCCCCTTGACCATCCCTACCAGCAACGCGACCTGATGCAGCTTGAGTTCAGACAGCGGCTGACCAAAGAAGAACTGGCTGGCCAAGCCAAAACCGTGCACCGCGCGCTGGCCATCCTGGCCGACGAATACCTCGTTGAGGTACGCCTCGAGGATTTCCTGCTTGCTGTAGTGGACCTCCAACAGCATCGCCATCATGGCTTCGGTGAGTTTGCGGGTCAGGCTGCGTTCGTTGGTCAGGTAGAAGTTCTTGACCAATTGTTGCGTCAGCGTACTACCGCCCTGGGTCATCTTGCCGCCCGAAGTGTTCACCCACACCGCGCGGGCAATCGACTTCGGCGAAACGCCCCAGTGATGGTAAAAATCGCGGTCTTCCACAGCAACCAGGGTTTCCAGCAGATACGGCGGCACCTGATCGAGCTTGATCAGGATGCGATCTTCAAGATTCTTCGGGTAAATACCGCCGATCATCAATGGTTCCAAGCGCACCACAGGCAGCTTGGAGCCATTGAGGGACGAGAGCTCCGCCACATAGTCGCCGGAGAAGCGCACGCGTACCGGCTGGGCTTTTTCCAGGCCTTCATAGAACTGGAAGCCGCGAGTGTTCAGGTCAACGGTATTACCGCTGACCGCCGCCGCGCCCGGACCGTTGCTCACGGGTTCGCGGCGATAGCCCAGGGCATCGAGTTCAGTAAGGAAGTCATCCTTGCTCAGCTTCTGGCCGGTGAACAGCTCCAGCGGGCGCGCATACACCTTGGCCGGAATGGTCCAACGCTTGCCGGAGAACTTCTCCTGGACCACAGCATCGAGGTAAACCGCAAAGCCGGCGAGGACCACAAGGCCAACCAGGCTGAGCTTCAACGCCCAGCCCAGCCACGGGCGCAGGCCGCGGGAAGGAGGTTTTTTAGGGGTACGGGGAGATCGGGTTCGAGTCATGGCGGCGGATTATACGCACTTTATTGATGATCAACATGAGCCGGACAGCGGTTTGCACAGCAGGCCCCAACAGCCATAATGCCCGCCATGATTTCCCAGACTCTGAAGGATCGCCCGTGAGCCAGTCCCTGATCGCAGCCCTGCAAAACCCGGCTTTGTACCCCCACCCGGTTGAAGCGTTCCAAGTCATCGAGACCCACATTTCCTGGGTCATCCTGACCGGTCCATACGCTTATAAGCTGAAGAAGCCGATGAACTTCGGTTTTCTGGACTTCACCTCGCTGGACGATCGTGGCCACTTCTGCCGTGAGGAACTGCGCCTCAACCAGCGCCTGACCGAAGATTTGTATCTAGACGTGTTGCCGGTGACCGGCACTGCAGAAGCGCCGCAATTGGGCGGTGATGGCCCGGTGATCGAATACGCGCTGAAAATGCGCCAGTTCCCGCAAAGCCAACTGCTCAGCACCCTGCAAGCCAATGGCGAACTGACCAACGCGCACATCGATGAGATGGCCAAGCAGATCGCACATTTCCACCTCAATGCGCCAAAAGTGCCACAAGACCATCCCGCCGGCACCCCGGACGAAGTGATGGCCCCCGTACGACAGAACTTCGACCAGATCCGCCCCTTCCTCAGCGATAAGGCCGACCTGATCCAACTTGAAGCCCTGCAAGCCTGGGCCGAAAGCAGCTTCGAGCGTCTCAAGCCGCTGCTGGCACAACGCAAGCTGGATGGCTTTACCCGTGAATGCCACGGCGACATCCACCTGGGCAACGCCACCTTGATCGATGGCAAGGTCGTGATCTTTGACTGCATCGAATTCAACGAGCCGTTCCGCTTCACCGACGTGTACGCCGATACCGGCTTCCTGGCGATGGACCTGGAAGACCGTGGCCTCAAGTCCCTGGCGCGCCGGTTTATCAGCCAATACCTGGAGCTAACGGGCGACTATCAGGGCCTTGAAGTGCTGAACTTCTACAAGGCCTACCGCGCCCTGGTGCGCGCCAAGGTCGCGTTGTTCAGCATGCCGGGCGACGCGAGCCCAGTGCAGCGAGCCACCAGCCTGCGCCAGTACCGCAACTACGCCAACCTGGCGGAAAGCTACAGCACCATCCCGTCGCGCTTCCTGGCGATCACCCACGGCGTTTCGGCTGTTGGCAAAAGCCAGGTGTCCATGCGTCTGGTGGAAGCACTCGGCGCTGTGCGCCTGCGTTCGGATGTGGAGCGCAAGCGCCTGTTCGGCGAGCAACAGGTTGAAAACACCCCACAGGCCGGCATCTACGCAACCGACGCCAGCGCAGCCACCTACGCACGCCTGAATGAACTAGCCGATACCGTGCTGCGCGCCGGCTTCCCAGTGGTTCTGGATGCCACCTTCCTGAAGCGCGAACAACGCGACGCCGCCGCAAAAGTTGCCGAAGCCACCGGTGCGCCGTTCCTGATTCTGGATTGCAACGCTCCACAAGCCGTTATCGCCAGCTGGCTGGCACAACGTCAGGCGGATAAAAACGATCCGTCCGACGCCACATTGGCCGTTATCGAAGAACAACAGGCCAATCGCGAGCCACTGACCGCCGAGGAGTTGCTGCTCAGCAAACGCGTCGAGACCAACGAAAGCGGGACCCTTGACGCGTTGGTGGCGCATATTCGGCAGTGCCTGCCAGGCCTGTAAGAAAAATTTCTTGGTCGTGTCTTCGATGAAGGCACACGACCAAGAGATAGTGGCACTATAATGGCGCCATAAAACCAACAGGAGTCGCCGTCATGAGTCAGCCCAAACTTCTTGATACCCCGCTCTACTCGCTCCTGCATAAAGACGATATCCGCGGCTTCAACCAGGAACGCCCGAAAGATGGCGTCATCGACATGCGCGGTGGCGACTTCCGTGGGCTGGACCTGCGGGAGCTGAACGCCTCGGGTGTTGACTTCACCGATGCGTATTTCCGCTCCGCCGACTTGCGCGGCCTGGACCTGCGCGACTGTTCGCTGGAGGGCGCCAGCCTGGCCCACGCGCAGATCTCGGGCACCTACTTCCCCCCCGAACTAACCGCCGATGAGATCCTCATGTCGGTTAATTTCGGCACCCGCCTGCGCTATCGCACCAAGTAAAACCCTGTGTTTGCAACCCCGGCACGCCCTTGCGTGCTGGGGCTTCACGCCTGCGTGCCGTCAAAATCCCCGCGCCATTCTTATAAGCTTTTAGGGCGCTTCTGACCAAAGAACCACGCTTTTCCTACTGAGCGCTACACTCCTTTTCAGGCTTGCCTGGTCACGATACCCACCGCACCATTCGGCCGTCGCAAGGAGGCTTGATGAACGATGAGCTGCAACACCTGAAAAACCTCGGCAAGACGTCAGCACAGTGGCTGCATGCGGTGGGCATCCACAGTGCGTCCGACCTACGTCGCTTGGGGGCGGTCGATGCCTATCGGGCCGTGCGTACGCGCGGGTTCAGGGCATCGAAAGTGCTGCTGTATGCCATCGAGGGGGCTTTGATGGATGTGCACTGGAACGACATTCCTGCCGAACGCAAGGAAGCATTGAACCGTCAACTGGACGCTATCTCAGCGCGCCAGAAAAATTAGATCAGCAACCAAACCCAGCACCTGCAGGCCTTCCGAACAACCGTTTGAGAAAAGCAGAAGCCTGCACCAAAACAATTGTTGACTCTCAAATGAGAATCGTTATGATTATCACAACTGGTCGCGAGATCAGCCGATAACTGAAAGACCATTGGTTCGGACTCTCAGATTATCTCCTCATCAGGCTAATCACGGTTATTTGACCCGGCTCTTGCCGGGTCTTTTTTTGCCCGCAGAAAACCGCTCGTAAAACGCCGCAATCAGCGCGCAATGATCAACGGATGTCCACGTTCAGGGTGCGGCTGAACCAGCACTTCCAACCCGAATACCGCTTTCAATGGCTCGGGCCGCATGACCTGAGACGGAGTATCCAGCGCATGGGGACGCCCCTCCTCCAGCAGTAGAATACGGTCACAGTAACGGGCCGCCAGGTTCAGGTCGTGAAGGATCACCAACACTGCCGCGCCGCGATCAGCAAAGGTCCGGATAGCCTGCAAGGTTGTATGTTGATGCAACGGATCCAACATCGAGGTCGGCTCATCCAGCAGCAACGTCTGCCCCGCTTCACCTGGCCATAACTGCGCCAGCACCCGCGCCAGATGCACGCGCTGGCGCTCGCCACCGGATAGCGCCAGGTAGCTACGACCACTCAGGTGCCCGACATCTGCTGCCTGCAACGCCGCCGCGATAATTTCGTCATCTCGCGCACGTCCGGTCTGATGGGGCAAGCGTCCCATGCCGACCACCTCTTCGACCCGAAAGGCAAAGTCCAGGGTCGAGGTTTGCGGCAGCACCGCCAGGCGTTGCGCCCGTTCTGATCCACTCCACGCGCTCAGCTCACGCTGGTCCAGCCATACCTTGCCGTGGCCAGGAGCCAGTTCACCGCACAACGCCCCCAGCAACGTGCTCTTGCCCGCGCCATTGGGGCCCAACACACCGAGTACTTCGCCGGGCAGCAGGTCCAGAGTGACACCTGCCAGAACGGTTTTGCGACCGCGGCTTATCTGCAGATCTTCTACACGCAGCATCAGGCACGCCCCCGCAACAACAGGTAAAGAAAAAACGGCGCACCAATAAACGCGGTGACAATACCGATGGGCAACTCAGCCGGTGCCAAGGCAAGCCGCGCAACCAAATCCGCAAACAGCAACAGGCTCGCCCCCGCCAGTACCGATGCCGGCAGCAACACCCGGTGATCCGGCCCAGCCAGCAACCGCACCAGATGCGGCACCACCAGCCCTACAAAACCAATCATGCCCGCAGCAGCTACCGCAGCCCCTACACCCAGGGCCGTACAGAACACCAGTTCGCGTTTAAGCCCCTCCACATCGACACCCAAGTGGTTGGCCTCAGACTCGCCCAGTAGCAGCGCATTCAACGCCGTGGCCCGGCGCGGCAACCACAGCGCCACACCCGCACTCACCAGCAATAAGGGCCAAAGCCGCGAATAGCTGGCACCGTTGAGGCTGCCCAGGTTCCAGAACGTGAGGGTACGCAGGGTGGCGTCATCTGCCAGGTAGGTGAACAGGCCCACCGCCGAACTGGCGAGCGCAGTCAGGGCAATGCCGGCGAGCAGCATCGTCGCGACATTTGTCTGCCCGTTACGCCGCCCCAGGCGATAGACCAGCGCGGTCACGCCCAAACCACCTAGAAATGCACACAGGGACAAGAGGTACGGCCCGAACGCCTCCGGCAAGCCGCCAAAATATGAGCCGCCGACAATCGCAATGGCCGCGCCCAGCGCCGCGCCGCTGGACACACCTACCAACCCCGGGTCTGCCAACGGGTTGCGAAACAATCCCTGCATCGCCACCCCCGACAACGCCAAGACGCCGCCGACCGCCAACCCCAGCAACGTGCGCGGTAAACGAATCTGCCCAAGGATCAGCTCAGCCTGCTCCAACCCTTGTGCATTGATGGGCGCGCCCATCATGCGCAAAGCGGCCTTCAACGTGTCCAGCAATGGCAGGCTGACCGGCCCCAGGGCCAGCGAAAGCCAGGTCGCCAACACACATAACAGCGCCAGCCCAATAAACAACGTTCGCGGTTTAACCAGAGTGGTCATGGGGCAGGCTTAGCCTGGGACGGGTAAAAGCCGGCAGAAAGCTTTACAAGACTTTGCGGCAGACGCGGCCCCAAGCCACCCACCAACAGGGTCGGGTCCAGCTCAAGCACACGTCCATTCTTGGCCGCCGGTGTCGACGCCAGAATCGGGTTTTCCTTGAACAAGGCCGCACGCGCCGCGTCACCGCTCAGGGCACGATCGGCAAAGACCAGCACGTCCGGACTCAGCCCCGCCAGCGACTCCACCGAGAAGGGTTTGTAACCGCTGTGGGTCGCAAGGTTATGCCCGCCGGCCTGTTGCAACATCCAATCGGCGGCCGTGTCTCTACCCGCGATCAACGGCTTACCCCCAGCATGACCGAGCAGCAGCAACACGCCCGGCGCTTTCTCTGTGGACTGCGCCTTGGCAACCCAAGCCTTCTGCTGATCGAGCGCCTGCTCATACTCGGTAAACAATTCGTTGGCCTTGGCCTCACTGCCCAACAACTTGCCCAAGTGTTGAAGGTTGCCTTTCAAGGTCGGCAAGTCTGGCTGCGCCGAGAACATTTCCACCTGCACACCCGCGCTGCGAATCTGCGCCAACACCGGCGGCGGCCCCATTTCCTCAGTACCCACCAACACCTGCGGGCGCAGGCTCAGGATGCCCTCGGCCGACAACTGCCGCTGATAACCAATACTTGGCAATGCCTTGAGGGATTCAGGATGCTGGCTGGTGGTGTCCACACCGACCAACTTCGACTCCCCGCCCAAGGCCGACACCCATTCCGACAACGCCCCTCCGGCACTGACCCAACGTTGTGGCAGTTCAGAGGCGTGTGCCCCAGTGTTGACCAGCAGTCCAACAACAAGCGCGATAGCGCTGGCACTCAGGCGCATAACAGGGTTTCCTTCCAAGGGCAGGGCCGCTCAAGCGCTCATCGATGTGACAGAAAGCCCCTGCCGGGCATCGTATTGAGCGCCCGGTCAGCCGACGGGCGAAGCCGGCATTTGATAATTGTTTGCATTTGAACGTCAAGGCACTTAAGGACTGAAATGAAGTTTCTCTGCCCCTCCGACAGCCTCGCGCCAGACAGCAGCCTTGGTTTTGAAATCGATGGTTGCAAATTACTGGCGGTGCGCCGGGACGGCGTTGCCTACTTCTATATCAACCGCTGCCCCCATCGCGGCGTCGCACTGGAATGGCAGCCCAATCGGTTCCTGGATTCAAGCGCCAGCCTGATCCAGTGCGCCACCCACGGTGCGCTGTTCCTGATCGAAAGCGGTGAGTGCATCGCCGGCCCCTGCGCCGGGCAAAGCCTCAAGGCCGTGCCCGGCCGTGAAGATGCGCAGGGCCTGTGGGTGGAACTCTAGTCGAGCAGCACGTCCAAACGACGGTCCACAAACACCTGTTCGGGCGTCACCTGCACGCCATAGGCCAACACTTCCACCCCCGCCGCCTTGGCCTCGCGCAACGCCGCAGCATACCCGGCGTCAATTTCCACAGCCGGTCGCACCGCCTCAATTCCCGAGAGATTGACGCAATACAACTGCACCGCTCGCACCCCCTCGCGTGCCAGATGAGCCAATTCCCTCAGGTGCTTGGCGCCGCGCTGGGTCACCGCATCCGGGAAGGCCGCCACGGTGGACCCCTCGAAGCCCAGGGTCACGCTTTTGACTTCGACATAAGCCGCACCCTCTGGGTAATCCAGGCGGAAATCGATGCGGCTATTCTCCTGGCCGTAAGGCACTTCGCGCTTCAAGGCCGTGAAACCATTGAGCTCAGCGATCACCCCCGCGCGCAGTGCTTCCTCGACCAACTGATTGGCCCGCGCCGTGTTCACGCACGCCAGGCGGCCCTGGGGCGTTTCAGCAATTTCCCAGGTACCGGGTAATTTGCGCTTGGGATCGTTGGAACGACTGAACCAGACCTGCCCTCCTTCGACCATGCAATTGAGCATCGAACCGGTGTTCGGGCAGTGAATAGTCAACAACTCGCCAGTAACGGTCTCGATATCGGTGAGAAAACGCTTGTAGCGGCGAATCAAACGGCCTTCTTCGAGGGGAGGATTAAAACGCATCAGCCTTGCCAGCTCCGCAAACCATGGGCGATTCGCGCTACCGCTTCCTGTAGGCGATCAAGGTTTTGCGTGTAGGCAAAGCGCACATGGTGTCCGGCCAGATGGCGGCCGAAGTCCAGCCCAGGGGTAAAGGCTACGTGTTCGGTTTCGAGAAAGTGTCGGCAGAACGCGAAGGCATCGCCGCCGAACTTGCTGATATCGGCGTACAAATAGAACGCGCCTTCCGGCTCGACGGCGATGCCAAAGCCCAGCTCGCGCAATGCGGGCAATAGGAAGTCGCGACGACGGCCAAACTCGGCGCGGCGCTCTTCCAAGATGCTCAGAGTCTGAGGGGTAAAACACGCCAGCGCCGCATGCTGGGCCATGCTAGGCGCACTGATGTAGAGGTTTTGCGCCAGCTTTTCCAACTCACCGACGGCCGCCGGTGGCGCCACCAGCCAGCCCAGGCGCCAGCCGGTCATGCCGAAATACTTGGAAAAACTATTCAAGACGAAGGCGTCATCGTCCACTTCCAGCACGCTGGCGGCGTCTGTGCCGTAGGTGAGGCCGTGGTAAATCTCGTCCACCACCAGATGGCCGTTGCGCGCCTTGATTGCGCCCGACAGTTCGGCTAGCTCGTCACGCGTGAGAATCGTGCCGGTCGGGTTGGCCGGGGACGCTACCAGCGCGCCCACACTGTCTTGGTTCCAGTGCTTGGTCACCAGGTCAGCGGTCAATTGGTAGCGCACTTCAGGGCCAACCGGCACCAATTGCGCCGCACCTTCTACCAACCGCAGGAAGTGCCGGTTGCACGGGTAGCCCGGGTCGGCCAGCAGCCAGTGTTTGCCCGGATCCACCAGCAGGCTGCTAGCCAGCAGCAACGCGCCGGAGCCGCCTGGAGTGATCAGGATTCGCTCAGGATCAACGTTCAAGCCATAGCGCTGCTGATAGAAACCACTGATAGCCTCACGCAACTCAGGAAGGCCGCGGGCTGCGGTGTAGCGCGTCTTGCCATTGGCGAGCGCCGCCTGACCGGCCTGGATGATCGGCTCAGCCGTGGTGAAGTCCGGCTCGCCGATCTCCAGGTGAATCACATCATGGCCGGCGGCCTGCAGCTCATTGGCACGCGCCAGCAACGCCATGACATGAAAAGGTTCGATGGCGCGACTGCGCGCACTGTAGGGCTGGGCCATTAGCCTTCCTTAACGGTGAGAACAAAATCCGGATTCTACCGAACCCGCGCGGTAAAACATGTTCTATTGCCCGACCGGCCGCTTGTGTGGTCCGGGCAAGTGCCTGCAAAACGACTAAAATCAACATTCGAGACGTTTCATACCCAGCCACGACGGGGCGCTTGCGTTTGCGACCTGGACGGCATGGGCCTCGACAACCGGGAGTGGCGCACCCCGAATCTATCTGGTAAGTTCGCCCGCTTGCAGCCGCAGGGCCGGCAGGTGTCGGTGACGTTGCAATCCTGCGCAATGGATTAGAAGAGTGAGAGGCGGTCTATTCATGTCCACCCAAGCAAAGCAACAGCAGACTCAAGGTCTCAATGGCTTCGAACCTTACGTAGAGAAGAAAGGTGAGGAGTACATGGGCGAGCCCATGCGCGAACACTTCACCAAGATCCTGAACAAGTGGAAACAGGACTTGATGCAGGAGGTCGACCGTACGGTTGACCATATGAAGGACGAAGCAGCCAACTTCCCTGATCCGGCCGACCGTGCGAGCCAGGAAGAAGAATTCGCCCTGGAACTACGAGCCCGTGATCGCGAGCGCAAGTTGATCAAGAAGATCGACAAGACGCTGCAGCTGATCAAGGACGAAGAATACGGCTGGTGCGAATCCTGCGGCGTCGAGATCGGTATCCGTCGCCTGGAAGCCCGCCCTACTGCGGACCTCTGCGTAGACTGCAAGACCTTGGCTGAAATCAAGGAAAAACAGGTCGGCAAGTAATCCTTCCGAGCTGAACGAATGGGGCGTACAAACGCCCCATTTTTGTTTCTGGCGTTTACCGATTTTCCAGTAGTATCCGGCCCATGACAGCCTCTACCTATATCGGGCGTTTCGCCCCCACGCCCAGCGGCCATTTGCACTTTGGCTCCCTGGTCGCCGCCCTCGCCTCCTACCTCGATGCCCGCGCCAACCATGGCCGCTGGCTGATGCGCATGGAAGACCTCGACCCTCCCCGCGAAGAGCCCGGCGCCCAGGCGGCGATTTTGCACGCCCTGGAAAGCTACGGCTTTGAATGGGATGGGGAATTGGTCCGACAAAGCGAGCGGCATGATGCCTACGCCAAAGTGCTGAACGACATGTTCAACCACGGCTTGGCTTACGCCTGCACCTGCTCACGTAAACAATTGGAACCCTACAACGGCATCTATCCCGGGCTGTGCCGTAATGCCGGTCACGACCAGCAAGACGCCGCCATCCGCTTGCGCGTACCGGAGTTGGAGTACCACTTTACCGACCGCGTACAAGGCGAATTCCGACAGCACCTGGGCCGCGATGTAGGCGATTTCATCATCCGTCGCCGCGACGGCCTCTACGCCTATCAACTCGCCGTGGTCCTCGACGACGCCTGGCAAGGTGTTACCGATATCGTGCGCGGCGCCGACCTGCTGGACTCCACGCCACGCCAGCTCTACCTACAAGAACTGCTGGGCCTGCGCCAGCCTCGTTACCTGCACGTACCGCTGATCATTCAGCCGGACGGTAACAAGTTGGGCAAATCCTACCGTTCACCGCCGTTGACACCCGACCAGGCCACGCCTTTGCTGTTAAGAGCACTGCGCGCCCTCGGCCAACAGCCAGGCAGCGAGTTGCTGCACGCCAGCCCACGAGAATTGCTGGATTGGGGCATCCAGCACTGGGATGCAACACTGATCCCACGCACACTCACCCTGGCCGAAGCACAATTGAGCTGAAGGCGCTTGCAGCTTGCCAGCCATCCGTTACCATCGCGGCAGTTTTTTAATCAGAGGCCAACATGTACATCTATCGATTGGTCCTGCTGCTGGTCGTCGGGATCTACCTGTTCTCCCCCGCCATCATGGATTGGTGGATCGACGCCACGGGCGCGTGGTATCGCCCTTATCTGCTATGGCTGATCCTGATCGTCGTGACTTTCATCCTGCAGAGCCAAAAAGATGCCGATGAGCTTTAGCCTCACCCAGATGCTGCTGGTCAGCGCCGCCTACCTGGCTGCGCTGTTCGGGGTGGCCTGGATCAGTGAGCGCGGAATGATTCCGCGGGCGATCATTCGCCATCCCTTGACCTACACCTTGTCCCTGGGCGTTTATGCCAGCGCCTGGGCGTTCTATGGCACGGTGGGCTTGGCCTATCAATATGGCTATGGCTTTCTCTCCAGCTACCTCGGCGTATCCGGTGCGTTTTTGCTGGCGCCGGTGTTGCTATACCCCATCCTGAAAATCACCCGCACCTACCAACTGTCGTCCCTGGCCGACCTGTTTGCGTTCCGCTTTCGCAGCACCTGGGCTGGCGCACTGACGACGGTGTTCATGCTGATCGGTGTACTGCCGCTGCTGGCCTTGCAGATTCAGGCGGTGGCCGACTCCATCAGCATTCTCACCCGCGAACCCGTGCAGCATCGCGTCGCCCTGGCGTTCTGCGCGCTGATCACCTTGTTCACGATTTTCTTCGGCTCGCGCCATATCGCCACCCGCGAGAAGCACGAAGGCCTGGTCTTTGCGATTGCCTTCGAATCGGTAATCAAGCTGATCGCCATCGGCGGCGTCGGCCTCTACGCGCTCTACGGCGTATTCGATGGCCCACAGCAGCTGGAGTTGTGGCTGCTGCAAAACCAGACCGCCCTCGCCGCCTTGCACACCCCGTTGCAGGAAGGCCCATGGCGCACACTGTTGCTGGTGTTCTTCGCCTCGGCCATCGTGATGCCGCACATGTACCACATGACCTTCACCGAGAACCTCAACCCGCGCTCGCTGGTCAGCGCCAGTTGGGGCCTGCCGCTGTTCCTGCTGCTGATGAGCCTGGCAGTGCCGCTGATCCTGTGGGCCGGCCTGAAACTGGGTGCTACCACCAACCCTGAATACTTCACCCTGGGGATCGGCATTGCTGCCAACAGCCCAGCCCTGGCAATGCTGGCTTACGTGGGCGGGCTGTCGGCGGCAAGCGGGCTAATCATTGTCACGACGTTGGCACTATCAGGCATGGCGCTCAACCACTTGGTGCTGCCGCTGTACCAACCGCCGGCCGAGGGCAATATCTACCGCTGGCTGAAGTGGACACGCCGAGCGTTGATCGTCGCGATCATCATGGCCGGCTACGGTTTCTACCTGCTGCTGGGCGCAGGCCAAGACCTGGCCAACCTGGGCATCGTTGCGTTTGTTGCCACGTTGCAGTTCCTGCCGGGCGTGTTGTCGGTGCTGTACTGGCCGACGGCCAATCGCCGGGGTTTCATCGCCGGTTTGCTGGCGGGGATCCTGGTGTGGATCGTGACCATGCTACTGCCGCTGGTCGGCAACCTGCAGGGCTTCTACATCCCGCTGCTGAACATGATCTACGTGCTGGACGACACCAGCTGGCACATGGCGGCGATTGCTTCACTGGCCGCCAACGTGCTGATGTTCACCCTGATCTCGCTGTTCACCAACGCCAGCCCCGAAGAAACCAGCGCCGCCGAAGCTTGTGCGGTGGATAACGTGCGCCGCCCGCAACGCCGCGAATTGCACGCAGCGTCGCCCCAGGAGTTCGCCACACAGCTGGCCAAACCCTTGGGCGCCAAGGCTGCGCAAAAGGAAGTCGAACAGGCACTACGAGACCTCTATCTCCCGTTCGACGAGCGTCGCCCGTACGCGTTGCGCCGCCTGCGTGACCGTATCGAAGCCAACCTGTCCGGCCTGATGGGCCCCAGCGTGTCCCAGGACATGGTGGAAACCTTCCTGCCCTATAAGGCCGGTGGGGAAAACTACGTGACCGAAGACATCCACTTCATCGAGAGCCGGCTGGAGGATTACCACTCGCGCCTCACCGGTCTTGCCGCCGAACTCGATGCCCTGCGCCGTTACCACCGCCAGACGCTGCAGGAGCTGCCCATGGGTGTGTGCTCCCTGGCCAAGGATCAAGAGATCCTGATGTGGAACAAAGCCATGGAAGAACTCACCGGTATCGCTGCGCAACGGGTGGTCGGTTCGCGCCTGAACACCTTGGGCGAGCCCTGGAAGGAACTGCTGCAAGGCTTTATCAACCTGCCCGACGAGCACTTGCACAAGCAGCACCTGGCCCTCGACGGCCAAACCCGTTGGCTCAACCTGCACAAAGCCGCCATCGACGAACCGCTGGCCCCCGGTAACAGCGGCCTGGTGCTGCTGGTAGAGGACCTGACCGAAACCCAGATGCTCGAAGACAAATTGGTGCACTCCGAGCGCCTGGCCAGCATTGGTCGCCTGGCGGCTGGCGTGGCCCACGAAATCGGCAACCCGATCACCGGTATCGCATGCCTGGCGCAAAACCTACGTGAAGAGCGCGAGGAAGACGGCGAGATCACTGAGATCAGCGGGCAGATCCTCGAACAGACCAAACGTGTCTCGCGCATCGTGCAGTCGCTGATGAGTTTCGCCCACGCAGGCGCCCATCAAAACCACGATGAAGCGGTGTGCCTGGCCGAAGTGGCGCAAGATGCCATTGGGCTGCTGGCCTTGAACCGGCGCAATTTCGAAGTACAGTTCTTCAATTTGTGCGACCCGGAACATTGGGTTGATGGCGACTCACAACGCCTGGCACAAGTACTGATCAACCTGCTGTCCAACGCCCGTGACGCCACCCCAGCCGGTGGTGCGGTACGCGTCAAGACCGAGGCTTTCGAGCATACAGTGGACCTGATCGTCGAAGACGAAGGCAGCGGTATTCCACAGAACATCATGGACCGATTGTTCGAACCTTTCTTCACCACCAAGGACCCGGGTGAGGGTACCGGTCTGGGCCTTGCACTGGTCTATTCCATCGTTGAAGAGCATTATGGACAAATCACCATCGACAGCCCGGCTGACACCGAAAGCCAACGCGGCACCCGTATTCGGGTGACCTTGCCGCGTCATGTCGAAGCGACGTCCGCTGTGAACTGAGACCGTCGAGAGAATTGAATCAATGCCGCACATTTTGATCGTCGAAGACGAAACCATTATCCGCTCTGCCTTGCGTCGCCTGCTTGAACGTAATCAGTACCAGGTCAGCGAAGCTGGCTCGGTGCAAGAAGCCCAGGAGCGCTTCAGCATTCCCACGTTCGACCTGATTGTCAGCGACCTGCGCCTGCCGGGTGCACCTGGCACCGAGTTGATCAAGCTGGGCCAAGGCACTCCGGTGCTGATCATGACCAGCTACGCCAGCCTGCGCTCGGCGGTGGACTCCATGAAGATGGGCGCGGTGGACTACATTGCCAAACCCTTCGACCACGACGAAATGCTTCAGGCCGTGGCGCGCATCCTGCGTGACCGCCAGTCGGCCAGCAGCGCGCCAGCCGAACAGCGCCCCGCCGGCAAAGCCGCCGACAAACCGGGTGTTGATAACAGCAATGGTGAGATCGGTATCATCGGCTCCTGCCCTCCCATGCAGGATCTGTACAGCAAGATCCGCAAAGTGGCGCCCACCGACTCCAATGTATTGATCCAAGGCGAATCGGGTACCGGTAAAGAGCTGGTGGCCCGCGCCCTGCACAACCTGTCCAAGCGTGCCAAGGCACCGATGATCTCGGTGAACTGCGCGGCCATTCCTGAATCCCTGATCGAGTCCGAACTGTTCGGCCACGAGAAAGGCGCGTTTACCGGCGCCAGCGCTGGGCGTGCGGGCCTGGTGGAAGCAGCAGACGGGGGCACGCTGTTCCTCGATGAAATCGGCGAACTGCCCCTGGAAGCTCAGGCGCGTTTGCTGCGGGTTTTGCAGGAAGGTGAAATTCGCCGTGTCGGCTCGGTGCAATCGCAGAAGGTGGATGTACGCCTGATCGCCGCGACCCACCGCGACCTCAAGAGCCTGGCCAAGATCGGCCAGTTCCGTGAAGACTTGTATTACCGCCTGCACGTCATCGCCCTCAAGCTGCCGGCCCTGCGCGAGCGCGGCGCCGACGTCAACGAGATCGCCAACGCGTTCCTGCTGCGCCAGAGCGCACGCATCAACCGTACCGACCTCAAGTTTGCCCCAGACGCCGAACAGGCCATTCGGCATTACTCGTGGCCGGGTAACGTGCGCGAGCTGGAGAACGCGGTTGAGCGCGCAGTCATTTTGTCGGAAAGCCCGGAGATTTCCGCCGAGCTGCTGGGCATCGATATCGAACTGAGCGACCTGGAAGATGACGACTTCATCGGCCTGGCCCCGCAACAAGGCGGCGGCAGCAATACCAGCCACGAGCCGACTGAGGACTTGTCACTGGAAGACTACTTCCAGCATTTTGTCCTTGAGCATCAGGACCATATGACCGAAACCGAACTGGCGCGCAAATTGGGCGTGAGCCGCAAGTGCCTGTGGGAACGTCGCCAACGCCTGGGCATTCCACGGCGCAAGACCGGGGTAGCCAGCGAGAGTTGAGGGTGCGCCCCCACAGGTAACACTCTCAGATGTGAAAAAACTGTTACCGCTGATTTTTTGCGTAACAAAAGCCGGGGCTTACGGTAACGAAGCCCCGGCTTTTTTTGGCCCGTCAAAAACCCGAAACCGCCTCAACACCCCGGTTTTATTGGGTGTTGCAAAAGTTGGCACGCACCCTGCTATATGCTTAGTACAAAAACAATAACAAGCTTTGTACAAGACAATAAAAATAAGACGAATCGACTCACGCATAACAAAAACAACACGGCGGAGGCGCAGCTAACTGATTCTTTTGGAGAGGCGTTGCATTTGGGGCTTGCCCCGCAACCAGGCCGAGAACAACAAAAACTGCCCTAAGGCAGAGCCTGAACTGGTTGGATCGTAGATCAGCAACACAGCGACCAAAGCAATCCGTTTGCTCTTGGCTCCCGATTGGGAGTGTCATGAAGGTGAAGCTTCATGGCGAGGGCGATCAACAAAAACAAGAAGCCCGCAACCAATAATAAAAATAGAGCACGCAACTACTTCTGGGGGAGCTTCGGCTCCCCTTGTAGTTTCTACGATTTGCCCTTCCAGCAACCTCTTGAAGCTTTTGGCTTGGGGCTTGCAGCTTGTTCCTACACCATCCCCTGACTAAATGCTAGAATCCCCGCCCATCATGCGGTCATTCTTCGTTATGGCCGAACATTCCTTCAAACAGTGCATCCCATGCTGAAGAAGTTGTTCCAGTCATTCCGTTCTCCCTTGCGTCGTACGCAACACCAACGCAGCACGCCTGAAGTGCTCAATAGCAGCCAGCATTCGCTGCAACGCGCCCAATTCAGTCGTTATGCGGTGAATATCGTCGAACGTTTGCAGAACGCCGGCTACCAGGCTTACCTGGTCGGTGGTTGCGTGCGTGACATGTTGCTCAATATCACGCCCAAGGACTTCGACGTCGCCACCAGCGCCACGCCTGAACAGGTCCGCGCCGAGTTCCGCAATGCGCGAATCATCGGTCGCCGCTTCAAGCTGGTGCACATCCACTTTGGTCGCGAAATCATTGAGGTCGCGACCTTCCGTGCCGGCCACCCGCAAAACGATGACGAGGAAGACACCAATCAGTCTTCCCGCAACGAAAGCGGGCGCATCCTGCGCGATAACGTCTACGGCACCTTGGAAGAAGACGCGCAACGCCGCGACTTCACCATCAATGCCCTGTATTACGATCCGGTCAGTGAGCGCATCCTCGATTACGCCAATGGCGTACACGACATCCGCAATAACCTGATCCGCCTGATCGGCGACCCAACGCAGCGTTACCAGGAAGACCCTGTACGCATGCTGCGGGCGGTACGCTTCGCCGCCAAGCTGAACTTCGGCATCGAGAAACACACGGCTGCACCGATTCGCGAACTGGCACCGATGCTGCGGGAAATCCCCTCGGCGCGCCTGTTCGAAGAAGTGCTCAAGCTGTTCCTCTCGGGCTACGCCGCCGACACCTTCGAAATGCTGGTGGACTTGCAGTTGTTCGATCCACTGTTCCCGGCCAGCGCCGAAGCACTGGAACAGAACCCGACCTACACCCACACCCTGATCAGCGAAGCGCTCATCAACACCGACCTGCGCATCAAGCAGGGCAAACCGGTGACCCCGGCGTTCCTGTTTGCCGCCCTGTTGTGGCCGGCCCTGCCAAAGCGCGTGCTGCGCCTGCAGGACCGTGGCATGCCGCCGATCCCCGCCATGCAGGAAGCCGCTCACGAGCTGATCGCCGAGCAGTGCCAGCGCATCGCCATTCCAAAGCGTTTCACCATGCCGATCCGCGAGATCTGGGACATGCAGGAGCGTCTGCCCCGCCGCAGCGGCAAGCGTGCCGACCTGCTGCTGGACAACCCACGCTTCCGCGCCGGTTACGACTTCTTGCTGCTGCGCGAAAGCGCTGGCGAGCAGACCGACGGCCTGGGCGAATGGTGGACTGACTACCAGGACGCCAATGACAGCGAACGCCGCGACATGATTCGCGACCTCGGCAGCAAAGGCGACGGCGAAGGCCCCAAGAAGCGTCGTCGCAGCGGCAGCAAACGCAAACGCAGCGCGGCCGACGCCTCGGGCGAATAACCGTGCAGCGCATCTACATCGGCATGGGCAGCAACCTGGCTGCCCCGGACCAGCAATTGCGCAGTGCTATCGAAGCACTGGGGCAATTGCCCGGCACCACTGTCGCCGGCGTCTCCGCCTTTTATCAAAGCGACTCCCTGCTCCCGGGCCAACCGCGCTACACCAACGCGGTTGCTGCCCTGGACAGCAGCCTTGCGCCGCCGGACCTACTGGATGCCTTACAGGCCATCGAAAACGACCAAGGCCGCGAACGCCTTGAGCGTTGGGGCCCACGCACACTCGACCTGGATATCCTGCTGTTCGGCGACCGCCTGATCGACGAGCCGCGCCTCAAGGTGCCGCATTACCAGATGCACGTGCGAGCGTTTGTGCTGTATCCGTTGGCGGAACTGGTGCCCGACAACTTCGAGTTGCCTGATGGCCAGCGCCTCAGCGATTTGCTGGCAGCCTGCCCGTTTGTCGGCCTGGAGCGCATCCTCACGGCCTGATGCTATCCCTGTGAGCGGGCTTATGTGGGAGCGGGCTTGCTCGCGAATGCGGTGTATCAGCCAGCACATGTGGCGACTGACACTCCGCCTTCTCGAGCAAGCCCGCTCCCACATTGGATCTTCGGCGCAGTACAAAAACTGCGCTCCACCAGCTGAATCGCATCAGTAACAGGGGTAACACCCCACGCGTAACAATGCGGTAACACATCCAATTGACTTCCCGCCCCCTCCTCACGACTATAGGCGTCCCGCTGCCGCCAACCCGGCGCTAAAGGGCGCAATCCAGGCCTTATAAGCACTGCTTTCAAGACAGTGCGCCTGTGTAAACGAAGACTCACGCGCGTTACTCGCTGTTTCCAAGCGCCTGAACGAGGACCCTTTTCATGCCAGACGTTACCCTGACCACCTTGCAGAGCCTCAAGCTCAAAGGTGAAAAAATCACCATGCTGACCTGCTACGACGCCACCTTTGCCCACGCCAGCTGCCAGGCCGGGGTTGAGGTGTTACTCGTAGGCGATTCCCTCGGCATGGTTCTTCAAGGGAATGACAGCACCCTGCCTGTGACCACCGACGAACTGGCCTACCACACCGCCAGCGTCAAGCGCGGCAACGATGGCGCGTTCATCATTGCCGACCTGCCGTTCATGGATTACGCCACCCTTGAACAAACCTTCCTGAACGCTGGCAAGCTGATGCGTGCCGGTGCGCACATGGTCAAGGTGGAAGGCGCCCTATGGCTGGCCGAATCGATCCGCCTGCTGGCCGAGCGCGGTGTGCCGGTGTGCGTGCACATGGGCCTCACGCCGCAGTCGGTGAATATCCTCGGCGGCTACAAGGTACAAGGCCGCAATGAGGCTCAGGCGCGCCAGATGCGTGCCGACGCCATCGCCCTGGAGCAAGCCGGCGCAGCGATGATCCTGCTGGAGTGCGTGCCTAGCGAGCTGGCAGCCGAAATCACCCAGGCCGTTAAAGTGCCAGTCATCGGCATTGGCGCGGGCGCGGCCACCGACGGCCAAGTACTGGTGTTGCACGACATGCTCGGCCTGTCGATCACCGGCCGCATGCCGAAGTTCGTGAAAAACTTCATGACCGGCCAGGACAGCATCCACGCTGCGTTGAGCGCCTACGTCGCCGAAGTCAAAGGCGTGACCTTCCCGGGCGCCGAACACGGATTCTCTGCATGAACACCGTAAAAACCCTACGTGAACTGCGGGCAGCTGTAACCCACGCCCGTAACGCCGGAAAACGCATTGGCTTCGTGCCCACCATGGGCAACCTGCACAGCGGCCATGCCACCTTGGTGACCAAGGCTGCACAACAGGCAGACTTCGTGGTTGCCAGCATCTTCGTCAACCCGCTGCAGTTTGGCGCCGGCGAAGACCTGGACAAGTACCCCCGCACCTTGGCCGCCGACCAAGAAAAGCTGCTGCAAGCCGGCTGCAACCTGTTATTCGCACCCACCGTCGAGGAAATGTACCCCGGCGGCACCACAGGCCAGACTCGCGTCAGCGTCCAGCAGTTGTCCGAAGGCTTGTGCGGCGCCAGCCGTCCAGGGCACTTCGAAGGCGTGGCGACGGTGGTCAGCAAGCTGTTCAACATGGTTCAGCCGGACATCGCCGTGTTTGGCCAGAAGGACTATCAGCAGTTGGCCGTAATCCGTGCAATGGTCCATGACCTCAACATGCCGATCCAGATCATCGGCGAGCCCACCGTGCGTGCCGACGACGGCTTGGCGCTGTCGTCGCGCAACGGCTACCTCAGCGAAGAACAACGGGCCATCGCGCCGGTGCTGTACCGCAGCCTCAGCCAGATGGGCGCGGCGATCACCGCAGGTGACCACGACTTCGCCAAGCTGCGTGCCGAACAGGTCCTCCAGATCGAAGCCGCCGGGTTGCGTATGGACTATCTCGAAGTACGCCAAGGCGTGCATCTGCGGCCGGCCACCGCCGAAGATCGCGACATTGTGATCCTGGTAGCCGCCTATCTGGGCGCCACCCGCCTCATCGACAACCTGCACCTGAACCTCAACTGACCCCCTCCCCGCTGTGCCGGTATAAAAAAGTACCGGCCACAGCGCAGACAAAGCCAAGACATATTCCCACGCTAGGTTTAATGTAATCGCCCTGCGCTTATAGTTAGCGCTGTCCGGAACCCAGCCCTTGATGAAAGACTGGATGTTCCGGGCTTAGAAGTGTCCTAAAGGCAGTCCCCGTAATAAAAGGAAACCCGCAGCGATGGCGTACTACCGCACTCCTCATGACGTTACCGCTCTGCCCGCCTGGCAAGCGCTTAATCAACACCGCCAAGCCATGCAGGATTTCAGCATGCGCGAAGCGTTCAATGCCGATCCCCAGCGTTTTTCCCAATTCACTTTGAGCAGCTGCGGACTTTTCCTCGATTACTCGAAAAACCTGATCACCAGCGAAACCCGTGACCTGCTGGTGGGCCTGGCCAAGGAAGTCAATCTCAAAGGCGCGATCGACGCGCTGTACGCCGGCGAGCCGGTCAACTCCTCCGAAGGCCGCCCGGCCCTGCACACTGCGCTGCGCCGCCCGGTGGGCGACAAGCTGTCGGTCAATGGCGTGAACATCATGCCGGACGTGCACAAGGTGCTAAACCAGATCACTGATCTGGTCGGCCGCATCCACGACGGCCTGTGGCGTGGCTATACCGAAAAACCGATCACTGACGTGGTGAACATCGGTATCGGTGGCTCCTTCCTGGGCCCGGAGCTGGTGTCCGAAGCGCTGTTGTCCTACGCCCACAAAGGTGTGCGCTGTCACTACCTGGCGAACATTGACGGCAGTGAGTTCCACGAGCTGACCATGAAGCTGCGCGCCGAGACCACACTGTTTATCGTCTCGTCGAAATCGTTCAACACCCTGGAAACCCTGAAGAACGCCCAGGCTGCTCGCGCCTGGTACCTGGCCCAGGGTGGTTCGGAAGCCGAGCTGTATCGCCACTTCATCGCTGTATCAAGCAACAATGCAGCGGCCGTGGCCTTCGGCATCCGTGAAGAAAACATCTTCCCGATGTGGGACTGGGTCGGCGGGCGTTACTCGCTGTGGTCGGCCATCGGCTTGCCAATCGCCCTGGCTATCGGCATGTCCAACTTCAAGGAACTGCTGTCCGGTGCCTATACCATGGACCAGCACTTCCAGAACGCGCCATTCGAAGCCAACATGCCGGTGCTGCTAGGCCTGCTGGGTGTGTGGTACGGCAACTTCTGGGGCGCGCAGAGCCATGCGATCCTGCCGTACGACCACTACCTGCGTAACATCACCAAGCACTTGCAACAGTTGGACATGGAATCCAACGGCAAGAGCGTGCGCCAGGACGGTACGCCAGTGGCCACCGATACCGGCCCGGTGATCTGGGGCGGCGTCGGTTGCAACGGCCAGCATGCCTACCACCAGTTGCTGCACCAAGGGACCCAACTGATCCCGGCCGACTTCATCGTGCCGATCGTCAGCTTCAACCCAGTGTCCGACCACCACCAGTGGCTGTACGCCAACTGCCTGTCCCAAAGCCAGGCGCTGATGCTCGGCAAGACCCGCAGCGAGGCCGAAGCTGAACTGCGCGACAAGGGCATGGCGGAAGACGAAGTGCAGAAGCTGGCTCCGCACAAGGTGATCCCGGGCAACCGTCCGAGCAACACCCTGGTGGTGGAACGCATCAGCCCACGTCGCCTGGGCGCCCTGGTAGCCATGTATGAGCACAAGGTGTTCGTGCAGAGCGTGATCTGGGGCATCAACGCCTTCGACCAATGGGGCGTGGAGCTGGGCAAAGAGCTGGGCAAGGGCGTTTACAACCGCCTGACCGGCACTGAAGAAAGCCTGGCTGATGATGCTTCGACCCAGGGCCTGATCAACTACTTCCGTGGTCGTCACCGCGGCTAAGGTTGATCCCGCAAGGCCAACGTCCGTTTGGACGTTGGCCTTGAACCCTCCTCCCACTGCGTGCATCTTTATGACTTGTCGCTAAAACAAGAATAAGGACCGCACATGTTCGATATCAGCACATTCCCTGCCGCCGATGCCGTGCGCCGGGCTGCGCAGCTCAGCCAAGCGGACTACCAGCGCCTCTATCGCCAATCCATCGAGCAACCCGATACCTTCTGGGCCGAGCAGGCCAAGGGCTTTCTCGACTGGACCAAACCCTGGCATACCGTCCACAGCTCAGACATCAACACCGGTGCCGCCCAATGGTTTGCCGGTGGCCAGCTCAACGTCAGTTACAACTGCATCGACCGTCACCTGGCCGAGCGTGCCGATCAGCCTGCCTTCATTTGGGAGGGTGATGATCCTGCAAAATCCGCCAAAATCACCTACCGCCAACTTCATCAAAACGTCAGCCGCCTGGCCAATGTGCTGAAAAGCCGCGGGGTGAAGAAAGGCGACCGTGTGTGCATCTACATGCCGATGATCCCGGAAGCGGCCTACGCCATGCTGGCCTGCACCCGCATTGGCGCGGTGCATTCGGTAGTGTTTGGTGGCTTCTCGCCGGATGCCCTGCGTGACCGCATCCTTGATGCCGACTGCCGTACGGTGATAACCGCCGACGAAGGTGTTCGCGGTGGCAAGCCCGTGGCGCTGAAACAGAACGTCGACAAGGCTCTGGCCAGTTGCCCGAATGTAAGTACCGTGCTGGTGGTGGCGCGTACCGGCGCAAACGTGAACTGGAGCGAAGGTCGCGACCTCAAGTACCAACAAGCCGTTGAAGCGGCCAGCGACGACTGCCCACCCGAGCCGATGGACGCCGAAGACCCGCTGTTCATCCTCTACACCTCCGGCAGCACCGGCAAACCCAAGGGCGTTCTGCACACCACCGGTGGCTATCTGCTACAGGCGGCGATGACCTTCAAGTACGTGCTCGACTACCGCGATGGCGAAGTGTTCTGGTGCACCGCGGATGTGGGCTGGGTCACCGGCCACAGCTACATCGTGTACGGCCCACTGGCCAACGGTGCGACGTCGCTGATGTTCGAAGGCGTGCCGAGCTACCCGGACAGCTCGCGCTTCTGGCAGGTTATCGACAAGCATCAGGTGAATATCTTCTATACCGCGCCCACCGCCCTGCGCGCCTTGATGCGCGAAGGCCATGGCCCGCTGGAGAATACCTCCCGCGCCAGCCTGCGCCTGCTGGGCAGTGTCGGCGAACCGATCAACCCGGAAGCCTGGGATTGGTATTTCAACGCAGTCGGCGAACAGCGCTGCCCGATCGTGGACACCTGGTGGCAGACCGAGACCGGCGGCATCATGCTCAGCCCGTTGGTCAGCGCCCAGCACATCAAACCGGGCTGCGCGACCCAGCCGATGTTTGGCGTACAACCCGTGCTGCTGGACGAACAGGGCAAACCATTCAACGGCGCCGGCAGTGGCGTGCTAGCGATCAAGGCGAGCTGGCCTGGGCAGATCCGCAGCGTGTACGGCGACCCGCAGCGCATGATCGACACCTACTTCAAACCCTACCCCGGTTACTACTTCACCGGCGACGGCGCACGCCGCGATGAAGACGGCGACTACTGGATCACCGGGCGTATCGACGATGTGATCAACGTGTCCGGCCACCGCATCGGCACCGCCGAGGTAGAAAGCGCGCTGGTGCTGCACGACCAGGTCGCCGAAGCCGCCGTGGTGGGTTACCCCCATGACGTCAAGGGCCAGGGCATCTATGCCTTTGTCACGCCCATGAACGGTGTGGAACCCAACGATGCGCTGAAAAAACACCTGCTGGAGCTGGTGAGCAAGGAAATCGGCAGCTTTGCCAAGCCGGAACTGATCCAATGGGCACCCGCCCTGCCCAAAACCCGGTCCGGCAAGATCATGCGCAGGATTTTGCGCAAGATCGCCTGCAACGAACTGGATAGCCTGGGTGATACCTCAACCCTGGCCGACCCAAGCGTGGTGGACGGCCTGATCGACAAACGCCTGAACCGATAGGAAACCCTTAAGTCGCCATGGAATTTATCCGCAGCCGCATCGAAAACCAGCTGATGAGCCTCACCGGTCTGTCGCTGGGCCAACTGGACCTGGAAAACCCCAAGGGCGACCCAGGCCTGTTCGGGCCGGACTCGGTGAGCTGGCAAGTCCATGGCGATTTCAGCAGCATGCTCATCGGCGGCATCAGCGCGTTGATGCTGCAAGCCTTGCACCCGTTGGCCCTGGCGGGCGTGTGGGACCATTCCAACTTTCGTCAGGACATGCTCGGGCGGTTGCGGCGCACGTCGCAATTTATCTCCGGCACCACGTTTGGCTCGCGGCGTGATGCCGACTGGTTGATTGAAAAAGTACGCACCATTCACCTACAAGTGGTTGGCCATGCACCGGATGGTCGACCTTATGCGGCCAGCGACCCGGAGTTGCTGACCTGGGTGCATGTGGCGGAGGTCAGCAACTTCCTGGCCGCACACCTGCGCTATCGCAACCCTCATCTCTCGGGCCGCGATCAAGACCGTTACTACAGTGAAATCGCCCTGGTGGCCGAACGGCTGGGCGCGCTGAATGTTCCACGCTCACGGCAGGAAATTTCGGATTATCTGGAGCGCATCCGACCTCAGTTGCTGTGCGACGATCGCAGCCGCGAAGTGTTGCGCCTGCTGCTCAACGCGCCCTCTCCCAGCACGATGGCCAAGCCCTTTGGCGCCTTGATGATGCAGGCCGGCATTGACCTGCTACCGGATTGGGCCAGCGCCATGCTCGATCAGTACCAGAGCCCGCTGCAGCGCCAGATGGTCCGCGCCGGGGTCAAGCGCAGTGCGCCACTATTGCGCTGGGCGATGCGCAATGGTTCGGTGCAACGCGCCCATCGACGGATGGGGTTGATGTAGGCAACCCCGCATAACTGGTAAACTTCGCGCCCTCTTTTCCCAGCAAGGCGCGCTCCATGTCTCCCCTGAATCAGGCGCTGCGCGCCGCCCTCAATCATCGTCAAGACCTGATCAACGAGTTACACGCCCAAGGCACCGATTGCTATCGGTTGTTCCATGGCAGCCAAGAAGGTGCCGGTGGCCTGACTATCGATCGCTACGGCCCGCAATTGCTGGTGCAAAGCTTTCACCAGTCCCTGCAAACCGAGGAACTGCTGGAGCTGCATCAACTGATCAACCAGTACATGGGCCTGGAATTGCTGCTGGTGTACAACGACCGCGCCCGTGGCAACTCGCGCATCGACCGCGAAGACACGGTGTACCGCGCCGATCCTGCGGCGCTGGAAGACCTGGTCGGTCATGAGTGGGGGCTCAATTACCGTGTGCGCGGGCGACATGCCGGACAGGACCCATTGCTATTCCTCGACCTGCGCAACACCCGTGGCTGGGTTAAAGAGCACAGCGCTGGCAAAAGCGTGCTGAACCTGTTCGCCTACACCTGTGGCGTAGGCCTCAGTGCCGCCGCTGGCGGAGCGCGGGAGGTATGCAACCTGGACTTCGCCGAGGGCAACCTGGCGGTCGGGCGCGAGAACGGCCTGCTTAACCCTGAGTTGCCAGCCATGGAATTTGTGCAGTCCGACTACTTCCCGGCGATTCGCCAACTGGCCGGCCTGCCGATCACCCAGAGGCGCGGGCAAAAACTGCCGAGTTATCCACGTTTGGAACAACGCCAGTACGACCTGGTGCTGCTCGATCCCCCAGCCTGGGCCAAGAGCGCATTCGGCACCGTCGACCTGCTTCGCGATTACCAGAGCCTGCTCAAGCCTGCACTACTGGCCACTGCCGACAATGGCGTACTGATTTGCTGCAATAACCTGGCAAAAGTCAGCATGGATGATTGGCGTGAGCAGGTTCTACGTTGCGCGGAGAAAGCCGGGCGCCCGGTACGCGACTGGCAGATCATGACGCCGGGCGCGGATTTTCCTTCACAAGACCAACAACCACCGCTAAAAACATTGATACTCCAGCTGTAGGACGTTTCCCAAGAGCCTGGATCTTCGGAACCGAAAACCCGTGCCATACTCCAAGGCACTCCTGTTCGACATAGATGGCGTCACCCATGCCCAAAGGATTGATTCGCGCCATCGGCGCCTTGTTGACCGCAGTTGCTCTGTACAGCCTGCTGGGCTTCCTGATTTTGCCCGGCATTGCCCTTCGCATTGCCAATCAGCAACTGGCCAATTACGCCACGGTGCCAGCGCGCATCGAGCGTATCGAGCTCAACCCGTTCAGCTTGGAACTGACGGTATGGGGCTTGAAAATCGGCGAGCCTGGCAAGGAGCAGGTGGGTTTTGAGCGTCTCTATGCCAACCTGCAGATCGACAGCTTGTGGACGCGCGCGCTGCACTTGGCCGATGTGCAATTGGACCAGCCCAAGACTGAAGTGCGGTTCGACAAGTCAGGCCAACTGAACCTGGCGCAGCTGTTCAAGCTGCCGCCCAGCGAGCCAACCCCGGCCAATCCTGACGCCAAACCCTTCCCGCTGCGTATCGACGGCATCAAGCTGGCCGGCGGCTATGTGCACTTCGAAGACTTGCGCCCCAGCGAACCCATTGAATTTCTCTACGACAAACTCGATTTCGAGCTGAAAAACCTCAGCACCTTGCCCGAAGACAATGCGGACATGACTCTGGTCGCCGCAGGCCCGGAAGGTGGGCAGATCGACTGGAAGGGCAATTTCAGCCTGGTGCCGATCACCTCCGAAGGCACGCTGAAAGTCACCGACGGCAAGATGAAGGCCTGGTGGCCGTACGTGCGCGATGCATTGCCATTGGTGCTTGAAGATGGCGTGCTCAATTTCAGTACCGAATATAAGTTCAGCCTGGCCAAAGAGACCGAGCTGAACCTGACCAACACCGCCGCCAGCATCGCACCGTTTGCCATCAAGGCCCCCGATGGTCGGCCCCTGGTACGCCTGGAGCGTCTGGACGTCAGCGAAACCACCGTGGACCTGGCCAAGCAACAAGTGGTGGTCGGCAAGATCCGCAGCAATAAGCTGGAAACCTGGGCCGCCCGCGAAGCCGATGGGCAACTGGACTGGCAGAAACTGTTCGCCAGCCAACCGAGCAAACCGGCCCAGGCGCCGGAGCCAGCCACGGCACCGGCCACCGCCGACTCTCCAAAACCCGCACCTGCCGCCCCGAGCAAACCTTGGCAAGTGCTGCTCAAGGATGTGCAACTGCGCAACTATCAGGTGCACTTGGCGGACCGTCAGGCCAAGCCTGCAGTCGCGTTGGAACTGGGGCCGTTGAATGTCGATGTACAGAACTTCGATAGCCTCAACCAGAGCCCGTTTTCCCTCAAGATCGACAGCGGCCTGGGCAAACAGGGCAAGATCGCAGCCACCGGCGAGGTCAACCTCAACCCGGTCAGCGCCAAGCTGAAAGTGACCACTCAGGACATCGACCTTCGCGTGGCACAGTCCTATATCAGCCCGTTCATTCGCCTGGAACTGCGCAGCGGCATGCTCGGCAGCAACCTGGATGTGAACCTCAAGAGCACTGAGCCACTCAAGCTCCAGGTCACAGGCCGGGCACAGGTCGATCAACTGCACACCCTCGACACCCTCAAGACTCGCGACTTCGTCAAATGGCAGCGCGTGGTGGTGGAGGGCTTGAACTATCAGCACGGCGACAGCCTGTCGATCGACAAGGTCAACCTGCTGCAACCCTATGCACGCTTCATGATCAATGATGACCGCACCACCAACGTCGATGACTTGCTGATTCCACAACCACCCGACAAAGGTCCAAAAGCTGCCAGCAATGAAAAGCCATTGGGTATACGTATCGGGCAGATTGCGATCAACGACGGTTCGGCGAACTTCGCCGACTTCAGCCTCACGCCCAACTTTGCCACCGCGATCCAACAACTCAACGGGCAAATCGGCACCATCGACAGCCGTCAGGCCAAGCCAGCTAGCGTCGATATCAAGGGTAAGGTTGACCGCTATGCACCGGTGACCATCAAGGGCAGCGTGAACCCCTTTGACCCGATGGCGGCACTGGATATTGCCACCAGCTTCAAGCGCGTCGAGCTGACTACGCTTACGCCCTACTCCGGCAAGTTCGCCGGGTTCCGTATCCGCAAGGGCCGTCTTAACCTCGACCTGCATTACGTGATCACCAAGGGCCAGTTGAAGGCCGAAAACAAAGTGGTGGTCGAGCAACTGCAACTGGGCGAGAAAGTCGACAGTGCCGACGCTGTGGACTTGCCGATTCGCCTGGCGATTGCACTGCTCAAAGACAGCGACGGCAAAATTTCCATTGAACTGCCAGTAACGGGTGACTTGAATAACCCGCAATTCAGCGTGATGCCGATTGTGTGGCAAACCCTACGTAACCTGGTGGTGCGCGCGGCCACGGCACCGTTCAAGTTCATTGGCGGGCTGATTACCGGAGGTGGCGCAGAAGACCTTGGCAACGTGTCCTTCGCCCCGGGCTCGAGCGCCTTGAGCAAAGACGCCGAAGGCGCCCTGAACACCCTGGCCAAAGCATTGAAAGAACGCCCTGCCCTGCGCCTGGAAATCGAAGGCACTGCCGCTGCCAGCAGCGACGGTCCATTCCTGGCGGCTGAGCGCCTGGAGCGGGAATACCAGTACAACTACTACAAGATTCTTCAGCGCCGAGGGGAGAAGGTTCCAGCCCAGGCGTCGTTACTTGTGGTGCCGGAGAAGGAAAAAGCACCGTTGCTTGAAGGCATCTACCGTACACGCTTGAAACAGCAGCCACCGGCCGAATGGAAAGACCTGAGCGATGACGAGCGTGCCGCGAAGCTGCGTGACGGCGTGATCAAGTTCTGGAGCACCAGTGATGTGCTACTGCGTCAACTGGGTCAAGACCGTGCCAGCACAATCAAGGACTATCTGGTGGATAAAGGCCAGCTGGAAGATGACCGGGTGTACTTCATTGATGCCAACCTGGGGCAGGCTGAGAAAGATGGCAGCGTGGTGACACCGTTGCATCTGGNCCAGCACAATCAAGGACTATCTGGTGGATAAAGGCCAGCTGGAAGATGACCGGGTGTACTTCATTGATGCCAACCTGGGGCAGGCTGAGAAAGATGGCAGCGTGGTGACACCGTTGCATCTGGATGCTGAATAGCGTCCAGACAATACAGTTCTAAATGTGGGAGCGGGCTTGCTCGCGAATGCGGTGATTCAGTCGACTAATTCGTTAGCTGACACTCCGCCTTCGCGAGCAAGCCCGCTCCCACATTGGCCCCCAATTATCCCGACATCTTTCCTCCAACCACAAAAAAACAGGCCCCGACACGAATGCCGGGGCCTGTAGTGACCACATCCCTGTGATCGATCGCATGAACACGTGAGGTGCATTGAGTGGATATCTAGCTCACTCGTTGCCGCCGACGCTTGGTTCAAAGCGATAAGTGAAGCGTTACTCTGCTTTCAGGCCATCGGCCGATACAGCTTTAACGCCTTTGATTTTCTTGGTGATGTTCACCGCCGTGGTTTTCTGCGCTTCGGTCACTGGAGCAGTCGACGACAGGGAAACTACACCTTTGTTGGTTTCAACTTTGATGTCGGTGCCAGGGATGCCTTTTTCGGTAACCAGATCAGCCTTCACTTTGGTGGTGATCCAGGTATCGGACGTAGCGCCTTTAGCGTCAGCGGCTGCGACCTTGGTTTTGTCTACGTTGTCAGCTTTGTAGGCGCCACCGGCATACAGGCTGTCAGCAGAAACAGCTTTCACGCCTTTGATTTTCTTGGTGATCGCTACAGCCGTCGCTTTCTGCGACTCCGAGATCTCTACGTCAGAGGACAGGGTCACTACACCTTTGTTGGTTTCGACCTTGATGTCCGAACCTGGAATGCCTTTTTCCGTCAGCAGATCAGCTTTGACCTTAGTGGTGATCCAAGTGTCCGAGGTGGACTCCTTGGCTTTGGTCACTTCACCAGAGGCCAGAGTCATAGGCGCTTGGGAAGTTTGAGCAAAGGCTACGTTAGCAGCCATGGCCAGGGTCAGAGCGGTAGCAGTAGCGAATGCGAACTTCTTCATACGTGTAACTCCTGTTTTATTAAAAGTCTGCAGTGACTAAACCTTGATGCTGCAGCGTTAACAGGGATGTTGCAGGCGCTGTGCCAAGTCTTTAACACCCATAAAACCTATATAAAACAATAACTTATAAAAAACATCGATTTTCAGAATCGTGCAACTTGCATGAACCCCATCGTGCTTGCATGCAAGTTGCGGCTTTTGCCTGGGTGTAAACGGCTGATTTCACTTCACTTTCCTGGCCCCATAAAAAAAGGACTCCGAAGAGTCCTTTTATTCAGCGTAAGCCTTGGGGTGATTAAACGCCCGAAGCCTTGGCTGCTGCTACGTCCTTGATGGACAGCTTGATACGGCCGCGGTTGTCCACGTCCAGTACCAGTACTTCCACTTCCTGGCCTTCTTTCAGAATGTCGGTCACTTTCTCAACGCGAGCGTCGCTCAGCATGGAGATGTGAACCAGACCGTCTTTGCCCGGCAGGATGTTGACGAATGCGCCGAAGTCGACGATACGCTCAACCTTACCCACGTAGATCTTGCCGATCTCGGCCTCAGCGGTGATACCCAGAACGCGTTGACGTGCAGCTTCAGCCGCTTCCTTGGTTTCGCCGAAGATCTTGATCGAACCGTCGTCTTCGATATCGATCGAAGCCTTGGTCTCTTCGCAGATCGCACGGATAGTCGCGCCGCCTTTACCGATAACATCACGGATTTTGTCGGTGTCGATTTTCATCGCAATCATGGTCGGAGCATTTTCCGACAGCTCGGTACGGGACTGACCAATGATCTGGTTCATCTGGCCGAGGATGTTCAGGCGCGCTTCCAGGGCTTGGCCCAGGGCGATTTCCATGATCTCTTCGGTGATGCCCTTGATCTTGATGTCCATCTGCAGCGCGGTAACACCTTTGGCGGTACCGGCTACTTTGAAGTCCATGTCGCCCAGGTGGTCTTCATCACCCAGGATGTCGGTCAGGATGGCGAACTTCTCGCCTTCTTTAACCAGGCCCATGGCGATACCGGCAACCGGCGCCTTCATCGGCACACCAGCGTCCATCAGTGCCAGGGATGCACCGCAAACGGAAGCCATGGAGCTGGAACCGTTGGACTCGGTGATTTCCGACACAACACGGATGGTGTACGGGAATACGTCAGCTGCAGGCAGCATGGCCTGTACCGAACGACGCGCCAGACGGCCGTGACCGATTTCGCGGCGACCAGCGCCCCCCATGCGACCACACTCGCCCACCGAGAACGGAGGGAAGTTGTAGTGCAGCATGAACGGGTCTTTTTTCTCGCCTTCCAGGGTGTCCAGCAGCTGTGCGTCGCGGGCGGTGCCCAGGGTCGCAACTACCAGGGCCTGGGTTTCACCACGGGTGAACAGCGCCGAACCGTGAGTCTTCGGCAGAACGCCGACTTCGATGTCCAGCGGACGTACGGTGCGGGTGTCGCGGCCGTCGATACGTGGCTTGCCGTTTACGATGTTTTCGCGAACGGTGCGGTATTCGATCTCGCCGAAAGCAGCTTTGACTTCGCTGGAGGAAGGCTGGCCTTCTTCACCGGACAGCTTGGCTACAACCTGGTCCTTCAACTCGCCCAGGCGAGCGTAACGGTCAGCCTTGACGGTGATGGTGTAGGCGTCGGAGATGGCAGCGCCGAACTCGGAGCGGATAGCGCCCAGCAACTCGGTGGCTTCGGCTTGTGGAGCCCAAGCCCAAGTAGGCTTGGCAGCTTCGGCAGCCAGCTCGGTGACAGCCTTGATAACAGCCTGGAACTCGTCGTGGGCGAACAGTACGGCGCCCAGCATTTGGTCTTCGGTCAGCTCTTTGGCTTCCGACTCAACCATCAGAACGGCTTCCGAAGTACCGGCAACGACCATGTCCAGGCTCGATGCTTTCAGTTGCTCGTAAGTCGGGTTCAGCAGGTAGCCGGTGCTTTCGTGGAAAGCAACGCGGGCTGCGCCGATCGGGCCATCGAAAGGAATGCCGGAGATAGCCAGGGCAGCCGAGGTACCGATCATCGCAGCGATGTCCGGATCGGTCTTCTTGCTGGTGGAAACGACGGTGCAGACAACCTGCACTTCGTTCATGAAGCCTTCTGGGAACAGCGGACGGATCGGACGGTCGATCAGTCGGGAAGTCAGGGTTTCTTTCTCGGAAGGACGGCCTTCGCGCTTGAAGAAACCGCCAGGGATCTTACCGGCAGCGTAAGTTTTTTCCTGGTAGTGAACAGAAAGAGGGAAGAAGCCTTTGCTTGGGTCAGCGGTCTTTGCGCCAACAACGGTCACCAGTACGGTAACGTCGTCGTCAACGGTAACCAGCACTGCGCCGGAGGCTTGACGGGCGATGCGGCCTGTCTCGAGGGTAACGGTCGACTGACCGAACTGGAATTTTTTGATAACCGGGTTCACGGTGTCCTACCTTCTTTGTGGCTCTTGGGGAACTTGTCTTCTTGCGAAATTCTTGGGCAATGCTGGGAATCGGCCCAACCCTCGTCCAGGGTAAAACGTGTATCCAGATAAAACTTGAGGCTGGGAGCCTGCCATGGGCCAGCGGGAATCCCACTGACACACGGCAGACAACCAACCTCTAGCGCAATCGCTTATTAGCGACGCAGACCCAGGCGACCGATCAGAGTCTGATAACGACCCAGATCCTTGCCTTTCAGGTAGTCCAGCAGCTTACGACGCTGGTTTACCATGCGGATCAGACCACGACGGGAGTGGTGGTCTTTACCGTTGGCCTTGAAGTGACCTTGCAGCTTGTTGATGTTGTGGGTCAGCAGTGCAACTTGCACTTCTGGCGAACCAGTGTCACCAACAGCTTGCTGATAGTCAGCAACGATTTGTGCTTTTTCTTGAACGTCGAGAGCCATGAGGCAATCCTTTTATCAGGAAACTGTTTCAAAGAAACAGCTTCAACAGGCCAGGGACAAATCCCTGTATCTAAAAATGAGGAAGTGACCGTGCCTGTTAACAGCCACCCTCGTTCGGTCATTCTGACCGAATCAGTCGACGCGGCGCGATGCGCCCGTCTTCGCTCACTTCACCGATACCGATAAAGCGACCGTTGTGATCTTGTACCCGCACCATACCGAACTTCGGTGCATCCGGAGCGCGTACCGGTTGGCCGTTGAGCCAGTAGAACGCGCTGTGCTCCGAAAAGTGCAGCAATGGCCAATCCAGCAAACCGCTGTCGGACGGCATCAGGAAGCGATCAACCGCTTCGTTGCCACCTTCGGCGTGCACCGCTTCCAACTCTTCCAGCGTGACCGTCTGGGCCAGGGTGAAAGGGCCGGCCTGTGTGCGCCGCAGTTCTGCAACGTACGCGCCGCAACCGAGCTGTTCACCAATATCTTCCACCAGGGTACGGATATAAGTGCCTTTGCTGCAGTCCACGGCCAAGCGTGCGGTGTCACCTTCACAGGCGAGCAATTCCAAGCGCGCAATAGTAACAGAACGCGGTTCACGCTCCACTACTTCGCCCGCACGTGCCAGCTTGTAAAGAGGCTGCCCATCCCGCTTTAGTGCCGAGTACATCGGCGGTATCTGACTGATTTGCCCACGAAAAGCGGGTAAAGCAGCCTCGATATCAGCACGACCAACGGTCACGTCGCGAACCTGTAAAACATCACCTTCGGCGTCGGCCGTGGTAGTGGTCTTGCCCAGTTGCATCAGGGTTTCGTAACCCTTGTCGGAATCGAGCAGGTATTGCGAAAACTTGGTGGCCTCGCCAAAGCACAATGGCAGTACGCCAGTGGCCAGGGGGTCGAGGCTGCCGGTGTGCCCGGCCTTCTCGGCATTGAGCAGCCAGCGGACCTTCTGCAACGCCGCATTGGAGGTAAAACCAATGGGTTTATCGAGCAGAATGATGCCGCTGACGTTGCGACGGATACGTTTGACCTGAGCCACCGCTTACTCCTTGGCGTCTTCAGGTGTGGACGGGTGCTGGCTGTCTTCCGCCACGGCGCGCTCGATCAATGCCGACAGATGCGCACCACGCACGACGCTCTCGTCGTAATGAAAGTGCAACTGAGGCACGCTGCGCAGCTTCATTTCACGGGCCAACTGCATGCGCAGGAAACCTGCGGCCGAGTTGAGCACCTTGATGCTTTGCGCGATTTCTTCGCTGTTGTCCTGCCCCATCACGGTGATGAAGATCTTGGCGTGACCCACGTCACGGCTCACTTCAACCGCGGTGATGGTGACCAGGCCAACGCGCGGGTCTTTGACTTCGCGACGGATCAGTTGGGCCAGCTCGCGCTGCATCTGATCGCCGATACGTTGGGTACGGCTGTATTCTTTTGCCATGTCTTGTTACCTGTTACTGCCACACGGTGAAACCCGTGGGGTCTGAAAGCGGCAAACGCCCGGCCTGACAAAAGCCAGACCGGGCGTTGCGTTTAGAGTCCGTACGCTGCGCGGGGCATTTGCATGCCCACGCGCCGCGTGGCTCCGGAAGTGTGCGAGTTAGAGGCTGCGAGCAACCTGAACCTTCTCGAAGACTTCGATCTTGTCGCCAACCTTGACGTCGTTGTAGCTCTTGACGCCGATACCGCATTCCATGCCGGCACGCACTTCGGAAGCGTCATCCTTGAAGCGGCGCAGGGATTCCAGCTCGCCTTCGAAGATAACGATGTCTTCACGCAGTACACGGATTGGACGGTTACGGTACACGGTGCCTTCGACAACCATGCAACCGGCGATCGCACCGAATTTCGGCGAGCGGAACACGTCACGCACCTCGGCGATACCCAGGATGTTCTCCCGAACGTCGCTGCCAAGCATGCCGGTGAGGGCTTTCTTGACGTCTTCGATGATGTCGTAGATGACGTTGTAGTAACGCATGTCCAGGCCTTCCTGCTCGACGATCTTGCGAGCGCCAGCATCGGCACGCACGTTGAAGCCGAACAGTACAGCGTTGGAAGCCAGTGCCAGGTTGGCGTCGGACTCGGTGATACCACCGACACCGCCACCGACAACGCGCACTTGCACTTCGTCGTTACCCAGGCCGTTCAAGGCGCCGTTCAACGCTTCGAGAGAACCACGTACGTCAGATTTGAGGACGATGTTAAGCGTCTTCTTCTCTTCCTGGCCCATGTTCTCGAAGATGTTTTCCAGCTTGCCTGCGTGAGCACGAGCCAGTTTGACTTCACGGAACTTGCCTTGACGGAACAGAGCCACTTCACGGGCTTTCTTCTCGTCGGCAACCACGCTCATCTCGTCGCCAGCGTCCGGGGTACCGTCCAGGCCGAGGATCTCGACCGGGATAGCAGGACCTGCTTCCTTGATTGGCTTGCCGTTCTCGTCGAGCATGGCACGTACACGGCCGTAGTTCGAACCGACCAGGACCATGTCGCCTTGGCGCAGGGTACCGTCTTGAACCAGAACGGTCGCAACCGGGCCACGGCCCTTGTCGAGGCGGGATTCAACCACAACACCACGGCCAGGAGCCGATGGAGTAGCAGTCAGTTCCAGCACTTCGGCTTGCAACAGAACAGCTTCAAGCAGTTCGTCAACGCCAGTACCCATCTTCGCGGAGACTGGTACGAATGGAGTGTCACCACCCCACTCTTCGGATGTCACGCCGTGAACCGACAGTTCGCTACGGATGCGATCGAGATCGGCGCCCGGCTTGTCGATTTTGTTCACAGCAACTACCAACGGAACGCCAGCTGCCTTGGCATGCTGAACGGCTTCGATGGTTTGTGGCATCACGCCGTCGTCGGCTGCAACCACAAGGATCACGATGTCAGTCGCCTTGGCACCACGGGCACGCATTGCGGTAAACGCGGCGTGACCAGGGGTGTCGAGGAACGTCACCATGCCACGGTCAGTTTCAACGTGGTACGCACCGATGTGCTGGGTGATACCACCGGCTTCGCCAGCAGCAACCTTGGCACGACGAATGTAGTCGAGCAGGGAAGTTTTACCGTGGTCAACGTGGCCCATTACGGTCACAACCGGAGCACGGGAAACTGCCTCACCTTCAAACTTCAGGGACTCGGCCAAGGAATCTTCCAGGGCGGTGTCGCTGACCAGGGTCACTTTGTGGCCCAGCTCCTCAGCAACCAGTTGGGCAGTTTCCTGATCCAGTACCTGGTTGATGGTGGCTGGAGTGCCCAGCTTGAACATGAACTTGATGATTTCAGCTGCCTTGACCGACATCTGCTGGGCGAGATCGCCAACAGTGATGGTCTCGCCGATCTTCACTTCACGCACGACAGGGCCGGTTGGGCTCTGGAAACCGTGGGCGTTGCGTTTTTTCAGCTTGGCCTTGCCGCGACCACCACGACGGAAGCCATCGCTTTCTTCGTCGGTAGTACGTGGGGCAACGCGCGGAGCAGGCGCTTTCTCTTTGACCGAGGCACGATGCGGAGCGTTTTTACGCTCGCCATCGCCGCCACCGCCGCGACGATTGTTATCGTCTGCACGTGGCTTGTCTGGGCGACGAGGTTCGTCACGCTTGCGAGCGTCAGCAGCAGGCGCTGGTGCAGCGGCAACCGGAGCGGCCTCACGCACAGCTTCAACTGGGGCGCTTGGCGCGGCTACTGCTTCAGCAGTAGCAGGTTGCGCAGCAGCAGGCTGGCGACGCGCTTCTTCTTCGGCGCGGCGCTTGGCTTCTTCTTCAGCCTTCTGACGAGCAGCATTTTCTACTGCGCGACGTTCTTCCAGCTCGCGTTTGCGCTCGGCTTCGATTTCTTCCGGGCTGCGCTGTACGAAGACTTTCTTCTTACGTACTTCAACGCTGATGCTCTTGCTACCAGCAACACGCAGGGTGCTGGTGGTTTTGCGCTGCAATGTAATCTTGCGCGGTTCTTCCACTTTCGCCTTGTGGCTGCTCTTCAAGTGAGTCAGCAAAGACTGCTTCTCACTATCGCTCACACCTTCATCGGCGGCGGTGTGCGGCAGACCTGCCTCACGCATCTGCTGCAACAGGCGCTCTACCGGTGTTTTGACCTCATCGGCCAGTTGTTTCACCGTGACTTGCGTCATGCACTTCTCTCCTCAGGCCGCGCCTAGTTACTCGAACCAATGGGCTCGGGCGGCCATGATCAACTTGCCGGCACGATCATCGTCAATGCCGTCGATGTCGAGCAGATCGTCAATAGACTGCTCGGCCAGGTCTTCGCGGGTAATTACGCCGCGCACCGCCAGTTCCATCGCCAAATCCTTGTCCATACCCTCAAGCGAGAGCAGGTCTTCGGCCGGATGGGCGTCTGCCAGCTTTTCCTCAGTAGCGATGGCTTTAGTCAACAAACGATCCTTGGCCCGAGCGCGAAGCTCGTTGACGGTGTCTTCGTCAAAGCCGTCGATGTTGAGCATTTCTTCCAACGGTACGTAGGCAATCTCTTCCAGACTGGTGAAGCCTTCATCTACCAGCACCTGTGCCAGGTCTTCGTCGACTTCCAACTCGTCGATGAAGTTGCGCAGGATGTCACCGGTTTCAGCTTGCTGCTTAGCCTGGATGTCCGATTCGGTCATCACGTTCAGGGTCCAACCGGTCAGTTGGCTGGCCAGACGCACGTTCTGACCACCACGACCAATGGCCTGAGCCAGATTGTCTGCGCCAACGGCGATGTCCATTGCATGGGCATCTTCGTCAACGATAATTGCCGCCACTTCAGCCGGCGACATGGCGTTGATCACGAACTGCGCCGGGTTATCGTCCCACAGGACGATGTCCACACGCTCACCGCCCAACTCGCCCGACACTGCCTGGACGCGCGAACCGCGCATACCGATGCAAGCGCCTTGCGGGTCGATGCGTTTGTCTTTGGAGCGAACCGCGATCTTGGCGCGTGAACCCGGGTCGCGGGACGCAGCCATGACTTCGATCAGGCCTTCGGCGATCTCCGGCACTTCAATACGGAACAGCTCGATCAGCATTTCCGGCGCGGTACGCGACAGGATCAACTGAGGGCCGCGGTTCTCGGTGCGGATTTCCTTGAGCAGCGCACGCAGACGCACGCCAACACGGAAGGTTTCGCGAGAAATGATGTCCTCACGGGCCAGCAACGCTTCAGCGTTGTTGCCCAGGTCGACAATCACGTTGTCGCGGGTGACTTTTTTCACGGTGCCAGAGATGATTTCACCCAGGCGCTCGCGATAAGCGTCAACGACTTGAGCGCGCTCGGCTTCGCGAACCTTCTGCACGATGACCTGCTTGGCGGTCTGTGCAGCAATACGGCCGAACTCGATCGACTCGATCTTTTCTTCAACGACATCACCGACCTTGGCGCCAGGGTGCGTTTCGGCAACCTTGCTTGGCCAGGTTTCGATGGCCGGATCATCAAGATCGGCTTCTTCAACGACCGTCCAGCGACGGAAAGTCTCATAGGCACCGGTGTGGCGGTTGATTTCCACACGCAGATCAACTTCGTCTTCAAAACGCTTTTTGGTAGCAGTGGCCAGGGCCAGCTCCAGCGCTTCAAAAATCACGTTTGCCGGTACGCCCTTTTCATTGGATACCGACTCAACAACCAGCAGTACTTCTTTGCTCATCGTACGCCTCGCCTTTCGCAAGCCATTGGATCCGCGGGATCCGCGTCTCAGTCAAAACTGGGAATAATGTTGGCCTTGTCGATCATATCGATCGGCAACAGGAACTCATGGTCTTCTACCTGCACCACGACATCCTGCTCTTCTACACCGCGCAGAAGGCCCTGAAAGTTGCGTCGCCCTTCAAAGGGAGACCGCAGCTTGATCTTCACTTGTTCACCGGCAAATTTTGCAAACTGATCAATAGTGAACAGTGGGCGTTCCATGCCTGGCGAGGAAACTTCGAGGGTGTATTCAACGGAAATCGGATCTTCAACATCCAGGACACCGCTGATCTGACGGCTGACAATGGCACAATCGTCCACCAGCACGCCGCCCTCTTTATCGATATAAACGCGCAACATTGAGTGGCGACCTTGAGCCGAAAACTCAATACCCCAGCATTCATAGCCTAGGGCCACGACCACCGGGGCCAGCAAGGCCTGCAACTCTTCTAGCTTGCTCGACACCTGAACCCCCTCGTGCATGTATGTGCATGCTGTGCAAAATAAAAAAATGGGCGAAACGCCCATCCTTGAAACGCCGTCGAACAGCGGCGTTGAAAGTGTCCAGCTAACAAAAAGCCCCTTAAAAGGGGCTCCGCTAAAACTGGTTGCGGGGGCCGGATTTGAACCGACGACCTTCGGGTTATGAGCCCGACGAGCTACCAGACTGCTCCACCCCGCGACAAAGCTGGGGCGGAAGTATACGACCGATCCCTTGCAGGGTCAATGTAACCTTCCACCTACAAGAAAGCCCGCAACAGCGGGCTCTCCTGATAATTGGTACCGAGAAGGGGACTCGAACCCCTACACCCTATGGGCACAACCACCTCAAGGTTGCGTGTCTACCAATTCCACCACCTCGGCAATACAGCGTTTACAACCCTTCTTACTTTTGCTCTTGAGCTGGAGGTACGTCAGTCGCTGGAGTAGCCGACTTTTGCTCTTGAAGCACCGGGACATCATCAGAAGCCGGTTTTGCTTTTGGTACTTCCAACACTGCTGGGTTTGGTAAACCTACTTGAGTCAGCACATGAGCTTTCTCTTTAGCAAAGTAACCTAACCCTAAGCTGGTTATGAAGAAACCGGCGGCAAGTATAGCAGTAAACTTACTAAGAAAGGTAGAGGAACCTTGGCTTCCGAACACAGTATTTGAAGCACCTGCACCGAAAGACGCACCAGCATCCGCACCTTTACCCTGTTGCAACAAAACCAGGGCAACTACGCCCAGGGCAGCCAACAGATGAAAAACGACTACGACTGTTTCCAGCATTTTTTCAGTTTCCCGCGGCGCGACAGATCGCACCGAACTCATCTGCATTCAGGGAAGCTCCACCAATGAGCCCCCCATCGATATCCGGCATGCCGAACAGTTCGACCGCATTGGCCGCCTTCACGCTGCCGCCGTATAGAAGACGCACACCTTGTGCGACTTCAGAATTCTCTGCCGCCAACTGCGCGCGGATGGCTGCGTGCACATCCTGCGCCTGTTGCGGTGTAGCAGTCAGCCCGGTACCAATGGCCCAGACCGGCTCGTAAGCAATTACTGCCTTTGCAAACGCACCAACACCCAGCTCCTCGATGATGCTGCCCAGCTGACGCGAGACAACTTCAAGAGTCTTGCCCGATTCGCGCTCCGCCAAGGTCTCCCCTACGCATAACACTGGAATCAAGCCACAAGCCTGTGCCGCTGCGAACTTGCGATTGAGTGTCCCATCACGCTCGCCCACCATCTGACGGCGCTCGGAGTGCCCGACAAGCACATAGGAACAACCCGCATCGACCAGCTGACTCGGCGAAATCTCACCCGTCAACGCACCTTGCATTGGCTCCACCGCGGAGTTCTGCGCGCCGACCTGAATCGACTTGCCTTTCAAGCCATCAACCACTTGGCTGATATGCAAGCAAGGCGGGAAAACCGCAACATCAACACCGCTCGGCAAGGCCAAGTGACGAAGGCCATTGATCAGCTCAGCGACACTGGCGCGGGTACCGTGCATCTTCCAGTTACCAGCTACCATAGTGCGACGCATGCTGTACCTCGTCGGTCAAAGTGGGCGCAGATGTTACCCAACCACATCATCACTGGCAAGCCGAATTCAGGCGCAAACTTCAGTTACCAGTTTTGCCAGGTCTTCGGCGTGGCCGCGAACCTGTATTTCGTCATCACCTTCGACCATAACGCGCACCAGAGGCTCTGTGCCGGACTTGCGCAACAGCACCCGCCCACGCCCCGCCATTGCAAGGGTCACACGCTCGCACGCCTCTTTGACAGCCGGGTGCTCGATCGGGTTTTCGCCGCCTGCAAAGCGCACGTTCAGCAGAACCTGTGGGCACTTACGCAACGCCTGACGCGCCTGGGCGAGGCTCTCCTCGCGACGGCGCAACGACAACAACACCTGCAACGCAGCAATAATCGCGTCACCGGTAGTGGTGTGCTGGAAGCAGACGACATGCCCTGAGTTCTCGCCACCTACCTGCCAATTGCGCTCCAGCAGCTCAGCGATCACGTAACGGTCACCGACGTTTGCACGCACAAATGGAATCCCGAGATCAGCCAGGGCCAACTCCAGCCCAAGGTTGCTCATCAAGGTACCGACGACACCGCCTTGCAGCTTTTCACGCTCATGCAAATCGCGAGCGATGATAAACAACAAGTCATCACCGTCCACCACCGCACCCGTGTGATCCACCATCAGGACTCGGTCGCCGTCCCCATCAAAGGCAATCCCCAGGTCGGCATGTTCAGCCAGAACCGCTGCCTGCAATTGCTCCATATGAGTAGAGCCGCAGTTCTCATTGATGTTCAAACCGTTAGGCTGAGCCGACAACACGGTGACATCCGCCCCCAGCTCCTTGAACACACTTGGAGCAACCTTGTAGGTCGCACCGTGAGCGCAGTCGACAACGATCTTGAGGCCTGCAAAATTGGTGCTGGTAGGCACGCTGCTTTTGCAAAATTCGATATATCGGCCGGAAGCATCATTGATTCGCGAGACCTTGCCCAACTTGCTGGACTCCACCACCGTCATCGGCGCATCCAGCAACTCCTCGATCATCAACTCGATCTCGTCCGGCAGCTTGGTGCCTTGGCCAGAGAAAAACTTGATGCCGTTATCATCATGAGGATTATGCGAAGCGCTGATCACAATACCGGCTTCAGCGTGAAAGGTACGCGTCAGGTAGGCGATCGCCGGTGTCGGCATCGGCCCCAGCAACATGACATCAGCCCCCGCAGCGGACAAACCGGCCTCCAGTGCAGATTCAAACATGTACCCGGAAATCCGGGTGTCCTTACCTACCAGGATGCGGCACGCGCCCATGCTACGGAACGCCATTCCTGCCGCCCAGCCCAGCTTAAGCATGAAATCAGGAGTAATCGGAAACTCGCCGACACGACCCCGGATACCATCGGTACCAAAGTATTTCTTAGTCATAAGTGCTCCTTCATTCTTATTCGGCAGATTCTACGGCGGCAATCATGCGCACCACATCCACGGTCTCGGCAACATCGTGCACCCGCAAGATGCGCGCCCCCTTGGTCACGGCAAGCGCCGCCAAGGCAAGGCCACCATACAGCCGCTCACCCACTGGGCGATTCAAGGCCAGCCCTATCATGCTCTTGCGCGAAACACCGACCAACAGCGGCCGACCAAGGGCATGCAGGGATTCCATGTGCTTGAACAGGCTCAAGTTGTGTTGCAGGGTCTTGGCGAAGCCAAAGCCAGGATCGAGGATGATCTTCTCAGCAGAAATTCCCGCCGTGGCGCACTGAGCGACACGCTCGGCAAGAAAACCGCTCACCTCGCCAACAAGATCATCATAGTGCGGGCTGTCCTGCATATTGCCGGGCTCGCCCAGCATATGCATCAGACACACCGGCAAACCAGTAGCTGCGGCGGCGTCAAGGGCGCCATCGCGCTGGAGAGAGCGCACATCATTGATCAACCCAGCACCTAGGCGTGCAGTTTCACGCATCACTGCCGGTGTAGAAGTATCTACCGAGATGATCACATCCAACTCACGGGCAATTCGCTCAACGATCGGCGCCACTCGCTCAAGCTCCTCCAACGGAGAAACAACGCGAGCGCCGGGCCGGGTCGACTCGCCACCGACATCTATCAAGGTCGCGCCAGCCGCCACCATTGCCTCGGCGTGACGCAACGCTGCATCAAGCTGGCTAAAACGGCCGCCGTCTGAAAAAGAATCGGGGGTTACATTAAGAATGCCCATGACATGCGCATGGGCCAAATCAAGAACCCGATTGCCGCAAGGCAACCGGGTGGAGGACAACGCAGAAGTCATTTCAAACCTTAATGGTCAGCTGCCGGGCCGCCGATAGGGGTTTCTGGGCGTTCATTCTGAACCACTGGCGGGGTGCCAGAAGTTCCGGAACCGCCTTCCCAATCGCGCGGCTCACGAGGCGCACGACCCGCCATGATGTCGTCGATTTGATCGGCATCGATGGTCTCGTACTTCATCAGCGCATCAGCCATGGCATCCAGCTTGTCACGGTTATCCGTCAGAATCTGTTTCGCCGTGCCATAGCACTGATCGATGATGCTGCGCACTTCGGAGTCGATCAGCTTAGCCGTCTCACCGGAGAAACTGGCGCTTTGACCGCCACCACCGCGACCCAGGAATACCTCACCGTCCTCCTCAGCATACATCAAAGGACCGAGTTTTTCCGACAAACCCCACTTGGTCACCATATTCCGCGCAATCTGGCTGGCACGCATGATGTCGTTGGAAGCACCGGTAGTCACACCGTCAAAGCCGAGGGTCATTTCTTCCGCAATACGACCGCCGTAGAGCGAGCAGATCTGGCTGATCAGTGCACGCTTGGAGAGGCTGTAGCGGTCCTCTTCCGGCAGGAACATGGTGACACCCAATGCCCGACCGCGAGGAATGATCGACACCTTGTAAACCGGGTCATGCTCAGGCACAACGCGACCAACAATGGCGTGACCGGCTTCGTGATACGCGGTGTTCTGCTTTTCTTTCTCGGACATAACCATGGACTTGCGCTCGGCGCCCATCATGATCTTGTCTTTGGCCAGTTCGAACTCTTTCATTTCAACAATGCGCTTGCCGGTACGGGCTGCAAACAGCGAAGCCTCGTTGACCAGGTTGGCCAGGTCGGCACCGGAGAACCCCGGAGTACCACGAGCGATCACGGCCGGAGCCACGTCGTCACCCATAGGCACCTTGCGCATGTGAACTTTCAGGATCTGTTCGCGACCACGAATATCCGGCAAACCCACTACGACCTGACGGTCAAAGCGGCCTGGACGCAGCAGAGCCGGGTCCAACACGTCAGGACGGTTGGTCGCAGCGATAACGATGATACCGTCATTCATTTCAAAGCCGTCCATCTCAACCAGCAACTGGTTAAGAGTCTGCTCACGCTCATCATGACCACCGCCCATGCCGGCGCCACGATGGCGACCAACGGCGTCGATTTCATCGATGAAAATGATGCATGGCGCGTGCTTTTTAGCCTGTTCGAACATATCGCGAACCCGGCTGGCACCAACACCTACAAACATTTCAACGAAGTCAGAACCGGAAATGGTGAAGAACGGCACCTTGGCTTCGCCGGCAATCGCCTTGGCCAGCAAGGTTTTACCGGTACCCGGAGGACCGACCATCAGCACGCCGCGAGGAATACGGCCACCCAGGCGCTGGAACTTACCCGGATCACGCAGGAACTCTACGAGTTCGCCAACCTCTTCCTTGGCTTCGTCGCAACCAGCAACGTCAGCCAGGGTGGTCTTCACCTGATCTTCGGAGAGTAGGCGCGCCTTGCTCTTGCCAAAGCTCATCGGCCCGCCCTTGCCTCCCGCGCCACCTTGCATCTGGCGCATGAAGAACATGAACACGGCAATAATCACTAGGATCGGGAAGCTGGCCACCAGGAGTTGGGTCCAGATGCTTTGCTGCTCAGGCTGCTTGCCTTCGACAACCACGTGGTTATCCACCAGGTCGCCGATCAGACCGTTGTCCTGGATTGCCGGACGAATGGTCTTGAAGCTGTCGCCATCGTTGCGTTTGCCGGTGATCACGTAGCCATCAACCGCTACGCGCTCGACCTTGCCATCCTTAACTTGCTGGATGAAGTCGGAATAGTTGAGGGTCTGCGGCTCGTTAGGGCTGGAGAAGTTGTTCATCACCGTCACCAGGACAGCCGCGATGATCAACCACAGGATCAGATTCTTTGCCATATCGTTCAATTAACTACCCTCTGAAGCAAGCTCCGCTACTGGCGCGCGCTTCGCATGATATTCACCGGCCTAACTTACTACATTACCTACAACTCTGGCAGGCGCCGTCTGTAACCCTTTGTGAAACTTTGACTACACAATATTCGTAAAGCTTCGTGACGAAAGCGACATAAAAAAACCTATCGCCCTCCTCAACTTTCTCAAAAACGCTCTTCACTCGCCGCGCCTTCGACGCCACGGAAGCCACGGCACAGCAGGTATTGCTCTCTGGAGCGGTCTCGGGAAGAGTCTGGTTTGCGCGTCTGCACCTTATCGAACAGCTTTCGGATGTTCTTGTGGTACTCGTCAAAACCTTCACCCTGGAAGACTTTCACCAGGAAATCGCCACCGGGACGCAACACCCGACCCGCCAAATCCAGCGCCAGCTCGCAAAGGAACATGGCACGCGGCATATCGACGGCCGGTAATCCACTCATATTGGGGGCCATGTCGGAAATCACAAGGTCTACCTGCGAATTTCCCACAGCCTCCAGGATTTGGGCGAGTACCGCGTCCTGGGTAAAGTCACCGTGAACAAAGGTCACGTCCGGGATGCTATCCATCTCAAGGATGTCGGAAGCAATAAGTCGACCTTGCCCACCAATCAGACGACTGGTCACCTGGGACCAGCCACCGGGGGCCGCACCAAGATCGATAACGCTCATGCCTGGACGAATCAACTTGTCCTTGTCCTGGATCTCCAGCAGCTTGTAGCTGGCCCGGGAACGGTAACCGTCCTTCTGCGCCTTTTTGACGTAAGGATCGTTGAAATGCTCTTGCAGCCACTTAAGGCTAGTTTTGGAACGGGCCACGGGCCACCTCGAAAAATAAAACGGGTCGTGATTAACTGGGCGGTCCCGGACTCGCTCGGGTAAACTGGCCGCCGCTTTTTACAAGATCAGACGCAGGGGTCAGATTATGCCGCTCACTCAAGAGCAGAAGAAACAGTACAAATCCATTGGCCACCATCTGAAACCAGTTCTGATTGTGGCAGACAACGGTTTGACTGAAGGTGTGTTAGCCGAATTCGAACGCGCGCTGAACGATCATGAACTGATCAAGATCAAGGTCAACATCCTTGACCGCGAAGCACGCCTGGCTGCCGTTGCAGAACTGTGCAAGGTAGGCAAAGCGGACCTGGTCCAGGTCATCGGCAAGATGGCGCTGCTGTATCGCAAGAACTTCAGCGTCAACAAGCAACTGTCGAACGTTCATCGCTTCAAATGATTCAAAGGGTCACGGGCGTGCTTCGCGCGCCCTGCCACTCCACCCTGGCGCCGGCTGCATAACCAGCACCAAACCGGAGAACCCTAGCACAAGATAGCTGAATAGCTGCCAGCGCAACGCTTCCGGCAGCCAGACATGCACGATGCAATACATTGCACATGCATACAGCGCCATCAACAGCAGTTGCCCGCGAATATCCCGCCACAGACTCCCCAAGCCCTCGGCCTTGACCAGCACCAACGCCTGGATCATCACGCACGCCGCTGCAAAACCCACCAGCAACGCGCTCAGTAATCCGTCGATCTCATCGATCAACAACGGTGCCAGGCCAATCAGGCCCAGCGCCGGCAAAACACCAATGTGCAGCAACCACAGGCCGCCCACCCAAAGCATCTGGGAGAGCTGCCAAAGCATGGCGCCCGCACGGAGCGGGCGCCGCCTTTCAGACGTGACGAACTTCGACAATCTCGTACTCGATCACGCCACCCGGCGTCTTCACAGCCACCACGTCACCCTCTTCCTTGGCAATCAAGGCGCGGGCGAGCGGCGAACCAACGGAGATCTTGCCGAGCTTAAAGTCAGCTTCGTCTTCACCCACGATGTGATAGACCACGCTTTCGTCGGTTTCAACGTTGGCGATTTCCACGGTGGTGCCGAAAATCACCTTGCCGGTCTTCGGAATGGTCGTTACATCGATAACCACCGAGTTTTGCAGGCGGCCTTCGATGTCACGGATCCGCGCCTCAACCATACCCTGCTGCTCACGAGCAGCGTGGTATTCGGCGTTCTCCTTCAAGTCACCCAACTCACGGGCCGTACCGATGTCCTGGCTCAGCTTCGGACGGACGACCTTGGTCAGATGGGCGTGCTCCTCTTCCAGGGCCTTGAAGCCCTGGACGGTCATTGGGTATTTGGTCATGCCTTCAATCCTGCGTGTAGATCCTGCAAGCGACGCACGGTCTTTTCCGGACCGAACTTGAGCGCTTCACAGATGGCTTCGCCAGCAGCAATGGTGGTGGTGCAGTAGATCTTGTGCTGCAAGGCGTTACGACGAATGGAGTAGGAATCCGCGATCGACTGGCGACCTTCGGTGGTGTTGATGATCAGCGTGACTTCGTCATTCTTGATCATGTCGACCACGTGCGGACGGCCTTCCGTCACCTTGTTCACGCGACGCACCTTCAGGCCGGCAGCTTCGATCAGCTTGGCGGTCCCGGCAGTGGCCACGACTTCGAAGCCCAAGTTGATCAGATCACGGGCTACGCCTGCAACCAGTGGCTTGTCGTCATCACGTACGCTGATGAACGCAGTACCGCCGGTCGGCAGCACTTCGCTGGCGCCCATCTGAGCCTTGGCGAACGCTTCACCGAAGGTATCGCCCACGCCCATCACTTCACCGGTGGACTTCATCTCTGGGCCCAGGATCGGGTCCACACCAGGGAATTTGGCGAATGGGAATACCGCCTCTTTCACGCTGTAGAAGTTCGGAATGATTTCCTTGGTGAAGCCGATTTCCTTCAAGGTCTTACCAGCCATCACGCGGGCAGCGATCATGGCCAGGGAGACACCGATGCACTTGGAAACAAACGGCACGGTACGGGAAGCGCGCGGGTTGACTTCGATGACGTAGATGTCTTCGCCTTGCAGCGCCAACTGTACGTTCATCAGGCCGACCACGCCCAACTCCAGGGCCATTTTCTTAACCTGTTCACGCATCTCGTCCTGGATGTGCGCCGGCAGCGAATACGGCGGCAGCGAGCATGCGGAGTCACCGGAGTGAACGCCCGCCTGTTCGATGTGCTGCATGATCGCGCCGATCACCACGTCGGTACCGTCGCAGACAGCATCCACGTCCATTTCGATGGCACAGTTGAGGAAGTGATCCAGCAGCACCGGGCTGTCGTTGGACACTTTCACCGCATCACGCAGGTAACGCTTGAGCTCTTCTTCTTCGTAGACGATTTCCATCGCACGACCGCCCAATACGTAGGACGGACGCACCACCAACGGGTAGCCGATCTTGCTGGCTGCACGGATGGCCTCGTCTTCGCTGCGCACGGTAGCGTTTGGCGGCTGACGCAGGTTCAGGCGCTCAACCATTTGCTGGAAGCGCTCGCGGTCTTCGGCACGGTCGATGGCGTCTGGGCTGGTACCGATGATCGGTACGCCAGCAGCTTCCAGGGCACGGGCCAGTTTCAGCGGGGTTTGGCCGCCGTACTGGACGATCACGCCTTTCGGCTTCTCGACGCGCACGATTTCCAGCACGTCTTCCAGGGTTACCGGTTCGAAGTACAGGCGGTCGGAGGTGTCGTAGTCGGTGGAAACAGTTTCCGGGTTGCAGTTGACCATGATGGTCTCATACCCGTCTGCACGCAGGGCCAGAGCGGCATGTACGCAGCAGTAGTCGAACTCGATACCCTGGCCGATACGGTTCGGACCACCACCCAGGATCATGATCTTGTCGCGACCCGACGGCGCAGCTTCGCACTCTTCCTCGTAGGTGGAGTACAGGTAGGCGGTGTCGGTGGAGAACTCGGCGGCGCAGGTGTCAACGCGCTTGTAGACCGGGAAGATCTCCAGCTTGTGGCGATGAGTGCGCAGGTTCTTCTCGGTCACACCCAGCAGCTTGGCCAGACGCTGATCGGAGAAACCTTTGCGCTTGAGACGGAACATCATGTCGCGGTCGATGCTGGCCAGACCCAGGGTCTTGACCTTCTCTTCTTCCTTGATCAGATCTTCGATCTGTACTAGGAACCACGGGTCGATCATGTTCATGCCGAAGATGTCTTCGACGGTCATGCCTGCGCGGAATGCGTCAGCCACGTACCAGATACGCTCGGCGCCCGGCACGGTCAGCTCGCGCTTGAGCACGCTCATGCTTTCTGGGTTGCTCAGGTCAAGCTTCTCGTCCAGACCGCAAACACCCACTTCGAGGCCGCGCAGGGCTTTCTGCAGAGATTCCTGGAAGGTACGGCCGATGGCCATAACTTCACCCACAGACTTCATCTGAGTGGTCAGGCGCGCGTCAGCCTTGGCGAATTTCTCGAAGGCAAAACGTGGCAGCTTGGTCACAACGTAGTCGATGGACGGCTCAAAGGACGCCGGGGTCTTGCCGCCGGTGATGTCGTTCGACAGCTCGTCCAGGGTGTAACCCACAGCCAGCTTGGCCGCGACCTTGGCAATCGGGAAGCCGGTAGCTTTCGAAGCCAGGGCCGACGAACGGGAAACACGCGGGTTCATTTCGATCACGACCATACGGCCGGTGTCCGGGCAGATGCCGAACTGAACGTTGGAGCCGCCGGTTTCCACGCCGATCTCGCGCAATACCGCCAGGGAGGCGTTACGCAGGATCTGGTATTCCTTGTCGGTCAGGGTCTGTGCTGGAGCCACGGTGATCGAGTCACCGGTGTGCACGCCCATCGGGTCGAAGTTTTCGATGGAGCAGACGATGATGCAGTTGTCCTTCTTATCGCGGACAACCTCCATCTCGTACTCTTTCCAGCCGATCAGGGATTCGTCGATCAGCAGCTCTTTGGTCGGCGACAGGTCCAGACCACGGGCGCAGATTTCTTCGAACTCTTCACGGTTGTAAGCGATACCGCCACCGGTGCCGCCCATGGTGAAAGACGGACGGATGATGCACGGGAAGCCCAGGGTCTCAAGGACCGCATTGGCTTCTTCCATGCTGTGGGCGATACCGGAGCGCGGGCACGCCAGGCCGATGGATTTCATGGCCTTGTCGAAACGCGAACGGTCTTCAGCCTTGTCGATGGTGTCGGCATTGGCGCCGATCATCTCTACGCCGAATTTTTCCAGGACGCCTTCGCGCTCCAGGTCCAGGGCGCAGTTCAGGGCGGTCTGGCCACCCATGGTTGGCAGCAGCGCGTCCGGACGCTCTTTCTCGATGATCTTGGCAACGGTCTGCCATTTGATCGGTTCGATGTAGGTGGCATCGGCCATGTCCGGGTCGGTCATGATGGTGGCCGGGTTGGAGTTCACCAGGATGACGCGGTAGCCCTCTTCGCGCAGGGCTTTGCAGGCCTGGGCGCCGGAGTAGTCGAACTCACAGGCCTGGCCGATAACGATCGGGCCAGCGCCGAGAATCAGGATGCTTTTTATGTCTGTACGTTTTGGCATGGGTTTGTCACTCAAATCCGCAGGTCAGTCGGCAAGCCGTCTTGAACAATCTTTGAAGAGCCTGCGGGGGCCACCGAAGTTCGGGGCCGCCCGCAGGCCACTCAGTCAGCGTCGCTTGGCCATCTCATTGATGAAACGGTCGAACAGCGGTGCTACGTCGTTCGGGCCCGGGCTGGCTTCAGGGTGGCCCTGGAAGCTGAACGCGCTCTTGTCGGTGCGCTCGATACCCTGCAGGGAACCGTCGAACAGCGACTTGTGAATGGCGCGCACGTTGCTCGGCAAGGTTGCTTCATCTACCGCAAAACCGTGGTTCTGGCTGGTGATCATCACAACGCCGGTGTCCAGGTCTTGCACGGGGTGGTTGGCACCGTGGTGACCGTGACCCATTTTCAGGGTCTTGGCGCCGGAGGCCAGGGCCAGCAGTTGGTGACCGAGGCAGATACCGAATACCGGAATCTCGGTTTCCAGCACTTCCTTGATCGCCTGGATGGCGTAGTCGCACGGCTCAGGATCGCCTGGGCCGTTGGACAGGAACACGCCGTCCGGTTGCAGCGCGAGCACGTCGCTGGCCGGGGTTTGCGCCGGCACTACGGTGACGCGGCAACCGCGCTCGACCAACATACGCAGGATGTTGTACTTCACGCCGTAGTCGTAGGCCACGACGTGGTATGGCAGGTCAGCGGCTTCGATGGTCGCGTGGCTGTCAGTCTTTAAGTCCCAGACAGTGGAGCGCCACTCGTACTTCTCTTTGACGCTGACGACTTTCGCCAGGTCCATGCCTTTCAGGCCTGGGAAGCCCTGTGCGGCAGCGATGGCTGCGGCTTCGGAAATGTTGTCACCGACCATAATGCAGCCGTTCTGCGAACCCTTTTCACGCAGGATGCGTGTCAGGCGGCGCGTATCGATACCGGCGATTGCCACAACGTTGTTGGCTTTCAGGTAATCGGACAGCGACATCGTGTTACGCCAGTTGCTCGCAACCAGTGGCAGGTCACGAATGACCAAGCCGGCCGACCAGACACGATCAGACTCGACGTCTTCCGGCGTAGTGCCGGTGTTGCCGATGTGCGGATAGGTCAGGGTAACGATCTGTTGGGCGTAGGAAGGATCGGTAAGGATTTCCTGATAGCCGGTCATGGCGGTGTTAAACACCACCTCTCCAACGGTCTGACCGTCGGCTCCAATGGCTTCGCCGCGAAAAATGCTGCCATCAGCAAGGGCGAGTATGGCTGGCTTAGTCAAGAAGACCTCCCGTAAATAAAGCCTGAAAGGGCGATCGCAGGTTGTAAAAAAGCGGAGTGACGTATGGACACGTCACCCCGCTTGTTCACTGAATTATTCTGCGCGCTTTTAGTGGACACACTAAAGCTGTAGCTTACAGAAAAAGGCTTTTTTGGTCCACCGCTAATGAGCCGAAAAGGCAGGGGAATGCGACAGGACGTCGCTTAGCGGGTAAAAACGGGGTCTTAGGATAATCCTGAGGCCCCGTTTTAGCTACTGATTAGTGCAGATCCAGCACATCGCGCATGTCGTACAGGCCCGGCTCGCGACCTTCCAACCACAGCGCAGCACGTACCGCGCCCTTGGCAAAGGTCATGCGACTGGATGCCTTGTGCGTAATCTCCAGGCGCTCGCCCTCGGTAGCGAACAGCACGGTGTGATCACCCACCACATCACCACCACGCACGGTCGCAAAACCAATGGTGTCGCGCGCACGCTCACCGGTATGACCCTCACGACCGTACACAGCGACTTTCGACAAGTCACGACCCAGCGCATCGGCAATAGCCTCACCCATGCGCAGCGCAGTACCCGACGGCGCATCGATTTTATGACGATGATGGGTCTCGATGATTTCGATATCCGCCTCATCACCCAGCACGCGCGCCGCCAGGTCCAACAGCTTGAGCGACAGGTTCACACCGACACTGAAGTTGGCAGCGAACACAACCGGAATATCCCTGCCCGCCTCCACCAACAACTGTTTCTGCTCAGCCGTAAGACCCGTGGTACCAATCACCATGGCCTTGCCCGCCTTGCGACAGAAGGCGAGGTTTTTCAGCATCACGTCCGGCAGGGTGAAGTCGATCAGCACATCGAACTCGTCCGCCACTTGCTCCAGGCTACCCGACAACGACACGCCGATGCGCCCCAGCGAGGCCAGCTCACCTGCGTCCGCACCGATCAACGTGCTGCCTGGGCGAACGATCGCCGCCGTCAGCCCGGAGGCCGGCGAGCGCTGCTGCACTGCTTCTATCAGGTTTTTTCCCATGCGCCCGGCAGCGCCCATTACGGCTATACGTCGCATACTCATATCCTTACAGGTCGCCGAAGAAGCGCTTCACACCATCGAAAAAGCCCGTGGTTTTCGGCGAATGGGATTCGTCACCTTCCAGCGAACTACGGAACTCCTCAAGCAACTCACGCTGACGGCGATTCAGATTGACCGGGGTTTCCACCGCCACACGGCACATCAGGTCGCCAGCACCACCACCGCGCACTGGCGCAACGCCCTTGCCACGGATACGGAATTGCTTGCCGGTCTGGGTACCCTCAGGGATCTTGAGCTTGACCCGACCATCAAGGGTCGGAATCTCCAACTCGCCACCCAGGGCCGCATCGACAAAGCTGATCGGCACTTCACAGAACAGATGCTTGCCGTCGCGCTGGAAGATCGAGTGCTCACGCACATTGATCACCACGTACAGATCGCCCGTAGGGCCACCCTGAGTACCCGCCTCACCCTCGCCCGACAGGCGAATGCGATCACCGGTATCAACGCCCGCAGGCACTTTCACGGAGAGGGTCTTGTATTCTTCGACGCGGCCTTCGCCGTGACAGGAGTCGCAAGGATCGGAAATGATCTTGCCCTGACCATGGCAGCGCGGGCAGGTCTGCTGCACCGAGAAGAAGCCTTGCTGCATGCGCACTTGGCCAATACCGCCGCACGTAGGGCACGTGATCGGCGAAGAGCCTTTTTTGGCACCCGAACCATCGCACGGCTTGCAGTTGACCAGTGTTGGCACACGGATATTGACGCTGGTGCCGCGCACGGCTTCTTCCAGGTTCAACTCCAGGGTGTAGCGCAGATCGCTGCCACGCTGGGCACCGCCACGCTGACCACCACGACCACCGCCAAAGAAGTCACTGAACACATCGCCGAAGATGTCGGAGAAGTTCTGACCACCAAAACCGCCGCCACCACCCATGCTCGGATCGACACCGGCATGACCATACTGATCGTAGGCCGCACGCTTGTTGGGATCAGACAGACATTCGTAGGCCTCATTGGCCTCTTTGAACAATTCTTCGGATTCTTTGCTATCCGGATTACGGTCCGGGTGATGCTTCATCGCCAGGCGACGGTAAGCCTTTTTCAGGTCCGCCTCGCTGGAACCGCGCTCCACACCCAATACTTCGTAATAGTCTCGCTTTGCCATAAGTCTTTGCACTCTTAAGGACGTTCAGCCAGACCCTCCTGAGCCTTGCCAAACTCGTTGAGCCCCAATACAGGCCCGGACCCAACTCACGTCAATTCAACGATCCTGGTCATTACTACTTTTAGCCAGGTACCCGGCCAAAAATGCGGTATTTACTGCTCGGAAAGCAGGAGCATTCCCGATCACACCGCCAACATCCGAACGCTGTCGCATGCTGTAAAAATTCACATACCCCAGACACGCCAACGCGGGAGCAAGCTCCCGCGCGGCGACATCCTACCAGTCACCGCTTGATAGCGGTCAACCGGGCGACCAACTTACTTCTGGTCTTTGACTTCTTCGAACTCAGCATCGACAACGTCGTCATGCTTGGCTTCAGGCTCTGCCTGTTGCGCAGCACCGTCAGCTGGCTGGCCTTGTTCGGCGTACATTTTCTGAGCAACCGGCGCGGAGACTTTCGACAGCTCCTCAACCTTGGCTTCGATGGCAGCCTTGTCGTCGCCTTTGATAGCGGCTTCCAGGGCAACCACAGCAGCTTCGATCGCGGCCTTCTCTTCGTCGGTCACTTTGTCGCCAGCATCAGCGACCATTTTGCGTGTCGAGTGAACCAGGGCATCGCCTTGGTTACGGGCAGCAGCCAACTCGACAAACTCAGCATCCTTAGCAGCGTTGGCCTCACCATCACGGACCATCTGTTGAATTTCTTCATCAGTCAGACCGGAGCTGGCCTTGATTGTGATCTTCTGCTCTTTGCCGGTAGCCTTGTCTTTCGCGCCAACGTGCAGGATGCCGTTTGCGTCGATGTCGAAGGTCACTTCGATTTGTGGCACGCCACGTGGAGCTGGTGGAATCTCAGCCAGGTCGAACTTGCCCAGGGACTTGTTCTGCGCAGCCTGCTTACGCTCACCTTGCAGCACGTGAATGGTCACCGCGCCTTGGTTGTCGTCGGCAGTCGAGAACACTTGCGATTTCTTGGTAGGAATCGTGGTGTTTTTCTCGATCAGCGCAGTCATCACGCCGCCCATGGTTTCGATACCCAAGGTCAGCGGGCTTACGTCCAGCAGCAGCACGTCTTTCACGTCGCCAGCCAATACTGCGCCCTGGATGGCAGCACCCATGGCAACCGCTTCGTCCGGGTTCACGTCTTTACGTGCTTCCTTGCCGAAGAACTCGGTTACTTTTTGCTGAACCAGTGGCATACGGGTCTGACCGCCCACCAGGATCACGTCGTTGATCGCGCCAACGTCGATACCTGCGTCTTTCAGAGCAATACGGCAAGGCTCGATGGTGCGCTGAACCAGGTCTTCAACCAGCGATTCCAACTTGGCGCGAGAGATCTTCACGTTCAAGTGCTTAGGACCGGTGGCGTCTGCAGTGATGTACGGCAGGTTCACGTCGGTCGCATTGCTGGACGACAGTTCGATCTTGGCCTTCTCAGCGGCTTCTTTCAGGCGCTGCATTGCCAGCGGATCACCCTTGAGGTTCATGCCGCTTTCTTTCTTGAATTCGTCGACGAGGTAGTCGATCAGACGAATGTCAAAGTCTTCACCGCCCAGGAAGGTGTCACCGTTGGTGGCCAACACTTCGAACTGGTGCTCGCCGTCAACTTCAGCGATCTCGATCACGGAGACGTCGAAAGTACCACCACCCAGGTCATAAACGATCACGGTGTGGTCGCCCTTGGCCTTGTCCATACCGTAAGCCAGAGCCGCTGCGGTTGGTTCGTTGATGATACGTTTTACGTCCAGGCCCGCGATGCGGCCGGCGTCTTTAGTTGCCTGGCGCTGGCTGTCGTTGAAGTAGGCCGGAACGGTGATGACCGCTTCAGTCACTGTCTCACCCAGATAGTCTTCGGCGGTTTTCTTCATCTTTTTCAAGACTTCAGCCGAGATCTGCGGCGCAGACATTTTATTGCCGTTTACTTCAACCCAGGCGTCACCGTTGTCAGCCTTGGCGATTTTGTAAGGGACCATCTTGATGTCTTTTTGTACGACTTCTTCGTCGAACTTACGACCGATCAGACGTTTTACCGCGTACAGGGTGTTGTGCGGGTTGGTGACCGCTTGGCGCTTGGCCGACTGACCCACGAGGATTTCACCGTCGTTGGCGTAAGCAATGATCGACGGCGTGGTACGCGCGCCTTCGGCGTTTTCGATAACTTTAGCTTTACCGTTTTCCAGAACGGAGACACACGAGTTGGTGGTCCCCAGGTCGATACCGATAATTTTGCCCATGATTTACTCTCCCGAAACTTGAATTTGGTTGCCGCAGCAGTTGTGGCTAACTGCGGTAGCACTTAATCGCTTGACTTATAGATGGGGGCCTTGCGGCGAATTTCAAGCCTGCTCATCAATAGATGGTGCAACCGGTGCAGGAGCCTTGCTCACCACGACCATTGCCGGGCGCAGCAGGCGACCGTTGAGCAGGTAACCCTTCTGGAACGTCTTCAGCACGCTGTTCGGCTGCAGGTCATGGCTTTCCTGCATGGCCATGGCTTGATGATGCTCAGCGTTGAACGGCTCGCCGCCTTGCGGGTCGATTGCTTCCAACTGATAACGCTTCAGGGTGTCCTGGAACATTTTCAGGGTCAGCTCGATCCCTTCGCGCATTGGGCGGATGTTTTCGTCGTCTGGATTGGACAACTCAAGGCCACGCTCCAAGCTGTCGATGATCGGCAGCAAGTCATTCGCAAATTTTTCCAGCGCGAATTTATGCGCCTTTTCAACATCCTGCTCAGCACGACGGCGGACGTTCTGCAGATCGGCGGCAACACGCAAAGACTGGTCCTGCGCAGCAGCCAATTGCTCTTCGAGCACTTGCACACGAGTTGCCAGTTCATCGCCGGCAGCCGAATTGGCGTCTGGAGTTTGCGTATCCTGCGTCTGTTCGTCAGCCATAGATTTCTCCTTTCAAAATCATGCGCGAACCTAACTCGCGCTTCTGTTCCGGTATATGGGGCCACAATTTCCAGGTTCAAGGGCGCAGGCGTTACCAAAAGTCTTTCCTATGAGCAGGATGAATTCCTGCACACCCATTCCCCATTGCGCTAAAAAAAGCCGCCACTCAAGCAAATCGAGCTAAGCACCAGGATTGTCAGCCGCGAACAAAACACTGTATAAATAACCAGACCTAACGCCTGGGAGCGGCCGTCATGCTCGTGCACCTGTCTGTACACAACTACGCCATCGTTGAACACCTGGACCTCGAACTGGATCGCGGGATGAGCGTAATCACTGGCGAAACCGGCGCCGGCAAATCGATCATGCTCGATGCCCTGGGCCTTACGCTCGGTGACCGCGCCGACAGCGGCGTGGTACGCCCCGGTGCAGATAAAGCCGATATCCTGGCCACCTTCGATCTGGCGGACATTCCCGAGGCAGAATCCTGGCTGAGTGAACGCGACCTCAATAATGACGGCCCATGCATCCTACGCAGGGTTATTACGGCCGAAGGTCGTTCCCGTGGCTATATCAACGGTACGCCCTGCCCCCTTGGCGACTTGAAGGCCTTGGGCGAACTGTTGATCGACATCCACAGCCAACACGAACACCAGTCCCTGCTTAAAACCGACACTCACCGCCGCCTGCTTGACGAATACGCCGGCGCCACGGACCTTGCCAGGCAAGTGCAACTCGCCGCCCAGCGCTGGCGCCAGACCCGCCAGGAGTTGGAGCGCCTCTCCAATTCCGGCGACGAACAACGTGCCCGCCACCAATTGCTCAGCTATCAACTGGAAGAGCTGGAAAGCTTGGGCCTGGGTGAAACCGAGCTGGAGCAGCTTGAGCAGGAACACAAGAACCTGACCAACGCCGAAACACTGCTGGGCATTTGCCGCCAAGTCGTCGAGCAATGCAGTGAAAGCGATTCAGGCAATGTACTCAATGCATTGACCGCCAGCCTCAACCGCCTCTCCAGCGTCAATAGCGCCTCCGGCTCCTTGAGCGAAGCCACCACTCTGCTGACTAGCGCACAGATTCAAGTAGAAGAAGCCGTTGGCGAACTGAATCGCTTCCTTGATCACTTCGACGCAGACCCCGCTCGCCTGCAAGAAATAGAAGAACGCCTGGATACTATTTATACCCTGGCGCGCAAACACCGGATCCAACCCACCGAAGTCGCAACCCTGCAGCAGAAATTGCTGGACGAAATCGAAACACTGAACGCGAACGATGAGTCCATCGAGCGACTGGGCGATGAACTTGCCTCGTTTGCACGCCACTACCAAGAAAAGGCTCGCGAGCTGAGTGACCTGCGCGAGCAGGCTGCTACCAGCCTGGCTGGCGCGGTGGAACAGGAGATCCAACGCCTTGGCATGCCTGGCGGTCGCTTCACTATTGAATTACGCGCCAACGCCAGTAACGAACTGCAGCCACATGGCCTGGAACAGGTTGAGTTATTGGTCAGCGCCAACCCCGGGCAGCCGCTCAAGGCGCTGGCAAAGGTGGCATCGGGGGGCGAGCTGTCGCGCATCAGCCTGGCGATCCAGGTGATTACCGCGCAAACCTCACGAGTCCCGACACTGGTGTTCGATGAGGTAGACGTGGGAATCGGCGGGCCGACAGCAGAAATTGTTGGCCAACTGCTGCGCCGCCTCGGAGATCGGGGCCAGGTGCTTACCGTGACTCACTTGCCGCAAGTGGCCGCACAAGGACATCAGCACCTGTTTGTACATAAAGTACGCGGCAGCGATGCAACACACACGGCGGTATCCAAACTGAACAAGTCGGAACGCGTGGAAGAAGTAGCGCGAATGCTTGGAGGCATCGACTTGACCAAGGAGTCTTTGGCCCACGCCAAGAAGATGGTCGTGGCAGCGAAGGCCTGAACGGGGGAGTTTTTCTCCTTATATAGAAAGCACGAAGGCGACCCTAAGGTCGCCTTCGATCGTTCTGCAGGGTAAATCTGCAGCACTTTTTACTTTTTCTTACGGATGTACAGGACCAGATTATGGTCAACCAAATCGAACCCATGCTCCTCAGCAATCTTATGTTGCAGGGCTTCGATTTCCGGACTGGTGAACTCGATAACCTCGTTGGTATCCAGGTCAACCATGTGATCGTGATGACCACCGTCAGCCAATTCGAACACTGCATGACCGCCGTCGAAATTATGGCGAACCACCAGCCCTGCGGCTTCAAACTGGGTCAGCACACGGTAAACCGTGGCCAGGCCAACGTCCTCGTTAGACTCCATCAGCGCCTTGTAGACATCCTCGGCACTCATGTGGCGCTGCTCAGCAGAATCGAGCATTTGTAGAATCTTGACTCGTGGCAGAGTCACTTTAAGACCGGCTTTGCGTAGTTCGCTATTTTCAACCATGGTTAGCTTTCTCGCGGATGCTGCTTCGCAGCTTCTCTTAATACGGGTATGATCGGCGTTTACGTTGTCCCAGCCAAGATAGTGGAAGTCGCCCACCGATGCAAAACACCAAGCTCTTGCTAACCAGTTTCACCTTTGTGGGACTGCTCGCACTCGCCGGTTGTTCATTCCCCGGGGTTTACAAAATCGACATCCAGCAGGGCAATGTCGTCACGCAGGACATGATAGACCAGTTGCGCCCGGGAATGACCCGACGGCAAGTACGGTTTATCATGGGCAACCCCCTGCTGACCGACACTTTCCATGCTGATCGCTGGGATTATCTCTACAGCCTGCAGCCTGGTGGCGGTGAACGCCAACAGGAACGCGTCAGTGTCATTTTCAATGGCAATGACCAGCTTGTGAGCCTGTCCGGCGATTTCATGCCCGGCGTAAGCCGTGACGAAGCCTTGCTCGGCAAGGACAACGGTACCAACGTGACCGCGCCAGCGCAGGAAGCAGAGAAGCCGAAGTCCGAAGTTCCCGCCAAGCCTGGCTCGCTGCTCGACAAGATTCAGAAAGACGTCGACGGCGTGGAGACTGTTCCTGTCCCGACGCCACAGCCGCTGGACACCAGCCCGCAGTAAGTTTGCGGCGCTCAACAAAAAGCCCGGCATGCCGGGCTTTTTGCTATCTGTCGGTTGAGAAAGTCAGGAGCCCTGCTGCTTAGCCAGCGCGGCCTTGGCAGCGCGCAACCTGCGCACCTCTTTGGGGTCAGCCAGCAAGGCTCGATAGATCTCGATACGGTCACCCGACTGCACAGCGCGCACATCAGCGTCCGCGACCACCTTGCCGAATATCCCCAGGGGACAACCCGCCAGATCCAGCCCGGGAAACTGCGCCGCAATCCCCGACGCCTGCACCGCCGCCCGAAGGCTGGTGCCCACTGGCACCGTTACTGCCAGCAGAACCTGACGATCCTCGGCGGCATACACCACTTCGATCTCAAGCATGCAATTGCTTGGCCCGCTCACAGAACGCATCCACCAGGGTATTGGCCGCCTGGTTGAACAAAGGCCCCAACGTCGCCCGCACAATCGGCCCTGCATAGTCGAACGACAGATCCAGGCTGATCTTGCAGGCCTTGTCGGTCAGCGCCTTGAATACCCACACACCATGCAACTGAGTGAATGGCCCCTCCTGCAAATTCATCTCAATGGATTTACCCGGCACCAGCACATTGCGCGTTACAAAGTGCTGGCTCAGGCCACCCTTCGCCACGCCAACACTGGCGACCATGTGCTCATCACTGCTCTCCAGAACCTGCGCGGTTGAACACCAAGGCAGGAACTCCGGGTAACGCGCCACGTCGTTGACCAGGTCATAGAGCGCCTGTGCCGGATAAGGCAGCAGCGCCGAACGTTGAATATGCGTCGTCATGTGTGCGTCATTTCCACTGCTGAAGCAAATATCGCGAAAGAACAGCCCAATTCACGAAAGAAAAAAACCAAAGAACTGCCTGCATTGTCCGGGATTCGTCCAACACGCTCAAGCACGCAGGTTGACCGTAGCCGACACGCTCGCAACTCCCTATAATGCCGCCCCTATGGCTAAACAAAAGAAACACCCCACAGGGACCATCGCGCAAAATAAAAAGGCGCGACACGATTACTTCATCGAACATCGTTTCGAGGCTGGTCTGGTCCTGGCCGGCTGGGAAGTAAAGAGTCTGCGTGCCAGCAAGCTACAGCTGGTCGACAGCTATGTGCTGCTCAAGGATGGCGAGGCGTGGCTGCTGGGCAGCCATATCACCCCGCTAACCACCGCGAGCACCCACGTAATCGCCGACCCGGTGCGCACGCGCAAGCTGCTGCTCAACGCCCGCGAAATCGACAAGCTCGCCGCCGCCGTACAGCAGAAGGGCTATGCCTGCGTCTGCCTGTCCTGGTACTGGAGCAAGCACTTGGTCAAGTGCGAGATCGCCTTGGGCAAGGGCAAGAAGGAATACGACAAGCGTGATACCGAGCGCGAGCGCGATTCCAACCGCGAACTGCATCGCGCCGTGCGCAACAAGGGCAAGGAAGACTAACCCTTGCAGTGATGTAGCCTCGGGTTTTCCCCTGGCTACATCCCCTTACGCCGCTCGGCACGCGCCACGCGCTGAACCTCCTGACGTACTTCCTCCAACACTTCCTGCACGTACAGCAAATGACGCGTCGACACTTCGCGCGCCTGCTCCGCCCGCCCCTCGATAATCGCCAGGTACAAATCCCGATGCTGACTGATCAGCATGTCGCGGGTTTCTGTACGCTGCTGGTACATGCCACCAATGTTGGTCACCACGTTACGCTTGAGCAAGTCGAACAACCCGCGAATGGTGTGCAGCAACACGGCGTTATGACTGGCTTCGGCAATGGCCAAGTGAAAACTCGCATCCGCAGCGCCCTCCTCTGCCCGGCTCACTTCATCAGAGCGCGTGTAGCAATCCTGCAGCGTCTCGAACGCCGACTTCAAACGCTCGCGATCAACCTCCGTGGCGCGCAATGCAGCGTAGTAGGCACAAGAGGCCTCAAGCGTCTGACGAAACTCCAGCAAGTCGCGCTGAGCCTCAGGGTTGTTTTCCAGAAGGTGCAGCAGCGGATCACTGAAGGTCGACCCCAAGGACTCGGCGACATAATTGCCACCACCCTGACGACTCACCAGCAACCCCTTGGCCGCCAGCTTCTGGATCGCCTCGCGTAACGACGGGCGCGACACCCCGAACTGCTCGGCCAACGCACGCTCGGCCGGCAAGCGCTCGCCCGACTTCAGCGTGCCCTCAAGGATCATGCCCTCAAGCTGCTCGACGATATCGTCAGACAAACGGCGCTGACGCACCTGATCAAACCCCATAACTCACTCTCCACCAACCCGACCACTCGCCGGGCCCTCTATTCTCGCCTATCGCAGCCACCACGACACCCATCAGAACGCGCTCGTTTTATCCGATCAGCACCGCGCAACTACCGACCTACGACCAAAGTTTCGCAGGCGGCAAATTGACACACCACCCCGAAGGCTTTTAACCTAGCCAACAGCGATTGTAAATTGGTATTACCAATTGCCCAAATCAGCTTATCAGTGCCTGACCAACAACAATTAGGGGCCACCCCATATGCAAACCTGGCAACAGCTCTACAGCCCACTCGGCAGTCTCGGCCTGTCCGCTTTGGCCGCCGTTATCCCGATCGTGTTCTTCTTCCTGGCCCTCGCGGTGTTCCGCCTCAAAGGCCACGTGGCGGGCAGCATCACCTTGGCGCTGTCTATCCTGGTGGCGATCTTTGCCTTCCAGATGCCGGTGGACATGGCGCTGGCCGCCGCCGGCTACGGCTTCGCGTATGGCCTGTGGCCTATCGCCTGGATCATCGTCGCGGCGGTATTCCTCTACAAACTGACCGTCAAAAGTGGCCAGTTCGAGATCATCCGCAGCTCCGTTCTGTCAATCACCGATGACCAACGCCTGCAAGTGTTGCTGATCGGCTTCTGCTTCGGCGCCTTCCTTGAAGGTGCAGCCGGTTTCGGCGCACCTGTGGCGATCACCGCCGCACTGCTGGTAGGCCTGGGCTTCAACCCACTGTACGCCGCTGGCCTGTGCCTGATCGCCAACACCGCGCCAGTAGCCTTTGGCGCCCTGGGCATCCCGATTATCGTTGCAGGCCAGGTGACGGGCATTGATGCGTTCAAGATCGGCGCCATGACCGGTCGCCAGCTGCCTCTGCTGTCGCTGTTCGTGCCGTTCTGGCTGGTCTTCATGATGGATGGCCTGCGCGGCGTGCGCGAAACCTGGCCGGCCGCACTGGTTGCGGGCCTGAGCTTCGCCATCACGCAATACTTCACCTCCAACTTCATCGGCCCGGAACTGCCGGACATCACCTCGGCCCTGGCCAGCCTGATCTCCTTGACCCTGTTCCTGAAAATCTGGCAACCCAAGCGCACCGCAGGCGCGCAGATCGCCGGCGCCACTTCCAGCGCCACGGTTACCGCCAGCGCAGGCGGCTTCGGCCAGCCACGCAGCACTGTCGCATCGCCCTACAGCCTGGGGCAGATCTTCAAAGCCTGGTCGCCGTTCCTGATCCTGACTGTGCTGGTCACCATCTGGACCCTCAAGCCATTCAAGGCGATGTTCGCCGCCGGTGGCTCGATGTACAGCTGGGTGTTCAACTTCGCGATCCCGCACCTGGACCAGTTGGTTATCAAGGTCGCGCCAATCGTGACCAACCCAACTGCGATCCCGGCCGTGTTCAAGCTGGACCCGATCTCGGCAACCGGCACTGCAATTTTCTTCTCCGCGCTGGTTTCCATGCTGGTACTTAAGATCAATCTAAAAACTGGTCTTACCACTTTGAAAGAGACCTTCTACGAGTTGCGTTGGCCGATCCTGTCCATCGGCATGGTGCTGGCGTTCGCCTTCGTCACCAACTACTCCGGTATGTCTTCGACCATGGCCCTGGTATTGGCCGGCACCGGCGCAGCCTTCCCGTTCTTCTCGCCGTTCCTGGGTTGGCTGGGGGTTTTTCTGACAGGCTCCGATACATCGTCCAACGCCCTGTTCAGCTCGCTGCAAGCCACCACCGCACACCAGATCGGCGTCAATGACACCCTACTGGTCGCGGCCAACACCAGCGGCGGCGTCACCGGCAAGATGATCTCGCCACAGTCGATCGCCGTGGCTTGCGCCGCCACCGGACTGGTGGGCAAGGAATCCGACCTGTTCCGCTTCACCCTTAAGCACAGCCTGTTCTTCGCCACGATCGTGGGGCTGATCACCCTGGCCCAGGCTTACTGGTTCACCGGTATGCTGGTGCACTAAGACCTGCACGCAATAGGGTAAGAATCGACGCCGGGCAAGCCTGCCGGCGTCTGCTATTTCTGGAGGACCGATGAGCCTGCCTGCTGCTTTCCTACGCGACGTCGCACAACTGATCCCGAAAGATCGGCGTTTCGACGATCCCCTTTCCACCCTCGCATTCGGCACTGACGCCAGCTTTTACCGACTGATCCCACAACTGGTGATCCGAGTGGAGTCAGAAGACGAAGTCGTCGCCCTGCTGCAATGGGCTCAACGCGATCAGGTACCCGTAACCTTTCGCGCAGCCGGTACCAGCCTTTCTGGGCAGGCCATCAGCGATTCGGTGCTGATCGTGCTGGGAGACAATTGGAACGGTCGCGAGATTCGCGGGCAAGGCACGCAGATTCGCCTGCAACCCGGCGTAATCGGCGCCCAGGCCAACGCCTGGCTCGCGCCGTTCGGACGCAAGATCGGGCCGGACCCGGCGTCAATCAATGCCTGCAAAATCGGCGGCATCGTCGCCAACAATGCCAGTGGCATGTGCTGCGGCACGGCGCAAAACACTTACCACACCCTGGCAGGCATCCGCCTGGTATTGGCCGATGGCAGTCGCCTGGACACCGAAGATGAGGCCAGCGTCGCGGCGTTTCGTGAACAACACGCTGCGCTGCTTGAACGCCTGGCTACACTTGGGCGCGAGACGCGGGCCAATGCTGAATTGGCTGCGAAAATCCGCCACAAATACCGTCTGAAAAACACCACCGGCCTGTCACTCAATGCCCTGGTGGATTTCGATGAGCCACTGGATATCCTCAGCCATTTGCTGGTGGGCTCCGAAGGCACCCTGGGATTTATCAGCGCCTTCACTTACGACACCGTGGTAGACCACCCGAACAAAGCCTCGGCGCTGATCGTTTTCCCGGATGTCGAGACCTGTTGCAACGCAGTGAGCGTGCTGAAAACCCAGCCTGTCTCGGCGGTTGAATTGCTGGACCGACGCAGCATGCGCTCGGTACAGGACAAACCGGGCATGCCCGCTTTCGTACAACATCTGTCGGAAAGTGCCTGCGCACTGCTGATCGAATCTCGCGCGGCTTCGTCGTCATTGCTGCACGAACAATTGGCGCTGATCATGGCCTCCCTGGCCCAGTTCCCCGTGGAAAAACAGGTCGACTTCACCGAAGATCCCGCCGAAAACGCGCGCCTATGGGCGATCCGCAAAGACACCTTCCCCGCCGTCGGTGCCGTGCGCCAAACCGGCACCACGGTAATCATCGAAGATGTGACCTTCCCGGTCGAACAATTGGCCATCGGCGTGAACCGCTTGATCGAACTGTTCGACAAACATCACTACGATGAAGCCATCCTTTTCGGACACGCCCTGGAAGGTAATCTGCACTTCGTCTTCACCCAAGGCTTCAACAGCGCGCAAGAAGTCGCACGTTACCAAGCGTTCATGGACGACGTAGCGCAACTGGTGGCAGTGGAATTCGGAGGTTCGCTGAAAGCCGAACACGGTACTGGCCGCAATATGGCGCCGTTTGTCGAGCTGGAATGGGGCAGTGATGCCTACCAGCTCATGTGGCAACTCAAACGCCTGCTCGACCCCAACGGCATTCTCAACCCAAATGTAGTGCTCAGCGAAGACCCGCAGATTCACCTCAAGCACCTCAAGCCCTTGCCCGCCGCCGACGAGCTTGTGGATAAGTGCATCGAATGCGGTTTTTGTGAACCGGTGTGTCCGTCGAAAGGACTGACCCTCAGCCCACGCCAGCGCATCGTGATCTGGCGCGATATCCAGGCCAAGAAACGCGCCGGCATCGACACCACCGAGCTGGAAGCGGCCTACCACTACCAAGGCATCGACACCTGCGCCGCCACCGGCCTGTGCGCCCAACGCTGCCCAGTAGGCATCAATACCGGCGATCTGGTGAAAAAACTGCGCAGCCGCGACGCCAACCGTACGAAAACGGCCGAATGGCTCGCCACCCATTTCTCCACCGCACTGCAAGGCGCGCGCTTTACCCTGCATGTTGCAAACGGTGCACGCATGCTGCTGGGCGCACCACGCCTGGCAAAGTTTTCAGCCACTGTCACCAAACTGTCCAAGGGGCAAATCCCGCAGTGGACCAACGCCATGCCCCAGCCGGAGAAAGCCATACGCTTTAGCCCGGCGGTGACCGATGAACGCCCACGCGTGGTCTACCTGGCGGCCTGCGTCTCACGCGCCATGGGCCCCGCGGCCGACGACAAAGAGCAGATGTCGCTGTACGAAAAAACCTGCGGCTTGCTGGAAAAAGCCGGCTACCAAGTCATCTCGCCAGACAACCAGGACAGCCTCTGCTGCGGCCAACCATTCGCCTCCAAGGGCTACGCACAACAGGCCGAGCACAAGCGCCAGGAACTGCTCGGCGCCCTGCTCCACGCCAGCCGTGGTGGGCTCGACCCGATCTATTGCGATACCAGCCCCTGCACCCTGCGTCTTGTCCAGGACTTGGGCGAAACACGCCTGGACCTGTATGACCCGGTACGTTTCATCCGTACACACTTGATGGATCGCCTCGACTTCACCCCTCAGGAAGCCCCCATCGCCGTGCACGTCACCTGCAGCACCCAGCACCTGGGCGAAAGCCAGGCCCTGATCGACCTGGCCCGACGCTGCTCGAACAACGTGGTAATCCCGGAAGGCATCCATTGCTGCGGCTTTGCCGGTGACAAAGGTTTCACCACACCCGAACTCAACGCCCACTCACTGCGCACCCTCAAGGACACGGTGCAGTATTGCAGCGAAGGCATCTCCACCAGCCGCACCTGCGAGATTGGCCTGAGCCAGCACGGCGGCATTGATTATCACGGGTTGGTGTACTTGGTGGACCGGGTCACACAGGCCCGTGTGCATTAATCCTGCAAAAAAAACAGAACCCCTACGCGCCGGTGTAGTCATCTGCATAGGCCTCAACGAACGAGGCCCATCAGTGATGTCGCTGGCAGGCCTTGAACGCCAGCAGCGTCGAGCCCTTTTGCGCAAGGAGATACCCTATGAAGCGTTCCGCTCTTGCTGGCTTGTTCATTACCGCTGCGATGTTGGCCTCTCCTGCCTTTGCGGCAGGCGACAAGGACCTGTGCCAAATCAACATCGACAAAATCAAAAATGCCAAAACGCCGCTCCCCACCGACAGCACGGGCAAAGGCGGCGAAATAGACACGGCCGTGTCCTCCGCCATGGCGGCCCACGCCAGGGGTGATGACGAGCAGTGCATCGCGATCACCTCCAAGACACTGCAAGACCTGCAAAACCTTAACAAAGGCGAAAAATAGCCAGCCGGCGGCCGGAGACCAACCTTCGGGTTGGCCTTCCGCGACGGTTTGGCGTACACTGCATAGGCTTGTCACTCACTAAGAAACAACGAGTTACAAGCACGGGGCCGTTTAGGATTCGACGCCGGTCGCGAAACTTTAGGTGCATGCCGAGTTGGTAACAGAACTCGTAAATCCACTGTTGCAACTTCTTATAGTTGCCAATGACGAAAACTACGGCCAGGAATTCGCTCTCGCTGCGTAAGCAGCCTTAGCCCTGAGCTTCTGGTACCTTCGGGTCCAGCAATCACCAGGGGATGTCTGTAAACCCAAAGTGATTGTCATATAGAACAGAATCGCCGTGCAGTACGTTGTGGACGAAGCGGCTAAAACTTACACAACTCGCCCAAAGCACCCTGCCCTTCGGGTCGCTGAGGGTTAACTTAATAGAAACGGCTACGCATGTAGTACCGACAGCGGAGTACTGGCGGACGGGGGTTCAAATCCCCCCGGCTCCACCACTTCAACATCTAAAGACGTCCACGGACGTCTTTTTTTGTGCCTGTAATCCAGTAAATACGGGGTTTCAGCGCTGCGGGAGGCTTTCCAGGTTTTTTGAGTCCCAGGCGGTTTGGTATTCCCGGCTACCCGGCGCTAATCTTGGGAATACCAAAAGGTGTCATGGAGTACTTCTCATGTGCGCTCAAACCACCCGCCTCTCCGACCGCCAGCTCAAGGCAGTCAAACCGAAAGACAAGGATTACGTCCTCACCGATGGCGACGGGCTCCAGCTGCGAGTCAGGGTCAATCGCTCGATGCAGTGGAATTTCAACTACCGGCATCGCGTCAAACCATAACCCGCCGCGCGGTTTTTGAATCATCCGGCAGGCCCCAATGGATCAGCGCCGCGCACAGGACGCAGAACGGGGCCAGCGCCAACATGCCCATGTAGGTGTTACCGCTCACGTCGTTTATGTAGCCCACCAACAACGGCGCCACCATGCCGCTCAACTGCCCAACGGTATTGACCGCAGCAATCCCGCCGGCAATTGCAAGGCCGGTAAACGCCTGTTGCGGAATCGTCCAGAAAATCGGAATGGCAATAAAAATACCCGCCGTGGCCAGCACCAGAAATGCCGTCAGCAGGATGTAGTGTTCATTGAAATAGCACGCGGCGAAATAGCCGATGGCGCCAACCATCATCGACATCCACAAGTACTTGCGCCGCTCTCCGGAGGCATCCGAGCGCCGGGTGACGATGATCATGCCGATGGCGGCCACCAGATACGGCAGTGCCGTCAGGAACCCGACCGTCAGTTCGCTCTTTATCCCCGATGCGCCGATCAGGTGCGGCATCCAGAAGTTCAGCCCATAGCCGGTCAGTTTGATCATGAAATAGATCACCGACAGCACCGCGACCTGGCGGGTAAAGATCACCTTGAACAGCGAGGCATGGATCGGCTGCGACTGCTTCTTATCGTTGTCCAGGTTGCACTGCAGCACATCCTTTTCGTCCTGGGTGAGCCACTTGGCGGACTGAATGTCGCGATCAAGTTTGTACAGCACGACGATACCCAGCAGAGCGCAGGGTAACCCGGACAAGACAAACAGCCAGTGCCATCCGGCGAGTCCGAGAAAACCATTCATGTATTCGAGGATCAGGCCCGACACCGGCGCGCCGAGCACGCCGGCTAGCGGGATCGAGAGGAACCAGATGCCGTTCATGCTCGCCAGATTCTTTTTCGGAAACCAGCACGCCAGATAGAACAACAGCGCCGGGCCAAAACCGGCTTCCATCACCCCGATCAGAAAGCGCAGGAAATACAACGAATATTCATTGTAGGCAAACACTAGCGCGGCGGTCGCCAGCCCCCAGGAAATCATGATGCGGCAGATCCAGCTAGGTGCGCCGTAGCGTTTGAGTCCATAGCTGCTGGGCACTTCAAACAGCACGTAACCAAAAAAGAAAATGCTGGCGGCGAACCCGTACGCCGAATCCGACAGGCCGAGCTCGGCCTGCATCTGGGTCTTGGCAAAACTGATATTGATCCGGTCGAAATACGAGAAGAGGAAGCACACCATGGTGAGCGGAAGAATACGCCAGGCAATGCGCCGGTAAAGCATGAGTTCATCAACGCTGGCCGTATCGACCACAGCGCCTTGAATGGCAGTTGTCATGATATTTCTCCTTAATTGTAGTTGTTGGAGATCATTTGTTCCGGCTACGCATGGCAGCCGGTTGCTGCATTAAAAGGTTCTACAGTTCACGCACCACCCTGAAACCGATATTGCTGGTCCGCCCCTCGACCTTGTAGCCGGCGCGGCTCGCCGAGCGGATGAACGCCGGGATATTGCCCCAGGCACCACCCCGGATGACCCCTTGCGTGCATTGCCGCTCTTGCCAGGCACTGCCGTCCTGCGGTGCATTCCGGTAATCGCTGTGCCAGCAATCGTCGGTCCACTGCCAGACGTTGCCGAGCATGTCGAACAACCCGAAATCGTTTGCCGCAAAACTGCCGACAGGAGCGGTGTTCAACCATTGATCCGGTCCCGCAATAAAGCCGCCACAGCGAATTTGCGTAGGGCAATCGTCCGGGCCGTAGTTGGCCTGACTGCGACTGGCGGCCTCACCCCACCAGCGCGCGGTAGACGTGCCAGCACGGGCGGCGTATTCCCACTGCGCCTCGCTGGGCAGTGCGTACAGATGACCGGTCTTGTTCGAGAGCCATTGGATATAGGCACGCGCATCGCTGAGACTGACGTTGATCACCGGACGCTTGCCACGCCCCCATCCTTCGTCACTGGGCTTGTAAGCGTTGCAACCGCCATCGTCCAGGCAGGCATCCCATTGCTGGAACGTGACACTGGTAACCGCCATGGCGAAGGGCCTGGCAATGTTCACCGGATGCTGTTGCTCATTGCCGAAGCGCTGTGCCTCGCTCGGCGGTGAACCCATCGCGAAATCACCTGCAGGAATCGGCATCAAGGGTGGACAAGCGTCCTCGCAATCACTGAACGGCTCGCCGGACTGGGGCTTCGCTTGGCTGAGCACGGCCTGCAGGCTTTGCGCTCTGAGGCGGTTCGCCACGCTGACCGGTTGGCGTGCGGCAAGAAATTGGGCGATGTTCGCGACCTCCTCGTCGGTCAAGGATTTGGCCGCGACGTCCATGATCGGCGAAGCTCGCGTGCCGTCGCGAAAAGCGCGTAACTGAGCGTCGAGATAGCTGGCGAATTGGCCTGCCAGTTTTGGAAATGCGCTGTTTTGCGAATCACCGGCCACGCCATGGCACGCAGTACAGGCCGGAATCGCGCGCGCGCGATCACCCTCGGCGTAGAGTTTGGCGCCGACTTGCAGGTCGGCCGTGGCGGACAGCGGAGCTACGTGCGCCGAGCAAGCCTGCGGCTGGGCGGCAACCGTTCCACCTGACTGTACGCAAGTGCCTTTGGGCACCATGGTCCACTCGCCCGGGTCGTTGTCGACACTGCTCATGCCGGAGCAGGAGTGAAAACAACGGGTGTCGGCACAGTCGTTATGGCCAGCCTTGGCCACGCCATAACACACCTCGTTATCGGCGGTTTTTTGTGCGGCGGCATCGGCTTCGCTCGCGGCCGTTGCACCGATTGAGGCCAATGCCGAAGCTAACAGAAGATCTTTGAGATTCATCATCAGGGCCCGGATTCAGGACATGAACAACTGATGTGGATTGCCGCCCGCAACTCGCTCTCCCGGACGTGGGAGCCACACGCCAGCGCGCTGTTCGTTGTTAGCCTGGGTCAGGTGTGTGAACAGTTTTCCGGCTGCAGGCGACAAATGCCGAGGATCGCGCACGACCACTTTCAAGTGACGCGTGGCCCACTCGTCGCGCAGGTCGAGCGAAACCAGGTTCTTCGGCGGCCCGAGGCTTTTGAACACCTGGTAAGGAATCAGCCCTACGCCGACCCCGGCCTGGACCATGCGGCATAACACTTCGAAACTCGGCACCTGCGTTTGAATGTCCAACGGTTTTCCGGCTTCCAGTGAGCTTTTCATCGCGTGGTTGAGGATCCAGTCGTTGCCGTGCAGACCGATGTGATGATTGTCCAGCGACTCTTCGAAGCTGATCTGACCGCGCGGTGCCAGCGGATGCTTGTGATGGACAACCATGATCAGGCGATCCTGGCGGTACGGTTCGCAGTACAAATCGTGTGCCAGGCCATTGTCCGCGTACACCCCGATATCGGCCCTGCCCGCCTCTATGGCCTGCAACACATTAAGGCTGGAATCTTCCTGAAGGTCGACGCAGATCCGCTTGTGGGCGTTGAGGAAATGACTGACATCGTCGGGCACAAACTGGGCGATGGAGGATGGGTTGGCAGCGACCCTGACGCAATCCTGCGCCTGGCGCGCATGCTCCATCAGAGCGGCATGAATCCGTTGCGCGCCTTGCAACATTTGCCGCGCATGGTCGAGCAAGGTTTCACCGGCTGCGGTGAGCGTCATGCCCTTGGATTTCCTAATGAACAGCGGCAGGCCAATGGCTTGTTCCAGACCAAGCAGTCTTTTGCTCGCGGCCGAAATAGCGATGGATTCTCGTCGGGCACCGCGGGTCAGGTTGCCTTCCTCGCTGATCGAAAGCAGCAGCTTCAGCGTGGTCAGATCCAGGTGGTGTAACAAACTGATCGGATACATGTACTCACTCCGTTAAACCTGTGCGCGCCAAAGCACGCAGCGGGTATCCATTCCTTTCCCCCGGTAGCCGCTTGCAGCGCGGCGCCGTGCAGGTCATTTCGATGCCCCGGGGATCGAACCGAATGCTCGGTAGCAATCCCCATTGTTAACGCGGTCAGTTGCTGTCGCTTATAGAGTGTTCAGTAGCCATGGGAAGCGTTTGAGATGGTTGTGTTCGAAGGCTTGAATCAGCGCCTGGCGTTGCAATGTCAGAGCGATATCGTCCAGCCCGTTGAGCAGGCAGAATTTGCGGAACGGATCAATCTCGAACGCGATGGAAACGGCGTGTGCATCAGATGTGATGCGCTGCTGTTCGAGGTCGATGGTCAAATGTAAAGGTTCGATCTGAGTGGCCGCCTCGAACAGCCGATCGATCTGCTCATCCTCCAGCACAATCGGCAACAGGCCGTTCTTGAAGCTGTTGTGGAAGAAGATGTCGGCAAAGCTTGGCGCGATCATCACCCGAAATCCGTACTGCTCGAGCGCCCACGGCGCATGTTCGCGCGACGATCCGCAACCGAAATTGGCGCGCGTCAACAGGATCGACGCACCTTGGTAACGCGGTTGATTGAGGATGAAATCCGGGTTCAGTGGCCGTTGCTCACAGGCCTGCCCTGGCTCTCCATGATCGAGGTAGCGCCACTCGTCAAACAGATTCTGACCAAAGCCTGTGCGGCGGATCGATTTGAGGAACTGCTTGGGAATGATCGCATCGGTATCGACGTTGACTCGATCAAAAGGCACAACCAGACCGCGATGTTGGATCAATGGCGTCACAGTCATTTCCTTTTATGTTTATGGGTGTTTAAGCGTGCGGACATCGACGAAGCGCCCGGCAATAGCTGCCGCCGCAGCCATCGCGGGGCTGACCAGATGCGTTCGCCCACCGGGCCCCTGGCGCCCTTCGAAATTGCGATTGGAGGTTGAAGCGCAGCGTTCGCCGCTGCTCAGGCGATCGTCATTCATTGCCATGCACATCGAGCAGCCGGGTTCGCGCCATTGGAATCCGGCGCGAATGAACACTTGGTCCAGACCTTCAAGTTCCGCCTGACTCTTGACCAGCCCGGAGCCCGGAACCACCATCGCCAGCTTGATGTTGGCCGCCAGCGAATGCCCGCGCACAACCTCGGCAGCGGCGCGCAAGTCTTCGATTCGCGAGTTGGTGCAGGAGCCGATGAACACTTTGTCGAGGACGATATCTTTGATCGAAGTCCCCGCTTGCAGCCCCATGTACGCCAGCGCCTTGAGCATGCCGTCACGCTTGACCGGATCTGCTTCCTGACTCGGGTCTGGCACCCGGCCACCGACCGGCGCGACCATTTCCGGCGAAGTGCCCCATGTCACCTGCGGTTGAATGGTTGTGGCGTCCAGCGTCACCACCTCGTGGAACTGCGCATCCGCATCCGAGTGCAAGGTTCGCCAGTATTCGACTGCCTGCTCCCATTGCTCGCCGGTGGGTGCCAGCGGCCGGCCTTTGACATAGGCCAGGGTTGTGTCGTCGAAGGCAATCAGCCCGGCCCGCGCACCGGCCTCGATCGACATGTTGCAGATCGTCATGCGCCCTTCCATCGACAGCGCTTCGATGGTTGAACCGGCGTACTCAATCGCGCAACCCGTGCCACCGGCGGTGCCGATCTTGCCAATGATTGCCAGGACAATGTCCTTGGCCGTCACGCCGGGCGGCAACTGGCCGTCGACCTGGACTTTCATCGACTTCATTTTCTTCGTCAGCAGGGTCTGGGTGACCAGCACATGTTCGACTTCCGAAGTGCCGATGCCATGTGCCAGACAAGCGAAAGCGCCGTGGGTCGAGGTGTGCGAGTCGCCACAGACCACCGTCATGCCGGGCAGCGTCGCGCCTTGTTCCGGGCCGATCACATGCTCGATGCCTTGGCGGGGATCGTTCATCCCGAAGTAGGTGAAGCCATAAGTCTGCGCATTGGCGTCCAGCGTCTGAACCTGCATCCGCGAAAACGGATCACGGATCTTGCCACCGGCGCGATCACTGGTCGGCACGTTGTGATCGGCGACGGCGAGGTTGGAGGCAACCCGCCATGGCGTGCGCTCGCTCAGCTTCAGCCCTTCGAAAGCCTGCGGGCTGGAAACTTCGTTGATCAGATGACGATCGATGTAGAGCAGCGCCGTGCCGTCTTCATCGGTGGTAACGGCATGCGCATCCCAGAGCTTTTCGTAGAGGGTTTTGGCTGGCGTGGCGATGGTCATGGGGCAAGTCCCGTCGGAGATGTATCCAAATATTACTATCCGGATCCAATCCCAGACGTGACATGTCGAGATGGCTAACGTGCCGATTGGCGAGTGACACGTGCTTTTTGCTCAAGGCTTTCTGCCAACTCCTCAGTGCTTGTTGGTCAGATAGTTGACCAGCGCTGCTGCGGTGGCAGTCAGGCGATCACGATGGCGAAACACCACCACCAGTTTGCGGATCGACCACGGCTCGACAAATGGCACCACGCGCAGGTCCAGCGCGTTCATATTCAACTCGGCCACCAGTTGCGGAACCACCGCCACTCCAAGTTTGACGTGCACCATCCGGCACAACACGTCGAGGCTGCGCACGCGAATCTTCACGTCCAGCTCCTCGCCAATGTCCCGGGCGCGCTGCGCCAGCAAAGTCATCAGCGAGGTTTCCTCAGACAAACCGACGAAGCTTTCGCGGGCGATATCGTTGAACGTTACAGAACTGGCTTCGGCCAGGTGGTGGCCGCGCGGTACCACCAGCACCAGCCTGTCCGTGCGATACGGCAAGAACTCCAACTCTGCGGTGCCGGAATTGGCATTGCAGATACCGATTTCAGCGCTGCCCTCGATGACGCTGCGCATCACATGGGCGCTGCTGTGCTCATCGACGAGAATTTCCACTTCCGGAAACAAGCGTTTGAACGCCGCCAGATCTTCCGGAAGAAACTGAACGATGGCCGACAGGTTGGCGGCGATCTGCACACTGCCCTTGGCGCCCGAGGTGAACTGTGAGAGTTCGGCGTTTAGGCTTTCCAGGCTGGCAATCATCGCTTTGGCGTGACGAATGATCATTTCACCGACCGGCGTTACGGAAATGCCGCGCGATTCGCGATGAATGATCGGCAGCCCGACAATTGCCTCGATCTCGGCGATACGCCGGCTGACGGCCGAGGGCGTGATGCACTCGCGTTCGGCGGCGCGGGCGATGTTTTTTTCCTGACAAACCGTCACGAACAAGCGCAACGAAGTGAAGTCCAGTTTTCTGACTAAGTGATTCATGGCCCTCCCTTGGGCGCGACAGACTCTCGACTAACTCCAGACACGCCAACACGAATAATTCTTATTTAATGATATTAAGCCGCTACTTCAGCTGAGCACAACGTGCGACTTGCCGACATGGAATACACGCTTTTCAACGCCATTGGAAGTATCAACCAACCCTGCACAAGGTCGATCAACTGAAACTCCGCCGCTCGCTCATAGTACTGAAGCACGTCAAACCGAAGCGATCGTTCTCATTAAGTTGAACACTGTAGAAAATTCGAGAATTGATTTTCACGGCACCACCATAGACCATAGAACGCAATTGAATAGCGCCCTACATACTTGCTCTAAGAGAAACGCAATCGACTCTATTAGCGCAATTTTTTCGAGCCACTATTTGTCCGTGAAAGTTGTTTTACTCGTTCGAAGGAGTGCACGATGCAAACGCAAGACTTAAATTTGCTTTCATTCATCACTGACTATTGCAAGCATGGATTCAGTGGGCCGCAGCCGTATGTACTCAACAATGAGCTGCGCCAAAAAGTCCTCGATGAGTGCCTCCGCCTGAAACGCCTTTGCACTTGTGGCCAACAGGAATCGCGTGAAGAACTGCATCGGGTACTGGCAGTCATCTATGACTACCGCTTTTCAGTGCCATCAATGGAAACAGTCGATGTTGATGTCTCTTGTGTATTCGCCGACATCACTACCTTACTTGAACCAGTCATCCTGCAGAATGAAATCGATATTATCCCGGCAGACATATTCGATCAGATGCCGACTAACGGCAGCGCTTTTGTAAGTTGGTTCAAACAGCTGATATCCCAACACCCTGCGGGCGCGCACCCATTCTTTCAGAACTATCTTCGCGACTCGGCAAGTGTTGAAGCTTTCAGAACTTTCCTGGCGCAGGAAACCACTCTCGACCCGCGCTTCGACGATATTCTGGCGCTGATGCAAGTGGGCACAGTCGGCGCAGAAAAAATGGAAATCGCCAAAAACTATTTCGACGAGATGGGCAATGGTGATGAACGAGAGGTGCACACCCTGCTGTTCAGCAAAGCCTTGAAGGCGCTGAATGTCGACGCCGCTTACATCGACAAGGCGTTGCTCCCTGAAGCACGGGTGTGCGGCAACCTTTCTGCCTGCCTGGCCCTGAGCCCGCGGCATCATTACAAAGCCATCGGTTACTTCGGGGTTACCGAATACCTCGCCCCTCGGCGCTTCAAAAAACTGGTTGCCGGCTGGCGGCGCCTGGGGTTGCCGGAGTTTGGTCTGGCTTACCACGACCTGCATATCCGCATCGATGCAATTCATGGCAAAGGCTGGTTCGACAACGTCATAGAACCGGCGGTCGAACAGGATCCGCGTGTCATCAGGGAAATTCTCTACGGAGCACTGATCCGCCTCAATTCGTCGAACACTTTCCTCGACGCCTTGCTCGCCCACGTGCAGCGTCAGGACCGAATTGCGCAGCCGCAGAACGTTCTTTCGATTGCCTGAACCGGCTGAGGGGTGCATCCGTGGTTTCTTTGAACAGTCATGACAGACCGCTGCCCGACTCGGTGTCCGATGCATTCGAACACCTGGCAACGTTCGATCTCGATCACATCGCAGGCTCGCAGTTGGTCGGGGTGGCCCGGGAAGCGTTTCGGCTCGGGGATGTGGACTTTCTGTGCTTCGGCGAAAGCGATCATCCGAGCCCCGTCTGCGCACAAACCGCGCTCAAGCAAGCGCTCGATGCCGGGCACACCCGCTACCCGGATATTCGCGGTGTGCCGGCCCTGCGCCAAGGGCTGGCCGACTACCTGAGCGAGCTACATCAAATGCCAGTCAGTGAGGATCGGATCGCCGTGACCGCCTCGGGCATGGCCGCAATCAACGTCGCCTTCGCTGCGCTGCTGCGCGAAGGCGACACGGCGGTACTGATTTCGCCCGCGTGGCCCAACCCGGGAAATCTCGCGGCGCTCAAAGGCGTGAATGTGCGCGACGTGCCGCTGTTGCTCGACCAACAGGGGTTCACGCTGAACCTGGAAGCGTTGGAAGCGGCGTTGCCGGGCAGCCGGGTGCTGTTTCTCAATTCGCCCAACAATCCCACCGGCTGGACCGCCAGTGCGCAACAGATGCAGGCAATTCTGGACCTGTGCCGCCGCTACGGGGTGTGGATCGTCAGCGATGAAGTCTATTCACGCCTGATCTATGACGGCCGGCGAGCCGCCCCTTCCATGCTCGACATCGCCACGGCCCAGGATCGTCTGGTGGTGTGCAACAGCTTCAGCAAAGCCTGGGCCATGACCGGGTATCGGGTGGGTTGGCTGGTGGTGCCGCAGGGCCAGCGGGAAAAGCTTGGTGAGCTGATCGAGCTGACTCATTCCGGGGTCGCGCCCTTCGTGCAGAACGCGGCGCTGGCGGCGTTGCAGGATCGGCCATTCGTGGACGGGTTCCGCGATTACTGCCTGACCGGGCGGGCGATCGTGTCTGCCGCGCTGGCCGGTGTTGCAGGCATCCGCTACCACCAGCCAGACGCCGCCCTGTATGCGTTCATCCAGCTGGAGGGCGTCAGCGACAGCCTGAGTCTGGCCATGGCGCTGGTGCAACAACATGGCGTCGCCATCGCACCGGGCAGCGCGTTCGGCCCCGCAGGAGAAGGCTTCATTCGCGTGTGTTTTGCCCAGAAACCCGAACTGCTGCGCCGAGCCATGGAGCGTCTGGCGCGCGGTTTACAGACAGAGCTGGCGAAGCAAGGCCCGATGCCGAGTCTCGTCGCTGCCAACCCAAGGAGCGTTGCATGCCTTACGTAAATATCAAGATTACCGATGAAGGCGTCACCCGCGAGCAGAAACGCGAGCTGATCGCCGAAGTCACCGCGGTGCTGGAACGCGTGCTGCAGAAAAACCCGCGAAGTACCACGGTGGTCATCGATGAAATCCATGTCGATAACTGGGGCATGGCTGGTCTGCAAGTGCCGGAGTATCGCGAAACATTCATGAAAAAACCGTCCGCATAAGGTCGGTCAACGCAAGCAGTAGCCATCTGATTAAATCGTGCGAGGGATAGTCATGTTGACAGTTTGGGGCAGAGAACGTGGTTTGTGCGTCAAGAAGGTGTTGTGGTGCCTTGAAGACCTGAAGCTGGATTTTGAGCGAATCGATGCCGGCCGCCAGTATGGCCGGACCAATGATGAGGAATACCTGCGGCTCAATCGCAATGGTCTGGTGCCGACGCTGATCGATGAGGAATTCGTGCTGTGGGAGTCCAACGCGATCATGCGCTATCTGGCGCTGCGCTACGGCCCGCCAAGCCTTTACCCGTCCGAACCGAAGTTGCATGCGGACTGCAACCGCTGGCTGGACTGGTCTGTCGGCGCGCTGTGGCCGGATATCGTGCCGCTGTTCACTTCACTGATCCGCACCGCTCCCGAGCGGCGCGACATGAATGCCGTGCGCATCCAATCAACGCGCCTGGCGAAGAACTGGTCGATTGCCGACGAGTACCTGGCCGGCAAGCAATTCATCACCGGCGAGTACTTCACCATCGCCGATATTGCCCTCGGTGTGCTGGCGCAAACCTATGAAACCTTCGAGCTCGACAACAAACCCGAAACCCCGCATCTGGACGCCTGGTACCAGCGCATCAGCCAGCGCCCGGGCTTCAAGCGCTTTGCCGTGTTACCACCTGAGCCAGACCCGACCGAACATAACTGAATCGATCTTGCTCAAGCCGAGCATCTGAGTTGAAACGGGCAGCCTGCGGGCTGCCCACTGGTCTGAGTGGAGTATCAACATGCGCTACAAGCAACGTCCGGCGGGTTCGAACTGGGGGGATTTCGGTCCTGATGATCAACTCGGACGGCTGAATCTGCTGACGGCTGAAAAGATCCGTCAAGGTGCCGCTGAGGTTCGTGCCGGCAAATCGTTCTGCCTGAGTCTGCCGCTTGACCTGCCGGGCGGTTCGAAGTGGAATTCGCGTCGCCAGCCACCCGTGCTGAAACCAGTACTGCGCAACAATCGTTCGAACATCGACTACCAACTGAGCCAAGATGATCCGCATCTGACCGATGTGCTGTGCGACCACACGGTGACCCTTTGCACACAGTATTCGACCCAGTGGGACAGCCTTGCGCAAGTCGGCAGCCTGTTCGATATCGACGGTGACGGGCGCTTGCAAAGCTGCTTCTACAATGGTTTTCGCGCCGAGCAGGACATTTTTGGCGAGATCGTACGTGAGCCAGATGCCCACGGCGATTTCCCCCCGGCACCAGCCAGGTTCCTCGGGGTCGAGCACATGGCCGCCACCGGACTGCAAGGCCGGGCGGTACTGATCGACCTGCACAAACATTTTGGCAATGCCAAGCGGCATGTCGGTTATGCCGAGATCCGTCAGATCATGGAGGCCGACAATATTGTGGTCGAGCCTGGCGACATCGTACTGTTCCACACCGGTTTCGCGCAGATGCTGGTGGATATGCAAGGCGATCCGGACGTGCATTTGCTTGAGCACTCGTGCGTCGACCTCAACGGTCGTGACGAAGAGTTGCTACGCTGGATCGACGAAGCGCAGATCAGCGCGATTGCAGCGGATAATCATGCGGTGGAAGCCTTCCCGTCGGAAAAACTCGATCTGCCGCACTACCCGATTCTGCCGCTGCACGAGTTGTGTCTGTTCAAACTGGGCATCCATTTGGGCGAACTCTGGTATCTGACGCCACTCGCCCAATGGCTGCGGGAAAACGGTCGCAGCCGTTTTCTGTTGACCGCGCCGCCCCTGCGTCTGACTGGCGCCGTGGCCTCGCCGGTGACGCCGGTGGCCACGGTCTGAACCCGGCGCCGGCGAGCGCATCGGCATGGCGCAGGCAACGCCCATGCGCTCGATCATTTTTACAGGGATTCATCACATGAGTAGCGTGTACTGGCAACGTAACCTGGCCATCTGTTTCTTCGGCTCATTCATCAATATCGTCGCCATGACGTTGCTGTTGCCTTTTCTGCCGATCTACATCGAGCAACTGGGCGTTGAAGGCCATGCGCAAATCGTCCAGTGGTCGGGCATCGCCTATGGCGCAACGTTCCTTTCCGCTGCTCTGGTGGCGCCGCTGTGGGGGCGTCTGGCTGATCGTTATGGCAGCAAACAAAACCTCATTCGCGCGAGCCTGGGCATGGTTGTGAGCATGGCGCTGATCGGCCTGGCGCAGAATGTTTGGCAGCTGGTTCTGTTGCGGTTTCTGGTGGGACTGGCGGGCGGCTACACGTCTGGGTCCTATGTGATCGTGGCGGCGCAAACGCCCAAGGATCGCTCGGCCTGGGCACTGGGCACCCTGGCGTCGGGCATCATGGCCGGGAGTCTGGTCGGCCCGTTGATTGGCGGTGTGTTGCCGGCGGTGCTGGATATTCGCAGCATCTTCTTCCTCGCCAGCGCCTGTATTTTTCTGAACTTCCTGGCCACGTGCCTGTTCGTCCGCGAAGAAAAGCGTGTCGCCCCAGCCAGGACGAACGCGGCGCCCCCCCCCGCGACCGACGCCGATTTATCGAATAATCAGCGCACCGTGGTCTTCTCGATGCTCGTCACGGCGTCATTGCTGATGGTCGCCAACATGTCCATCGAGCCGATCATCACCGTGTACGTGCAACAACTGGTCGAGGCCGCCGGCAGCGTGACGTTCTACGCCGGTTTGACCATGTCCGCCGCCGCGCTGGGCAGTATCATTTCAGCGCCACGGCTGGGCAAGATCGCTGACCGGATCGGTGGCCTTAAAGTGGTCGCTGCGAGCCTCGCACTGGCCGGGCTGCTGCTGATTCCACAAGCCTTTGTCAGCGATATCTGGCAATTGATTGCCCTGCGTTTCTGCATGGGCCTGGCGCTCGGCGGCTTGCTACCCTGCGTAACTGCGTTGATCCGGCACAATGTCGATGATCGCTCGGTCGGCCGCATGCTCGGTTATTCGACCTCCGCGCAATACGCCGGACAAGTGCTGGGACCGGTCGCTGGTGGTTTTTTTGCCGGACACATCGGGATTCGTTCGGTGTTCATCGCTACCTGCGTGCTGCTGCTCGGCTGTGCGCTGTGGATCGGCCAATTGAGCGTGCAGCAACGGCGAAAAGCACTTTGTGACAAGCTCCCGGTCGATGTCTGAGCCTTGCCCACAGCGCTTGGCGATTCGTCTCCAACCAGCATCGCTGTGTTCTCCAACCATCAGCGCGGGGCGTTTTCCCCGCTGATAGAGTGCAATCAGGAGAACTCATCTATGAACAATGCAATTCGCTTTTCCGGGCGCGCTCTGTATTTGTCGCAAAACCCTGAGTGTATTCGCCGTCAGCTCGACGGCGAAGACCTGACTTTGGCAAGCGCCGAGCCGCTGCGCGACAACATCTCTACCGACGAAATCACCCCCGTCACCGTCATGATGGTTTACGACGAGCGCCTGGGGGAATTCCCCTATGTCGGCTTCAAGGCTGGCGAGCAATTGCCGATTGCTCGCCATGCGATCAAGCGAGGCGGTTTCGAGATCACCGTCGCGGGTAAGCGCTACGGCAAAGGGTCGTCACGCGAATCCTCGCCGGTGGCTGAACTGTCGGCCGGTATCCGCCTGATCGTGGCCGAGAGCTTTGAGCGGATCTATCAACAGAACTGCGACAACATTGGCATTCTGACCACCACCGATTTCTCTGTGCTTGAGCGCATCGCCGCTGGCGAAGCCATCGAATTTTCGACCTTCTTGGAAGGTCGCGACGAACTGACGCAGCAGATCATCCGCAGCGGTGGACTGCTCAAGTACAGCCGCGCTGCGCACTGGCCGCTGCCGGACCGCGAGCGGGTTATCCCGAGCAAGACAGGCCAGACTCTGGTCGAGAAAATCATCACTCGTCACCTGCATCCGGATGCGCAGACCGTCACCCGTGGCGAGGGCGTGTTCATCGCCGCAGATTACCGCTTCAGTCACGACTACTTCACCGGCATGAGCGCCCACCTCATGCATCAGGCGTTCGGTCAGCCGGCCAGCCTGATCGATCCAGACCGGATCATTGCGTTTGAGGATCATCTGGTCCTCGCGCCGCAAAGCATTCCGCACATCCAGCAGGGACTGCTCGACGGTGTGGCGGATCTTGCCCGTGGCCACAGGCACTTTTCCGAGCAGTATCCGGTGCGTTCCCACGGGGCGCTGCAAGACAAATCCGGGTCAGAGGGCATTTGCCATGCCTTGATGATCGAGCGCTACGCCCTGCCCGGACAAGTGGTCGCCGGCACCGATTCACACACACCGCATTCCGGCGCGCTGGGCTGTCTGGCGTTCGGCGTTGGCGCGACCGAAATGGCCAATAGCTGGGCCACCGGTTACGTGCGCTGCAAAGTCCCCGACACGATTCGGATAGAGGTCAGCGGCACGTTGGCGCCTGGGGTGATGGCCAAGGATCTGGTGCTGTATCTGCTGCAGATGGAGTCGATCCAGGCCGGTGGTGCAATCGGCGCAGTGTTCGAATATGGCGGCCCAGCCATTCGAGGAATGAGCATTGATGAACGCGCGACGTTGACCAACATGGTCGCCGAGCTCGGCGGCATGACCGGCATTGTCGAGCCCGATGCCAAAACCGTGAGTTTTCTCAAAGAGCGGCGCGGCATCGACTTCCAGCTCGAAGACTGGATGAGCAGTGATGCGGATGCCCATTATCGCGAAGTGATCCACATCGACGGCGCCCAGTTGCAAGCCATGCTGGCCCGTCCGGGAGATCCCGGCAACGGCGTGGCAGTGGCGGATCTGCCCGCGCCGGTGAACGTGGACATCGCCTATGGGGGGTCCTGCACCGCCGGCAAGCGCAGTGATTTTGACTGCTATCACGAAGTCCTGGCGTGGGCGCTGGCCAACGACTATCCCCTGAACGCAGACACACGGCTGTTTTTGCAGTTCGGCACGATGGACGTTCACGATTACTGTCAGCAGCGCGGTTACCTGAAAACCTTCGAGCAGGCCGGCGTGGTGCTGATCAAACCGGGTTGCGGCGCCTGCGCCAATTGTGGACCGGGGCAGTCGGTGTCGGCGGAACAGGTCACCATCAGCGCGATCAACCGTAACTTTCCCGGCCGTTCGGGGCCCGGCAGCGTCTGGCTGGCCAGCCCCTACACCGTGGCCGCCAGCGCGATTGCCGGCAGCATCACCACCTTCGCCGAACTTCAGGCGACGCTGGCAGTTGGCGCTCCGTAAGGATCGCTAGACGCTGACGGTAACCAGCAGCGCATCGTTCAACCAGCGCGTAACCAGCGCTGCGCTATCGACCAACTGCGATGGGCGATTCGCCTCGGCGAATCGCGTCTGAGCTGCCAGCAAGGCCTCGCTCAGGCTGGCCCCGCCACTCAGGCAGATCAACCCCGCCGCTTCGCAAGGGTTCAACTCCCGCACCTTCACCACCCAGCCGAGTCGATAAACCAGAGTCGTCCGGTGTTTCGCTTGCAGATCCGGAAATGCCTGGCCCGGCGTCACATGAGCAGTCCATAACGCCGCGCATGGCCAGTCACTGTGCAGCAGCGAACAGCCTGGATGCAGGGTCAAACGTTGGGCATCGAGTTGACTGCTGCTCAGCGCAGCCAGTTCGCCAGCACTCAATGCCACAGCGTCAGCAGCGAACGCCGCACACTGCACCGACCACTCCAGCGCCGCCACGTCAGCGAAATACGGGTAGGCGTGAACGGCCAAGTAACCATTGAGAAACGCCGAAAACTGCGCGCCGAACATTTTCAGATCGGCCTGGCGCGATGGATATCGCTGGCCAAAAGCATGCGCAAGCGTGCGGAAAAACTCATCGCCGACCAACGCCTTGATCACCGGATAAGTCAACGCCAGCGAGCGCTCCTGGTGCTGCCAGAGAGCACTGCGGTAACGCGAAAAACGCTGCAGATCATCGGCACTGGCAGCGTCAAACCAACCCTGCGGCAGAATCGCAGGTGCTGACGATTCGTCGAGGCTTGCAACAAAATCGGCTTGCAGCGACGCCAACTCTTCACGCGTCAATCGACACCTGCGCAGCAATCGCCCGAGCAATCTCGACCTGACCCAACAGCTCTTCAAACGGCGGCAGACGAGTGTCCCATTCGATCAGCACCGGCACGCTGCCAAACTGGCGCAATGCGCTGCGATACAGCGCCCAGACCGGCTCGGCAACCGCACTGCCATGATCATCCACCAGCAAGCCGTGCTCATGGCTATGGCCTGCAAGATGCAATTCACCCACGCAGCCAACAGCGAGCGTTTGCATGGCGGCCAGCGCCGGTTCGCCGTGGTTGCATTGATTGACGTAAAGATTATTCAGATCCAGCAGCACCGCACTCCCAGTGCGCGCCACGACTTCGGCAAGAAACTGCGTCTCACCCAAGGTGTCACCCTTGTAGCGCAGACTGGTCGACACGTTTTCCAGCAACAGTTGTTGACCGAGGGCGCTCTGCACTTGATCGAGGCGCTCACAGACCAGGCTCAGAGACGCTTCGGTCAGCGGCAGCGGCAACAGATCGTTAATGCAGCGCCCCTCCACCGCGCCCCAGGTCAGGTGTTCCGAAATCAGAAAGGGCCTGACGCTGGCTGCCAACTGGCGAATGCGCTCGACATGTTCCATGGAAAACCCATGTACCGAGCCGATGCCCAATCCCACCCCATGCAGACTGATCGGATAGTGATCGGCCAGGCACCGCAACACATGCAGATCCCAGCCACCGGGCCCGAAGTAGTTCTCCGTATGCACTTCAAGCCAGTCGACGGGCGGCAGCGTCTGCAGAAAGTCGGGGTAATGCGCAGCGCGCAGACCAACACCAATCGGCGGTAACGGGCGCATTCGTGACTCGTCGGGCAATGGATTCATGACCCCCATTATGCGGACGGAATCGATCTGTGCAACTGCGCAACCGGCTGAAGACAACGGCGACGCTGCGGGCGAAATGACAACACCACTTAGAGTCAACGGTACTGGTACTCACCCAAAACACCCAAACGCCCCAGTCATCAAAAAAAGGCCGAGGCCCATTCAGCGCCTCGGCCTTTTTGTCCTAATTTCACACCCATTCACGAAATATTCAGAAACCCCAACAGATACTAGCCCATTGCAATGCCCCCCCCCAAACGGTCCCTCTGCCCTGGTAGCCACACCCTATGACGCGTACCGCTCCCCTGCTGCTGTTACTGGTTGGTTTGCTGTTTTTCTTTGCCTTGGGCAAACACGAACTCCAAGGTTCCACCGAAGCCCGCGTCGCCGGGATCGCCATGGCCATGCACTTGGACAACGATTGGGTGGTGCCGCGCCTGTTTCGCGAGCCTTTCCTGGAAAAACCACCCCTGAGCCTGTGGCTCGACGCCGGGGCGATTCGCTTGTTTGGTGGCACCACTTGGGCCGTGCGCCTGGCATCGGCGTTTGCCGGGTTGTTCAGTGTGATGCTGTTTTACGGGATGCTGCGCCAGTTTGGCCGGCCCAAGACCCTGGCGTTCAGCGCCGCGCTGGTCCTGGCGACCATGGCCAGTTTCTGGGGCAATGTGCGCGGTGTGGGTGAAGACGCGTTGCTCACCCTCGGCGTGACCACCGCGTTGCTGGCGTTCTACCAAGCCATGCGGCCCGAACGCCAAGGCACCAGTGTGTGGCCCTGGGCGCTGTTTACTGCCGGGATGGTGATCGCCACCCTGAGCAAAGGGGTGCTGGGCCTGGCGATGCCGGGCATTGTGATTTTTGTGTACCTGGCCGTGACCAGCGTGATGGACAAGCGCCTGCGCATCGGTGACTGGCTCAAGCCTGGGTTGTGCACCTTATTGGCGCTGGTGCCGCTGATGATTTGGCTGGCGTTTCTGTTCCAGCGCGGTGGCATGCAAGCGGTGGGCGAGGTGTTGTGGACCAATAGCGTCGGGCGGTTCAGCGGCTCGTTCGTCGAGGCCGGGCATTACGAGCCGTTCTACTACTACCTCGCCAAACTGCCCGAGGCGTTCCTGCCGTGGAATATCCTGGTCTACCTGGGCCTGTGGCACTTCCGAAAAAGCCTGATGGGCAATCGCTACCGTCTGTTTTTCAGCATCTGGCTGGTGGCGCAGTTCACCCTGCTGACGCTGGCTTCCAGCAAACGCACCGTCTACCTGATGTCCCTCACCCCGGCCGCCGCCGTGCTTGCTACGGAATATGCCTATGTGTTGCTGCAAGGGCTCAAAGCGCGCAAGCCAGGCCTATACCGCTATCACCGGCCGGTAATCGCAGGCGTATTCACTGTGCTCTTTGCCAGCTACCTGAGCGCGGCGTTCTGGTTTGCGCCCAAGGCCGACAAGCGTGAGTCATTCGTGCCGGTAATCAGCCAGATCCAGGCATTGCAGGCAGAAGGTCGAGACGTGGCGATGTTCCAGCCGAACGAGCGTATTTCCGGCGCCGGGGTGTTCTACATGCAGGGCTATGTTCCGATCCTGCAAACCGAGCCCGAACTGCGCGCCTTCCTCACCGCCAAACCGGGCAACGTTGCGTTGCTCGACCACACCAACGGGCTGGATGAGAAGGTGACCGTCATCAAGCAGATGGCGATCAGCCGCCAGCCTTACTACTTCGTCGAGCAATAAGGCCGGCGCGGGGTATCAGTGCTTGGTGAGCTTGTCCAGGTAACCCATGGCAAACGCCGAGACCACGAAGGTCATGTGGATGATCACGTACCACATCAAGTGCTGTGGATCGACGTTCTTGGCGTCCATGAAGATACGCAGCAAGTGGATGGACGAAATCGCCACGATGGAGGCCGCCACTTTCATCTTCAGCGATGAAGAGTCCATGGTGCCCAGCCAGTTGAGCTTTTCTTTGTTTTCATCGATATCCAGTTGCGAGACGAAGTTCTCGTAACCCGAGATCATCACCATCACCAGCAGGCCACCGACCAGCGCCATGTCGATCAACGACAGCAGCAGCAGGATCACTTCTGCTTCCAGCATGGTGAAAATGTTAGGAATGACGTGGATGATTTCCTGGAAGAATTTCAGCGCCAGGATCAGCAAGCCCAGGGACAACCCGAGATAGATGGGCGCCAACAGCCAGCGTGAAGCGTACATAGTATTTTCGATAAAGCGTTCCATGGGATCTCACACAGCTTGGCTAAAAATGGCAGCGAGTATACCAGCCGCTACAAGACACCTGTCACCGCGAGAAAACTGACCCAGGCGGCATCTGTAAGAGAATTTTTCTGCTAGTGTCGAGCCCATCAAATCGGCTCGATGATGTCGGACAGGAAAAACTCAGATGATGGATGTGCGATCCCCTTTGGCCAGCATCGGCCTGTGTGCGGTGTTGCTGATGGCCAGCGGCTGTTCCCCCAGCGATGAGAAAAAACAGGCCACCCTCGAAGAGAAAACCGCCAAGTTCGAACAGTCACTGGACAGCATCCAGGACCCCAAGCTGCGCGACGCCATCGCCGACCTCGGCGGCTCGCTGCTGCTACTGGAACGGGCGCGGGTCAAGCTCGCCGACAAACCCATCGAGGCCGAATACGGCGAAGACACCCTGGCTCTGCTCAAGTACTACCCCACGCCTCAAGCGTTGGTGGACACCTACATCAATGGCCTGTTCGTGCTGCGCAAAGCCTCGCATTCCGACTATTTGACGGATTTGCAGCCCGTTTTCCCGTTCAGCTTCAACACCCTTGAGCAGTTCCCGTTCCCCCACAGCCTGGAATGGCAGTCGGTGACCTTGAGCAACAATAAGGTCATCCCCTTTCAGCCCGAGTGGTCGGAAACCGATCCCGGTATCCAACTGAGCCCCAGCAGTTCCAACCTCACCAACCCCGATGACCTGACGGTGACCTACCCGTTCATCGATGGCGTCGAGACGGAAAACAAAAGCCAGCCACAACCGGTCAGCCTCAAAGGCACGGTTGATGTGGTTGCGCCGGGCAAGGTGCTGAGCTTCGACCTGTCGAAAAAAGACGTAGGCCACAAGCGCACCGAAGGCACCATCACCCTCAACCTGCTGCTGCTTGAAAAGAACTACGCCGAAATCGAACTGACCAACAGCGCACCGCTGGCACCGGAAGTCGGCGACGCGTCCCCCAACCCACTGCTGGTACAGGCGCGCGACAGCACCGGGCAATTTCTCACCCGCTCGGGCTCGATCAACGAGAGTAATGCCCAAGTGGCGTTCTATGAGAAACAACTGGCCGAGATGCAAAAGCAGAAAACCTGGTCCGATGCGTTCGAAAAACAGCTCACCGACGAGCAAAAAGCCTTCGAACACAAACAGAGCAGCCATTACGCCAAGGTGTACTTCAACGGGCTGATCGACAACCTGCAGGTCAATGTGCTGGATTTCTCCAAAGCCACTCTCACCCACAAGGACCTTGAACTGCCGGTGATGCGCTTCGACAAGAACAGCCTGCAACAAACCGTACAGGCCTTGCCAATGCCGGTCACCGTGTATGACGACGGCGCCGCCAGCTGGCTCAAAGACGCATCGATGACCGAGGACCAGCTGAAAAACAGCGTCACCATCAGCCAGTCCACCGAAGACGCCAGCGCCGCACATATCGTCTTCGACCACCCCTTCACCTTCAACGACGACTTGGTGGGCGCCGAGCGCAACAGCAGCGAATCACCGGTGACCTTCTTCACTGCCGATGACAAAGGTGAGCGCGGCGAGCCCATCGAACTGCCCACCGAAGCCTTTGAACTGAACCCAAGCCGCGGCACCCTCACCTACGACCTCAACCTGTTCCCGGAAAACCCGGCGTTTGTGGTCGGCTCGATCCCGCTGTTCCTGGCCACTATCGAGAAAGCCACAGTGGATGTGGCCAAGCTACCCAAGGGGTTGACGCTTAAAGACAACGCGCTGATCGTTGACCAGAAGGCGTTCCCGTCCGACAGCTGGCGCTTCTATGCCAAGGACGCCAGCGGTAACTACCTCAATGAAATCCTGGGGGTGAGCCACCGCGCCGAGGAGTACGGCACGGCAACCTTTGATGTGCATTATTTCTACGGCCAACCGACGACGCTGGAAAGCTACCAGCGCACCGACCTGAGTACCGTGCAATACGGTTTCGAGGTCAAGCTGGACAAGCCTCAGGCCCAATAGCCGTCAGTGCTGGGTGTCACTGAGGGCGGGTGTTCGTCCGCCATTGAGCTGTCGCAGATGGGCCTGCATGTGCAGGCACCAGATCTGCGGGTCGCCCGCGCGCTCATAGCCGTGCAGTGTCAGGCTGTCGACGATGGATTCCAGAATGGTTTCGGCCACGAAAGGCCCATGGAACGGGCCTTGGGACTTGATGGTGGAAGGCTGCTCACCGGTCATGCCGGCGGCAAACAACAGCGTCCACATCCCGTTATCCCCCGCGAGAGGGCGAATGGAGCATTCGATACGGGTAACCAGGCCCAGGCACTGGCGGGTAAGGCAAAGGTTGCGCGGCATGGCGGCGACCCTCGGTAGATCGGTGTTCAACCTCAACGCTCGGCGAGGCTGTCTCTATCCTGCGACTCCTGTAGAGATCCCTTGAGCAGAGAATAGAAGAAAACCGCAATAAACCAAGGTTGTAGGGACCAACGGGCGTGGAGCCCTTCACCCTGAGTCAATTTCATGACATGCGCCCAATATATCAAACCTCACCGCAGACCTAATGTGGGAGGGGGCTTGCCCTAATGCCAGTCAGTTAAGGGCAAACACCGTCAGTGTGGCGAGGGAGCTTGCTCCCGCTGGGCCGCGTAGCGGCCCCAAAGATGGGACTGCTGCGCAGTCCAGCGGGAGCAAGCTCCCTCGCCACAGGTTAGCTTTTACTCTTTCTAACCCTTAACTGACTGGCATTGGGGCTTGCCCCCTCCCACATTGACCGCGTCGAGACGAAAATCAGGTGGGCTTGGCTTCGGCCAGCGCCTGCTGCGCCAACTCCTTCTCGGCTTCCTTCAAGTCTTCCTCGCTGATCATCTCCGCAATCACCCGCAGGCGCTCCACCACCCGCGCATTCACCGAGCCTTCGGGGAATTGCCCTTCAGCATCCGGCTCACCGGCCGGCTCGCCCACCAACAGGCTCAAGGCCTCGTCCGCCTGGCGTACCGCATAGATATGGAACTGACCGGCGCGCACGGCCTGGAGCACCTTCTCATCCAGCATCAAGGTAGCGACGTTGGCCTGGGGAATGATCGCCCCCTGCTCACCGGTCAAACCACGGGCTTCGCAAAGACGGAAGAACCCTTCGATCTTCTCGTTGACCCCGCCCACCGCCTGTACTTCACCAAACTGGTTGATGGAGCCGGTGATGGCAAAACACTGCTTAAGCGGCGTCTTCGACAAGGCCGAGATCAGGGTGCACGCCTCGCCAAGAGACGCGCTGTCACCGTCCACGTAACCGTAGGACTGCTCCAGCGCGATACTCGCCGAGATCGCCAACGGGAATTCTTGGGCATAGCGGCTGCCCAGGTAACCGGTGAGGATCATCACGCCCTTGGAGTGGATCGGCTGGCCGAGGTTGACCTCACGCTCGATGTCGACGATGCCGCTGCCGCCGGGGTACACCGTGGCGGAAATCCGCGCCGGCACACCGAAAGCCGAGTCCCCGACTTCCAGCACCGTCAGCCCGTTGCACTTGCCCACGGCGGCTCCGGCGGTGTCGATCAGGATGACGCCAGCGAGCATGTCGTCCAGAATCCGCGCCGATACCCGCCCGGTACGCGTAGCCTTGGCCTTGAGCGCCCGTTCGATATGGCCAGCATCGGTCATCTCATCACCCGCCAGGTGGCGAATAAAGTCCGCCTCGCTGACCAGTTGGAACAGATCACCAATGCGCGCCGACAAACGGCCCTGATGCTCCGCCAACCGTGCGCTGTAGGTGGCCAACCGCGCCACCGCGTCCGAGGTCAGCGGTGCCATGCCTTCTTCCGAGGTGCGGGTTTTAAGCAACTGGGCGAACTGCTCCAGGCTTTCGTCCACCATCGGGATGTCTTCGTCGAAGTCCACCAGGACGCGGAACATCTCTTGGAAGTCCGGATCGGCGTCCTGCAACGCGTAATACAACTGGCGCGAACCAATGATGATCACCTTGACCTGCAACGGGATCATCTGCGGGTTGAGGGTCACGGTGGCCAGACGGCCCAGCTCGCCCAGGGGCGATTCCATCTTCAACTTGCGCGATTGCAGGGAGCGCTTGAGGGCGTCCCACACAAACGGCTCGCTGAGCATTTTCTCGGCTTCAAGGATCAGGAAGCCGCCATTGGCGCGGTGCAAAGCGCCCGGGCGCAATTGGCGATAAGTGGTGTACAGCGCGCCTTGGTCGGTGCTGTATTCAATACGGCCGAACAGGTTGTCGTAGGTTGGGTGCGGTTCAAACACCACCGGGGCGCCGCCGTTGACCGGATGGCCCACCACCAGGCTCGGGCAGTATTGCTCCTCCAGCAGCTTGCGGGCCTGGGCGTCGGTCTTGGCGTCGTCTACCAGTTGCTCGACCACGGTCTTGAGCAGGTACACCTGCATGGCCTGCAGGTAACCGCAGACGGCCGCGTTCTCCGCGTACTTTTCCGACAGCGGTGAGAGCAAAGGCTGCAGGGCCAGGGTGATGGTTTCTTCGTTGAACTGGCGCAGTTGGTTGTTCGACTCGCGCTTCCACTGAGGCAGGCTGGCCAGTTCTTCGTTGAGGCGTTCTTCCAGCTCGGAAATATCCGTGTGGAAGCGCTCGCGGTCGGCTTCCGGCAGCTGCGAAAACTCGGCTTCGTCCAGTGCCTTGCCGTCGAGCATCGGCGTGAAGGCAATGTTGGTGCTGTCACGGTACAGCGCCACGTCCTTTTCCAGGGCCAGGCGTTCGATCACGTCCAGGGCCTTGTCGTAACGCTGGTTGAAGGCGCGATCAATGGCACTTTTACGCTGTTGATAAGTGGGGTGTTCGAAGACCGCCGGGAAGGTGGCCACCAGGTTGTCGATCAACCCGTTGATGTCGCTGATAAACGCCGCCGCGCCGCCCGCCGGCAACTCCAGTGCACGGGGCTCGCGGGGTTCATCAAAATTATTCACATAGACCCAGTCCGCCGGGGTCCGCAGGCGCTTGCCTTCGGCCTTCAGGTAGCGCTTTACGAACGAAAAGCGGCCAGTACCGGGCTCGCCCATGACAAACACGTTGTAACCGGGGCGTGGCATGGCCACACCGAACTGCAAGGCTTCAACCGCACGTTCCTGGCCAAGCACACCGCGAAAAGGCTCCAAATCATTGGTGGTCGAGAAGCTGAACTGTTCAGCGGAAAAAGGACGAGTCAGCGCTTCGGGCGCTAGACGCAAGCTGGCAGCAACAGGATCAGGCATCGGGCTTCCTTACATCAGGCGGGGCAGATGACGGCATTCTGGCTCTCGCTTGCGCGCTCTGGCAAGGCGCGTCGGTGGGAAAGCGTGGGCACGGAACACGTCCTACAAAAAAAACGCGATAACTCTGATTGTTTTATAAAAAATCACGGAACCCCTGGAACGTGCCTAAACTCCAAACTGCGCGGGTTGGACTAATAACCGATCCCTCAGGGCGCTGCGATGCGCCTGAACCCTTGTCCATTGGTTTGCACACAAAGAGAACAAAGCTATGAAACGGATCCTTCTCGGTACTCTCTTCACCGTCGTCTCCCTCAATGCAATGGCAGAATCACCAGGTGGCCCGAACTGCGGTTGGGGCAACATGCTGTTCGAAGGCCAGCGCGGTACTCCGGCTCACTTCCTGGCTTCCACCACCAACGGCACATCGGGTAACGCCACCTTCGGCATGACCTCGGGCACCAACGGTTGCAGCACCAACAGTGCCCTGACCTACGGCGGCAAGTCCTGGATTGCCATGAATGGCATGATGAACGAGCTGTCCGAAGACATGGCCAAGGGCAATGGCGAAGCGCTGACCACCTATGCCGTGGTCCTGGGTGTGGCTCCGGAAGATCGCGAACACTTCGCGGCCGTGACCCACGAACACTTCCAGCAAATCTTCAGCAAGGCTGACGTGACCGCTGATGACGTGCACAACAACACCATTGCTGTACTGAAAAGCGATGCCCGCTTGGCGAAGTACGCAACCCAAGCTTAAGCTCGACCTGCCCGCGCCCTTCGAGGCGCGGGCTTTATTTTTGGACCCGCCTCCCCTTTGGGTCTCTTTTTATCCGACTTAAGTTGCCCCTATGCTCAAACGCTTTGCCTGGATGGCACTCTTCGCCTGCGCCCCGCTGTATGCGGCCCCGCACCTTGATGATCAACGTTTGCAGCAACTGGCCAACGACCCGTTCTGGTTGTCTTTGGGCCACTACGAAGCCGGCAAAATCAGTGGCTGGCGCAGTTACGTCAGCGACAAAAAATTCTTCCTCGCAGCCGATGGTGCCCACCACCCGGACGCTGAACTCAAGGCCACCGTTGAAGCGCTTTATGCGCCGGCGAGCCTGGGCCAGAAACACGCCCAATGCGTCTACCCCGCACGTACGCGCTGGCTCAAGGATCAGTTGCACCTGACCGACCTGCCCGCCGTGGACTGCACCGAATTCAAGCAATGGTTCAAGGACGTCGCCCCCCACAGCGCGGTGATGATCTTCCCGGCGGCCTACCTCAACAGTCCGTCGTCGATGTTTGGCCACACCCTGCTGCGTATCGACCAGGCCGACGTGCAGAGCAACAACACCGCCCTGCTCAGCTACGCGATCAACTTCGGCGCCTACATTGAAGGCTCCGACAACAGCATCCTGTATGCCTGGAAAGGCCTGATGGGCGGCTACCCCGGCCTGTTCGCCCTGGTGCCGTATCAAGAGAAGCTCTCCGAATACCGTAGCCTGGAGAACCGCGACCTGTGGGAATACCGCCTCAATCTCACCCAGGTCGAGACCGAGCGCATGGTCGAGCATGTGTGGGAACTCAAGCAGATCCAGTTCGACTACTTCTTCTTCGACGAAAACTGCTCGTACCGGCTGCTGGAGTTGCTGCAAGTGGCACGCCCCGGCTTGCGCCTAACCGAGCAGTTTCCACTGACAGCCATTCCCACCGATACGGTCAAGGCAGTGAAAGACGCGGGGTTGGTTGAAAAAATCGACTACCGCCCTTCCCGCGAGCGCGAATTACTAGAACGCGCCAAACCACTGGACGGCGACGAGCAGCGGTGGGTGCTCAAAGTCAGCGACGACCAAAAGCAATTGCAGGAGCCCGCATTCAAAGCCCTGCCCCGTGAACGTCAAGCCTTGATCATCGACGCCGCCTATCGCCTGGGCCGTTACCGCGCCAATGGCCTGGAGCGCGACCCCGCCCGCTCCCAACGCAGTTTCGAACTGTTGCGCGCCATCAACCAGAACCCGGCGCCCAACTTGAAGATCGAGCCACCAGGCCTGCCAGAAAACGGCCACGAGTCGCGCACCTGGCAAGCCGGCATCGGCACACGAGGCGACAAGGCCTACGGCGAATACGGCCTGCGCATGGCCTACCACGACCTCAACGACAACGCCGAAGGCTTCCCCCTCGGCGCGCAGATCGAAATTTTGCAAATGAAACTGCGCCAGTACGAGGGGAACCACTGGCAACTGCAACAACTGGACCTGGCCACCATCCGCTCCTTGACCCCACGCAACGCCCTGCTGCAACCCTGGTCATGGCAAGTCACCGGCGGCCTTGAGCGCGTCCCCGGCAAGCACGACGACGAAACCCTGGTGGCCCACGTCAACGGTGGCGCCGGCGGCACCTGGCAACTGCGCGACGACATGCTCGGCTTTGCCCTCGGCACCGTGCGGGTGGAACACAACAACGACTTCAGCGAAGCCATCTCACCCGCTGCGGGCTTTAACACCGGCGTGCTGTGGAAAAACCCGCTGGGCAATCTGAGCCTGGAAGCCAAGGGCGACTTCTTCACCAACGGTGAAGTGCGGCGTAGCCTGAGCCTGAACCAGCAGTGGGAATTGTCGCGTAACCTCGGCCTGCGCCTGAGCGCCCAACGTGAATACAGCCACCTGTCCACGCCGGTGAATGAAGTGATGCTTGAAGTGAAGTGGTATCACTACTAAGGCTCAACGCCCATTCAACTGCTGATGCGGGCTTATGTGGGAGCGGGCTTGCTCGCGAATGCGGTGGTTCAGTCACTTGATGTATTGGCTGACACGCCGCATTCGCGAGCAAGCCCGCTCCCACATTAGGTCCGCGTCTATTCAGATCCATCTCAAGGAGCTCCAACAACATGGCCGTTACCTGCACCACCCTCGAACAAGTGCGCAGCAACATCGACCGCCTCGACCAACAAATCGTCACCCTGCTGGCCGAGCGCGGCCAACTTGTATCCCAGGCCGCCCGCTTCAAAAAAGACACCGACAGCGTCAAGGCGCCCCAGCGAGTCGAGCAGGTGATCACCAAAGTGCGGGACTTGTCCCAATCGGTAGGCGCCAACCCAGATGTCACCGAGCAGGTGTACCGCGCAATGATTGCGGCGTTTATCCAGCAGGAATTGGCTGAGCACGCCGCACTAACGACATAACCCCTGTGGCGAGGGAGCTTGCTCCCGCTGGACTGCGTAGCAGTCCCGAGCCTTTTGGGGCCGCTTCGCGCACCAGCGAGAGCAAGCTCCCTCGCCACAGTGTCCAGTCAAACACCTTTCTCACCTCCCTTTCACACCTCCCCGACAAATCCCCTTCTAAACTCTCCCTATCAGCCGTGAAACGGCCAGGGAGTACGCCATGTGGCGGTATGTGCTAATGCTATGTGCGGTGGTATGGCTGGCGGGTTGCCAGTCAACCCATCAGGATTTATTGGCCAAGGGTTATCCCCCGGCCTTTGCCGATGGTTTCGATGACGGTTGCAGCAGCGGCCGACAGGCTGCCGGGGTGATCAGTGGGGAGTTTCGCAAGAACGTACCGCGCTATCTCAAAGACCGTGAGTACGCCGAAGGCTGGGAAGACGGCTTTCGCCAGTGCAAGGCCATGCGCGAGAACGAAGAGCTGCGCGACTACAAGAACAACCACTGGGATGACCGCGAACGTGCCTGGCAGCAGGAGAAGGATCGCGACGCCGCCAGGGCCTATCGCTCGCAATAGGTCGCTTTCAGACATCCATCGAAACTAAAGCGCGGCGACCATGGCCCAAACTCCATTGAGGGAGATCGTCATGAGCCGAGCTTTTGTAAACGAGGACAACGCTGCCGCCCAAGCTGACCAGCCGGTGGAGCGCCACGTCAGTGAACAGCCCAACCGCGTTACCGCGCAAGGGTTGGCGCAGTTGCAGGCCAAGGTTGCGCAGTTGCAGCACGAATACAGCCTCGAATCCGCCAAAGACGATAAACAGCGTCGGGCGGACCTTGAGCGGGATTTGCGTTACTTCAACCAACGGGTGCAAAGCGCCCAGGTGGTGACGCCGGCCACATCTACCGACAAGGTGCAGATCGGCAGTTGGGTGACCTTCGCCAACGAGCAGGATGAACAGCAGCGTATCCAACTGGTGGGCGAAGATCAGGCCGACGCCACGGCAGGCCTGATCAACTGGGGTTCGCCCCTGGGCCGCGCCTTGCTGGGGGCCCAGGTGGGTGACGAGGTGCTGTGGCAGCGCCCCGTCGGCGATCAGGTGATCGAAGTGTTGCGCATCGAACCCGAGGCTTAGACGATGCCTTGGGCCAGCATCGCATCGGCGACTTTCACGAAGCCCGCGATGTTCGCGCCTTTCACATAGTTGATCCGGCCGTTTTCTTCGCCGTAGTGCACGCACGCGTGGTGGATCGACTGCATGATGTTGTGCAGCTTGCTGTCCACTTCGCCGGCGGTCCACAGCAGGCGCATGGCGTTCTGCGACATTTCCAGGCCACTCACGGCCACGCCACCGGCGTTGGAGGCTTTGCCCGGCGCGAACAGAATGCCCGCGTCGATAAAGATATCCACAGCCTCAAGGGTGGTCGGCATGTTGGCGCCTTCGGCCACGCAGATGCAGCCGTTGCGAAGCAGGGTGCGGGCGGCTTCGGCGTCGAGTTCGTTTTGGGTCGCACACGGCAGGGCGATGTCGCAGGCCAATTCCCATGGGGTTTTACCCTTGCGGAATTCCAGGCCAAAACGCTCGGCCAGTTCGCTGATGCGACCGCGCTGGACGTTTTTCAGCTCTAGCAGCGCCGACCATTGTTCTTCGGTCAAACCGCTTTCGGCGTACAGAGTGCCCTCGGAGTCGGACAGGGAGATCACTTTGCCACCCAGGTCCATGACCTTGCGCGCCGCGTACTGCGCCACGTTGCCGGAACCGGACACCGCCACGCGCTTGCCTTCAACTTTCTGGCTGTTGCGCTTGAGCATTTCCTCGGCGAAGTACACGCAGCCGAAACCGGTGGCTTCCGGGCGGATCAGGCTGCCGCCGTAGGTCATGCCCTTGCCGGTCAATACCGAGGTGAACTGGTTGCTCAGGCGTTTGTACTGGCCAAACATAAAGCCGATTTCACGGGCGCCCACGCCGATATCACCGGCCGGCACGTCCACGTCTGCGCCGATGTGGCGGTACAGCTCGCTCATGAAGGACTGGCAGAAACGCATTACCTCGGCGTCGCTCTTGCCCTTGGGGTCGAAGTCCGAGCCGCCTTTGCCGCCGCCCATGGGCAGCGAGGTCAGGGAGTTTTTGAAGGTCTGCTCGAAGGCGAGGAATTTCAGCACGCCCAGGTTCACCGACGGGTGGAAGCGCAAACCACCTTTGTACGGGCCGATGGCGCTGTTCATCTGGATACGGAAACCGCGATTGACCTGGACCTTACCGTGATCATCCACCCACGAAACCCGGAAGGTAATCGCACGCTCCGGCTCGCAGATGCGCTCCAGGATGCCCGAGGTCAGGTAGTGGGGGTTGGCTTCCAGAAACGGCCACAGGCTGCGTAGGACTTCTTCCACAGCCTGGTGGAATTCAGGCTGGTCAGGGTCGCGTTTCTTGAGGCGGGCAAAGAAGGATTCGACGGATTCGATCATAAAAAGTCTCGGCAGATTTTTAGTTTTTAACGGAGATTGAGCCGGACTTTATCAATTCATTTCGCACTGCGACAGGGCAAAATGTCGCCTTTGTGAATTTAAATGGTGCATTGGATATAAATAAACCCAGAAAACAGGGGTTTTGTGCACCTTAAAAGGGACCGCCAACTATAGATATGCACCACCAGATAAACCGTCATCGCAGGCAAGCCAGCTCCCACATTGACTGTGTTCACAAATCAAAAGTGGGAGCTGGCTTGCCTGCGATGAATCCAACTCGGTCCACCTGAAAAACACAAAAAAAAACGGAGCCCGAAGGCTCCGCTCTTTCAAACCACCAACCCAAATCAGGCCAGTTTTTTGTGCCGCACACGGTGCGGCTGGGCAGCAGCGTCGCCCAGGCGCTTTTTACGGTCCGCTTCGTACTCGGTGTAGTTGCCTTCGAAGAACACCGCTTGGGAGTCATCTTCGTACGCCAGGATGTGGGTCGCCACGCGGTCAAGGAACCACCGATCGTGAGAGATCACAATCGCGGCGCCCGGGAAGTCCAGCAGGGCTTCTTCCAGGGAACGCAGGGTTTCAACGTCGAGGTCGTTGGACGGTTCGTCGAGCAGCAACACGTTGCCGCCCTCTTTCAAGGTCAGGGCCAGGTGCAAGCGACCACGCTCACCACCGGACAGGTCCTTGACGAACTTTTGCTGGTCGCCGCCCTTGAAGTTGAAACGGCCCACATAGGTGCGCGACGGGATTTCATAGTTGCCGATGCGGATCTGGTCGGAACCGTCGGAAATCTGCTGGAACACGGTCTTGCTGCCGTCGAGGTCTTCGCGGCTCTGGTCCACGCAAGCCAGTTGCACGGTTTCGCCGATCTCGATGCTGCCGGAGTCTGGGGTTTCCTTGCCCATCAGCATGCGGAACAGCGTGGATTTACCCGCACCGTTACCACCGATAACGCCGACGATCGCGCCTTTTGGCATGGAGAACGACAGATTGTCGATCAGCACGCGGTCGCCATAGCCTTTGGAAACGTTCTTGAATTCGATGACCTTGTCACCCAGGCGCGGACCGGCCGGGATGTAGATCTCGTTGGTTTCCGAACGCTTCTGGAATTCTTGCGACTGCATTTCTTCAAAGCGTTGCAGACGAGCCTTGGATTTGGACTGGCGGGCCTTGGCGCCTTTGCGCACCCACTCCAGTTCTTCCTTCATGGCTTTTTCGTGAGCCGATTGCTGCTTGGATTCGGCGGCCAGACGGTCGGACTTGGCTTCCAGCCAACCGGAGTAGTTGCCCTCGTAAGGGATACCGGCGCCACGGTCGAGTTCGAGGATCCAACCGGCAACGTTGTCCAGGAAGTAGCGGTCGTGCGTGATCGCAACCACGGTGCCTGGGAAGTCGTGAAGGAAATGCTCCAGCCAGGCGACGGAATCGGCGTCCAAGTGGTTGGTCGGTTCGTCGAGCAGCAGCATGTCGGGGGCCGACAGCAGCAGGCGGCACAGGGCCACACGACGCTTCTCACCACCGGACAGGAATTCGACCTTGGCGTCCCACGCCGGCAGGCGCAACGCATCGGCCGCGACTTCCAGTTGGCGCTCAAGGTTGTGACCGTCGCCAGCTTGCAGGATGGCTTCGAGCTTGGCCTGTTCAGCGGCCAGTTTGTCGAAGTCGGCGTCTTCGTCAGCGTAAGCCGCGTAAACCTCATCCAGGCGCGCCTGGGCGTTCTTGATCACGGCGACGGCTTCTTCAACCACTTCGCGCACGGTCTTGGTCGGGTCCAGGATCGGCTCTTGCGGCAGGTAGCCGATGTTCAGCTCGGGCATCGGGCGGGCTTCGCCTTCGAACTCGGTGTCGACACCGGCCATGATTTTCAGCAGCGTGGACTTACCCGAACCGTTGAGGCCAAGTACGCCGATCTTGGCGCCTGGGAAGAAGGACAGCGAAATGTTTTTCAGGATTTCCCGCTTCGGTGGAACAACTTTTCCCAGCCGATGCATGGTGAAGACGTATTGAGCCATGGTAAACCTAGCGTCAGTGACTGATGAATTAAGTGGGGCAAGCCCTTGCCAGGCCATGCGCCGCGCGGGCCGTTGACGATGATCAATGCCTGCGTGCGGAAAAAGCCTGAATGTCTGGGGCTGGAACGCCCTCGCGTAACCGGCAAAGCTACCTGAATGCGCTTGGTCAGTCCAGCCAAGCGGGGCTGGCACTTTGCCACAAGTCAAGGCATGCTAGCCGCCCTCCGGGCGCCCGGCTTATAGTGCACGTCGCGCGCCAGTCCAGCCAAACCGCAGGATCACAGCTTGTCCAAAGTCACGCCGCCAACGCCCCTGCGCGCCGCTCATATAGCGCCGGGAGCACCCCTGCACGGCACCCTTAAAGGCGCATTGGCGACGCTCGTCCTCATGTTGCTCGCCTTATTGTTCTGGCAACTGCTGGATCAGCTGCAACAAAACCAAAAAGACCAGCAGCAATACACCATCGACTACAGCGCCGACCTGGCTGAGCAGATCAGCCTGAACATGGCCCTCAGCGCAAAAATCGCCCTGAACCTGCTACCGATGGTCGAACCCCCGCGTGACAGCGAACAGCAACAAGCCTTGATGCACACCTTGCAACGCTCCTTGCCGGAATTGCGCAGCATCGCCCTGCTCGCACCCAGCGGCGCCATGATCAGCGACAGCGCCAGCGACAGTCAGGACAGTGCCTGGCTTGAAGATTTGGTGCAACGCAGCCACGCCCAGTCCTATTACCTGAGCAACAACAGCGACGGCACTCTTATCTATCTATTGCTGCACCAGCCCAGCGGCGGCTCCCGAGTGTATTGGGTGTTGCGCCTGGCGCCCAACTACCTGGTCAACCTCACCCGCCAGGACGGCCAGGGCCAGCGCCCGATGTGGGTGATTGAGAACCGCCTCAACCACCGCGTCATCAGCCGTGACAGCGGCATGCCAGCCCAGTGGGCCGGCGCCCTCACGCCGGATGAGCTGAATAAAAGCGTGCTGGTCACGCCCTTGAGCAAGAGCGACTGGCAATTGCGCGGGCTGTTCGACCGCAATGCGGTACTGGAGCAACTGCTGCCGGCGTTTATCGGCAAATGCTTGCTGGGCCTGGCCTTTTCGCTGATTCCGGTGATCGTGCTGCTCAACATGCGCCGCCGCCAGCGCCAGGTGCATGAGGGCCGTCGGCGCTACCAGGATATTTTCGAAGGCACCGGCGTGGCCCTGTGCGTACTGGACCTGTCGGGTCTTAACGCATTCTTCGCCAAAGCCCAACTGCAAACCCGGGCGCAACTGCACGCTTGGCTGCAGGACAACCCCATCGAACGCCAGCAGTTGCTCAAGGAACTGCGCATCACCGAGGTCAACCAGGTGGCGGTGCGCCTGTTGAACGTCGGTTCCTGCGAAGAGGCCTGGGAACGCCTGATCGACGATTGCCCGCGCAACGCCACGTCCATCGGCTACCAGATATTGGAAGCCGTTCTGACCCAGCAGAGCCAGCTTGAACTGGAGATCCAGCTCAAGGACGTGGCGGGTAACGATCAATACCTGTGGCTGGTGATGCGCCTGCCGGAGCAGCAGGACGACTTCAAGGCCGTGATCCTCAGCATCAGCGATATCACCAGCCGCAAGCTGATCGAGTTGTCGCTGGTGGAGCGCGAGAGCTTCTGGTCAGACGTAGTACGCACCGTGCCTGACCACCTGTATGTGCAGGACGTAATCAGCCAGCGCATGATTTTCAGCAACCACCACTTGGGCCACACCCTCGGCTATAACAAGGCCGAACTGCAGCAAATGGGTGAGTACTTCTGGGAAATCCTGCTGCACCCCGAAGACGCCGAGCATTACCACGACTTGCGCCAGCAACAACGCCAGGCGGGCTACGCCACCCAACTGCAATGCCAGCTGCGCTTCCGCCACCGTAACAACCAGTGGCGGCGCTTTGATATCCGCGAGCAAGCGCTGGCCCGGGACAAGACCGCGTTGGTCACCCGCATTATCGGCGTGGCCAAGGACATTACCGACCAAATCGAGGCCAGCGAGTCCCTGCGTGACAGCGAGCAGCGCTACCGCATGCTGGCCGAAAGTATCAGCGACGTGATCTGTTCCACCGACAGCCAATTGGCCCTCAACTACATCAGCCCGTCGGTCAGCGCCGTGCTGGGCTATGACGTGGACTGGGTATTCAAAAATGGCTGGCAGTCGATCATCGCCAACCCGCAGCAACTGAGCGGCATCTACAGTTTGGTGGAGCAGGTCAGCCGGGCTCTGGGCGACGTCGAGGCGCTGAATAAGCTGCGCGATGAAGTGCAAACCCAGTTGTTCCTGTTCGACTGTCTGCGCGCCGACGGTCGCAAAGTGCCCATCGAACTGCGCCTGGTGCTGGTGTGGGACGAACACGGCGCCTTCGAAGGCATCCTCGGCGTGGGCCGCGATATCAGCCAGCAACGCCGCGCCGAGAAAGACCTGCGCATGGCCGCCACCGTATTCGAACATTCCACCTCGGCGATCCTGATCACGGACCCTGCGGGCTATATCGTGCAGGCCAACGAAGCGTTCAGCCGCGTCAGCGGTTATGCCGTGAGCGACGTGTTGGACCAGTTGCCGAACATGCTCACCGTCGACGAACAACAGGAAGCCCACCTGCGTTACGTGCTCAAGCAGTTGCATCAGCACAGCACCTGGGAAGGCGAAGTGTGGCTCAAGCGCCGCAATGGCGAGCATTACCCGGCCTGGGTCGGCATTACCGCCGTGTTCGACGACGAAGGCGACTTGGCCAGCTACGTGTGCTTCTTCAGCGATATCAGCGAGCGCAAGGCCAGCGAACAGCGCATTCACCGACTGGCCTACTACGACGCCCTGACCCACTTGCCCAACCGCACGCTGTTCCAGGACCGCCTGCACACTGCGTTGCAGTCGGCCGAGCGGCAAAAGTCGTGGGTGGTACTGATGTTCCTCGACCTCGACCGTTTCAAGCCGATCAACGACTCCCTGGGCCACGCCGCCGGCGACCGTATGCTCAAAGAGATGGCCACCCGCCTGCTGGGCTGCGTGGCCGAAGACGACACCGTGGCGCGCATGGGGGGCGACGAGTTCACCTTGCTCCTGCAACCTCGGGTCAGCCGTGAAATGGCGCTGAACCGCGCGATTCACGTGGCCGAACAGATCCTGGCCAGCCTGGTGAAGCCGTTTGTCCTGGAGGGCCGCGAGTTTTTCGTGACCGCCAGCATCGGCATCGCCTTAAGTCCCCAGGACGGCAACGAGTTGAGCCAGTTGATGAAAAACGCCGACACGGCCATGTATCACGCCAAGGAACGCGGCAAGAACAACTTCCAGTTCTACCAGGCCGACATGAACGCCAGCGCCCTGGAACGCCTGGAGCTGGAAAGCGACTTGCGCCACGCCCTGGACCAGAACGAATTCGTGCTCTATTACCAACCGCAATTCAGCGGCGACGGCAAACGCCTGACCGGCGCCGAAGCCCTGCTGCGTTGGCGTCACCCGCGACGCGGGCTGGTGCCGCCGGGGGACTTTATCCCGGTGCTGGAAGAGTTGGGCCTGGTGGTGGATGTGGGCGACTGGGTCATCAGCGAGGCCTGCCGCCAACTCAAGACCTGGCACCAGAACAAAGTGCGCGTGCCGAAAGTCTCGGTGAACATCTCCGCGCGGCAGTTCTCCGACGGCCAACTGGGCACGCGCATCGCCACCATCCTCAAGGACACCGGCCTGCCGCCCGCGTGTCTGGAGCTGGAGCTGACCGAAAGTATCCTGATGCGCGAAGTCAACGAAGCCCTGCATATCCTCGACAGCCTGAAGAACCTGGGCCTGAGTATTGCCGTAGACGACTTCGGCACCGGGTATTCGTCGCTCAACTACCTCAAGCAATTCCCCATCGACGTATTGAAGATCGACCGCACCTTTGTGGATGGCCTGCCCTCCGGCGAGCAGGACGCACAGATCGCCCGCGCCATTATCGCCATGGCCCACAGCCTGAACCTGGCGGTGATCGCCGAGGGTGTGGAGACCCATGAGCAATTGGACTTCTTGCGTGAGCATGGTTGTGACGAAGTGCAAGGCTACCTGTTCGGGCGGCCGATGCCGGCGAGTCGGTTTGAGGTGCAGTTCAGCAATGACGCCCTCTTCATGTTCGACTGATCTTCTACTGGGCTGACTTCCCTGTGGCGAGGGAGCTCGCTCCCGCTGGGGCGCGAAGCGGCCCCGCTTTTTTGGGACTGCTGCGCAGTCCAGCGGGAGCAAGCTCCCTCGCCACAACAGTCACCACTTATCCCTAGATGAGCCCCACTTGTCCGCGACATGATGTCCTTTCATATGCCATCTAAAACCCATTGGGTTAGAATGCCCTCCTTTTCTGCCCCCGATCCTTGAGGACCGCCATGTTCAGCCGTGATTTGACTATTGCCAAGTACGACGCCGATCTCTTTGCCGCCATGGAGCAAGAAGCCGTGCGCCAGGAAGAGCACATTGAGCTGATCGCTTCGGAAAACTACACCAGCCCAGCGGTCATGGAGGCTCAGGGTTCGGTTCTGACCAACAAGTACGCCGAAGGCTACCCAGGCAAGCGCTACTACGGCGGTTGCGAATACGTCGACGTGGTTGAGCAGCTTGCTATCGACCGCGCCAAAGAACTGTTCGGCGCCGATTACGCCAACGTCCAGCCGCACGCCGGCTCCCAAGCCAACAGCGCCGTGTACCTGGCCCTGCTGCAAGGCGGCGACACCATCCTGGGCATGAGCCTGGCCCACGGCGGTCACCTGACCCACGGCGCCAGCGTTTCGTCCTCTGGCAAGCTGTACAACGCCGTTCAATACGGTATCGATGCCAACGGCCTGATCGACTACGACGAAGTCGAGCGCCTGGCGGTTGAGCACAAGCCAAAAATGATCGTGGCCGGTTTCTCTGCCTACTCGCAGATCCTGGACTTCCCACGCTTCCGCGCTATCGCCGACAAGGTTGGCGCCTACCTGTTCGTCGACATGGCCCACGTGGCCGGTCTGGTCGCCGCTGGCGTCTACCCGAACCCGGTGCCTTTCGCTGACGTCGTGACCACCACCACCCACAAGACCCTGCGCGGTCCTCGTGGTGGCCTGATCCTGGCTCGCGCCAACGCCGACATCGAGAAGAAGCTGAACTCCGCCGTATTCCCAGGCGCCCAAGGCGGCCCGCTGGAGCACGTGATCGCCGCTAAAGCGATCTGCTTCAAAGAAGCCCTGCAGCCTGAGTTCAAGACCTACCAGCAACAAGTGGTCAAGAACGCCCAGACCATGGCCAGCGTGTTCATCGAGCGCGGTTTTGACGTGGTGTCCGGCGGTACTGAAAACCACCTGTTCCTGCTGTCGCTGATCAAGCAGGACATTTCCGGTAAAGATGCAGACGCTGCTTTGGGCAAAGCCTTCATCACCGTGAACAAAAACTCCGTGCCGAACGACCCACGTTCGCCGTTCGTCACTTCGGGCCTGCGCTTCGGCACCCCGGCCGTGACCACGCGTGGCTTCAAGGAAGCAGAGTGCAAGGAACTGGCTGGCTGGATCTGCGACATCCTGGCAGACCTGAACAACGAAGCCGTGATTGACGCGGTACGTGAGAAGGTCAAGGCCATCTGCAAAAAACTGCCGGTATACGGCGCTTGAATGCAGTTGCTTGAATGAAAAGCCCGGCTCTTGAGCCGGGCTTTTTTGTGCCTGAAAACACTGCTTTCTCAAGCTGAAATGCAATCAAATGTGGGAGGGCATTTCAGGTCAGGATTGGTAGACGCGCTGGAAGCCTTCGCGGATTTTTTCTTCCGGCAACTCGTCAGCAATAAACACAATCACACTCTCCCGTGCCTCACCCTCCTCCCACTCCGTGTCCCAATCAAAGCCGTACAGCTTGAGCACGCCCTGAAACACCATGCGCCGGTCTTCCCCGGCAATGTTCAGCACGCCTTTGTAGCGCAGCAATTGCTTGCCGTGATCTTCCAACAGCTGGTTCATGAACTCGCTGAGACGATCAATATCCAGCGGCTGGTCGGTGCGCAGCACCAGGCTGGAGATGCGGTCGATAGACGGCGCCTTGCTGACCGGACGCAGGCTCATGCCCGCGTTGAGGTTGAAGCCACGCACATCCAGCAGTTCGGCCAGATCGATAGTGCCGTGATCGACTATGCGAATCGGCGCACGGCGATTGATACGGGTCAGGCGCTCGCTCAACGCGTCAAAGGCTGCGTCATCCACCAGGTCGCGTTTGCTCACCAGCAAGCGGTCGGCAAAGCCGATCTGCGCCTGGGCGATGGTCTGGGTCAGGTGATGTTCGGCGTGGGCCGCATCCACCAGCGTAATGATGCCGTCGAGGATGTAGCGCTCACGCAGTTCCTCGTCGATAAAAAAGGTCTGGGCCACGGGCGCTGGGTCGGCCAGCCCGGTGGTCTCGATCACCAGCCGGTCGAAGGCGATCTCGCCGCTGTCCAAGCGTTCGAGCAGCAGGTACAGGGCTTTGGTCAGGTCGGTGTGGATGGTGCAGCACACACAGCCGTTGGACAGGGTCATGACTTGCACCGGCTCATCGCCCAATAGCTGGGTGTCGATGCCGGCGTCACTGAATTCGTTTTCGATCACGGCGATTTTCAGGCCGTGTTCGGCCTTGAGCAGGTGGCGCAGCAAGGTGGTTTTGCCGGCGCCGAGGAAGCCGCTGAGGATGGTGACCGGAATGGGAGAGGACAAAAGAATTCTCCTGAAGGAATACAAAAAAAATGTGGGAGCGGGCTGGCTCGCGAAGGTGGTGTATCAGTCAGCACATGCATCAACTGACAGACCGCCTTCGCGAGCAAGCCCGCTCCCACAGGGGTATTGCGTTAATTCAACAACACTTAGGCCCACCCTTACCGCCGTAACGGGCTTCCTGACGCTCCCGGAAGAACGTCTTGTAGTCCATCATCGGCTTGTCCGGGTGCTTGGTTTGCATATGCTCGACGTACGTGTCGTAGTCGGGCATGCCGACCATCAGGCGCGCGGCCTGACCGAGGTATTTACCGAGGCGACTGATGTCATTGAACATGGCTGCAATCCTCTATCACGCGTCCGGCTGGGCCTGGAACGGGGCTTCTTTATCCGTACGCTCTTTGTTGCCCCAGGCGGCGACGCCGACCTTGAGCGCATAGAACAGGATGCTGAATACCACGAACAAGAACAGCGCCGTCAGCGTTGCGTTGGTATAGGCGTTCCAGATCACGTGCTGCATCTGGTCAATGCTCTTCGCCGGAGCGAGGATCTGGCCGTTTGCCAGTGCATCACTGTACTTCTTCGCGAGCGACAGGAAGCCGATCGCCGGGTTGGCGTCGAACAGCTTGATGAAGCCCGCGGTGGTGGTGCAGATCAGCAGCCAAACCGCTGGCAGCATGGTCACCCAGATGTAGCGTTGGCGTTTCATTTTGATCAGCACAACGGTGGCCAGCATCAGCGCGATACCTGCCAGCATCTGGTTGGAGATACCGAACAGCGGCCACAAGGTGTTGATACCACCCAGCGGGTCGATCACGCCTTGGTACAGCAGGTAACCCCACATGGCCACACAACCTGCGGTGGCGATCAGGTTGGCCGTCCACGATTCGGTGCGTTTGAGCGCCGGTACGAACGAGCCCAGCAGGTCTTGCAGCATGAAGCGACCGGCACGGGTGCCCGCATCAACAGCCGTGAGGATAAACAGCGCTTCGAACAAAATGGCGAAGTGGTACCAGAACGCCATGGTGTTTTCACCCGGCAGTACACTGTGCAGGATCTGCGCGATACCCACCGCCAAGGTCGGTGCACCGCCGGCACGGGCCAGGATGGTGGTTTCACCGATGTCGTGGGCCACGGCCGACAGCGCCTCTGGCGTAATCGCAAAGCCCCAGCTGCTAACCGTTTGCGCCACGCTCACCACATCAGAACCGACCACAGCGGCCGGGCTGTTCATGGCGAAGTACACGCCTGGCTCGATCACCGACGCGGCGACCATGGCCATGATGGCCACGAACGATTCCATCAACATGCCGCCGTAACCGATGTAGCGTGCGTGGCTTTCGTTGGCCAACAGCTTGGGCGTGGTGCCCGAGGAGATCAGCGCATGGAAACCCGACACCGCGCCACAGGCGATGGTGATGAACAGGAACGGGAACAGGCCGCCCTTCCACACCGGGCCGGTGCCATCGATGAACTGGGTCAACGCAGGCATTTTCAGGTCTGGCATGGTGACCAGGATGCCGATGGCCAGGGCGATGATGGTGCCGATTTTCAGGAACGTTGACAGGTAATCACGCGGCGCCAGGATCAGCCATACCGGCAGTACTGCCGCGACGAAACCGTAGCCAATCAGCATCCAGGTAATTTGAATGCCGGTGAAGGTAAACGCCTTGGCCCACACCGGGTCAGCGGCAATCTGCCCGCCCAGCCAGATCGAACCCAGCAGCAACAGCACGCCGATGATCGAGATTTCACCGATGCGGCCTGGGCGGATGTAGCGCATGTAGATGCCCATGAACATCGCGATCGGGATGGTCGCCATCACCGTGAAGATGCCCCACGGGCTCTCGGCCAGGGCCTTGACCACGATCAGCGCCAGCACCGCGAGGATGATGATCATGATCAGGAAGCAGCCGAACAGGGCGATGGTCCCCGGGATGCGGCCCATCTCTTCGCGAACCATGTCCCCCAGGGAACGGCCGTTGCGACGGGTGGACAGGAACAGCACCATGAAGTCCTGCACCGCACCGGCCAACACCACGCCGGCAATCAGCCAGAGCGTACCGGGCAGGTAGCCCATTTGCGCCGCCAGCACCGGGCCGACCAACGGGCCTGCACCGGCAATCGCCGCAAAGTGGTGACCAAAAAGGATGTGTTTGTTGGTCGGCACATAGTCCAGACCGTCGTTGTTGATCACTGCGGGGGTGGCCCGCCGTGGATCGAGTTGCATCACGTTATTGGCGATGAACAGGCTGTAGTAGCGGTATGCAACCAGATAGATGGCCACAGCGGCGACCACAATCCACAAGGCGTTGATCGCCTCGCCGCGGCGCAAGGCCACTACGCCCAGGGCGCACGCTCCTACGATTGCCAGCACCAGCCAGGGTAAGTGGCGTAGCAGGCTATTATTATTTTTCATTTTTATATTCCAGCCAGGGTGGACAGAAAGGACAGCCGTTCCGAGTTTAGCGCTGTTGGCCTTAAAGACCACCCCCCTACGTTGGTCTAGAGCCTTGTACGGGCAAAAAAAGCAGAAATAAACGCCCAGTAATGGCTCATAGCTACAATCCCTTTATCCACAGAGGGTTTCACCATGACCGAGCACGCGTCTGACCGCCGTCGTTTCCGCAGGATCGCCTTTGACGCCAAGACCGAACTTCGGCAAAACGGCCGGGAATGGCCAGTGCAATTAGTGGATTTGTCGCTAAAAGGCTTGCTGGTGCAACGGCCCGAAGAATGGAAAGGGAATAAGGCGTTGCCGTTCGACGTCGACATCCGCCTGGACCCCAAGACCCCTATCAAGATGCAGGTACGGCTGACCCATGAGGATCATGGACAGTTGGGGTTTGTGTGCCAGCACATTGATCTGGACTCGATCAGTCATCTGCGAAGGTTGATCGAGTTGAACCTGGGTGATGAGGAGGAACTGCACCGGGAGTTGGCGGCATTGCTGGAGATCTGACAAACAACTCAAATCAAAGCCCGCTCCCACATTGGTTTTGTGGTGTTGCTGATTACTCGAACAGGGCATCCAACGCCTGTTCCAAGCGCGTCACACCAATAATCTGAATCCCCGGCGGCGACTCCTTCGGCGCATTGCCTTTAGGCACGATGGCCCGCTTGAAGCCATGCTTGGCCGCTTCCTTCAAGCGCTCCTGCCCGCTTGGCACCGGTCGCACTTCACCCGACAGGCCCACCTCACCAAACACCAGCAAGTCATGGGGCAACGGCCGGTTGCGCAAACTCGACATCACCGCCGCCATCAACGCCAGGTCAGACGCGGTCTCCAGCACCTTGACCCCGCCCACCACGTTGAGGAACACGTCCTGGTCGTGGGTCGGAATACCGCCATGACGGTGCAATACCGCCAGCAGCATGGCCAGGCGGTTCTGGTCCAGGCCCAGGGTTACCCGACGTGGGTTGGCCAGGTGGCTGTCATCCACCAGCGCCTGCACTTCCACCAGCATCGGGCGGGTGCCTTCCCACGTTGCCATCACCACTGAGCCTGGGACTTCTTCCTGAGCACGGGTCAGAAAAATCGCCGAGGGGTTAGAGACTTCTTTCAACCCCCGGTCAGTCATGGCGAATACGCCCAGCTCGTTGACCGCGCCGAAACGGTTCTTCACCGCTCGCAGCAGGCGCAGGCGGCCATCGGACTCGCCCTCGAAATACAACACGGTGTCGACCATATGCTCCAACACCCGTGGCCCGGCCAGCGCGCCCTCTTTGGTCACGTGGCCCACCAGGAAGATCGCCGTGCCGCTCTGCTTGGCATAACGCACCAGCAGCGCCGCACTCTCTCGCACCTGGGACACGCCGCCCGGCGCCGATTGCAGTTGCTCGGTGAAAATCGTCTGGATCGAGTCGATCACCATCACCTTGGGTTTTTCGATGCGCGCCGTGGCGATGATGCTTTCGATGCAAGTTTCGGTCATCACCCGCAGTTGGTCCTGGGGCAACCCCAGGCGACGGGCGCGCATGGCCACTTGCTGCTGGGATTCTTCACCAGTCACGTACAACGCCGGCATGCGGCTGGCGATGCTGCACAGGGTTTGCAGCAGGATCGTGGATTTACCGATGCCCGGGTCACCGCCGATCAACACCACCGAACCGTCCACCAGGCCGCCGCCCAAAACCCGGTCCAGTTCGCCGGAGGCCGTGGAAAAACGCGGGATTTCTTCGACGCTGACTTCGGCCAGGGTCTTGATCTGCGCCTGCTGCCCGGTCCAGCCGGCACGGCCGGTGGGCGCTGCCGCACCGCCGCTTTCGATCATGGTTTCAGTCAGGGTGTTCCACGCGCCACACTCGGTGCATTGGCCGGCCCACTTGGGAAAGGTCGCGCCGCACTCCGTGCAGCCGTACATGCGCTTGGCCTTTGCCATTTGAGAACCTCCAACCGAAAAACCGCGATGATAGCTCAGCGCGGCGCCGGGGTCCGGATTTCACCGCTGACCAAGCGTGAAGCACTGTTACCGACGGGGTCTTCGGCGTTGAGATCGGCACCCTTGGCTTTCAGCTCATCCAGCAACTCAACACGCTTGAACAGCCCGGCATACATCGCGGCCGTCTGCCCCGCGCCGTTGCGTTGGTCGGGGTTGCAGTCGGTGGCCAGCAGGCGCTGGGCGATCTTCAGCTCGCCCTTGAAGATCGCGCCCATCAGCGCGGTGTTGCCGCGCTTGTCCTGCACGCAGGCGTCGGCCCCCGCATCAAGCAGACGCGCCACAAACGGCCCCTGGCCGTGGTAAGCGGCCAGGATCAACGCGGTATAACCCTTGTCGTCCTGGGTGTTGAGGCTGTAGCCGGAGTCGATAAAGGTGTTAAGCATATCGAGGTCGCCACGGCGGGCGGCGTCGAAGTAGTAGTCCTGCAGTTGTGTCTTGATAGCCGCAGGATCAATGGCAGGAGGCTTTTCAGCCGACGCATAGATCGACCAGCAAACCAGCAGCGATCCAATAAAAGTACGCATGATCCAGGTCCTCTCCATACCCCCTGTAGGAGCGAGCTTGCTCGCGAAGAACGCAATGGCGACGCGGGCTGACTGATAGCACTGCGTTAGCGTTGACGTTTTTCGCGAGCAAGCTCGCTCCTACAAGGGGGTGGCGGTTAGTCGATAAGTTTGGCGGCCAGCGCCTTCACCCGCGCCAGGTCGCCCTTGGCAACCTTGGCAACGCCAGTACCGTATTCAGGGTCGGCTTTGTAGAGGAACGACAGGATGATGTGCTTGCTCTCGTCATCGGTGGTAGCCAGGGAGCCGCCGAAGTTGTCGATCAAGTCCTGGCGCTCTTTCTTATTGAACGAACGGTACAGGTCTCCAGCCTGCTTGAAGTTTTGCTCACGCTGGATCTTCGCCTGCTGGGTGCTGCCCGCCAGTGCTGACTGGCTGTAGCGCGCGGCTTGCGGTTCTTCCCGTGGCTCAAGACGGCTTGGCTGGTAGTTCACGCCACTGCTGGTCTTGCCGAGGTTCATGGCACCGTCTTGGTTACCGTTGTTGACGCTCACCCGTGGTGCGTTGATCGGCAGTTGCAGGGCATTGGCGCCCAGGCGGTACATCTGGGTATCGGCGTAGGAAAACACCCGGCCTTGCAGCAGGCGATCTTCCGATGGTTCGATGCCCGGCACCAGGTTGGCCGGGGCCATGGCCACTTGTTCGGTCTCCTGGAAGACGTTGGCCGGGTTGCGGTTGAGCACCATCTGGCCGACTTTGCGCTCGGGCACATTCGGCCAGATCTTGGTGGCGTCCAGTGGGTCGAAGTCGAACTTGGCCAAGTCTTCAGGCTTGAGCACCTGCACATACAAGTCCCACTTGGGGAAGTCGCCCTTGTTGATGTGCGTAACCAGGTCGTTGGTCATGTGGCTGTAGTCGCGGCCCTGCACCTCGGTGACTTGCTTGGGGTCGAGGTTGTTGATGCCTTGCAGGCTCTTCCAGTGGAACTTGACGTAGTGCACCTCGCCCTTGGCGTTGATTAACTTGTAGGCGTGCACACCGTTGCCGTCCATTTCCCGGTAGCTGGCCGGGGTGCCGGAGTCGGAATACAGCTCGGTGAGCGTACGGGTGGCTTCGGGCACGTGGGAGAAGAAGTCGAAGCGACGGGAGTCATCATCCAGGTTGGTGCGCGGGTCTGGCTTGAAGGCGTGGACCATGTCCGGGAACTTGATGGCATCGCGGATAAAAAAGGTCGGGAAGTTGTTGCCCACCAGGTCCCAGTTGCCGTCGGCGGTGTAGAACTTGGTGGCGAAACCACGCGGGTCGCGCAGGGTTTCCGGGGAGTGGTTGCCATGGACCACGGCGGAGAAACGTACGAACACCGGCGTGGCTTCACCGGCGGCGAACACCTTGGCCTTGGTCAGGTCGCTGAGGTTATCGGTGACGGTAAAGGTGCCGTGGGCGCCGGTGCCACGGGCGTGCACAACGCGCTCAGGGATGCGTTCGCGGTCAAAGCGTTGCAATTTCTGGATCAGTTGCACGTCTTGCAGCAGCACCGGGCCGTTGGCGCCGGCGGTTTGCGAGTTCTGGTTGTCGCCCACGGCAGCGCCGTTATCACGGGTCAGGTTGGCGGCTTGTACAGACAGGGAAAGCAGGCTTGCTGTCACCAGTACCAAGGCGATTCGCGCGGGTACAGGCCTGCGGTTCATTGAACTGTTCATCGAGGTGTCCTCTGGTTTTTTTAGTGCACATTCAGTTGTGCTCCCCAGAGGCTAGTGACCTGGAACGTAGAAGATAAATAGAAAAACAATACCAACCCGATAAATAAAATAGTGTGGTAACCCACTGAAATCACGAGTATTTCGCGCGCGATTGATGGCACTTTGCAAACTATTTGCGATTTAATGTGTCGATAAAACCTAACAGTGTTAACAGTTGTGTCGCGCAAGCCCTCTACGACTGACTTACACTGAGTTCCACCCTTCTCATCTGTAACAAGGAATAACCTATGGGCGTGATCAGTGAGTTCAAGGCCTTCGCGGTCAAAGGTAATGTGGTCGACATGGCCGTCGGTATCATCATCGGCGCCGCCTTCGGCAAAATTGTTTCCTCGTTTGTAGGCGACGTGGTGATGCCACCGTTGGGTCTTCTGATCGGTGGCGTGGATTTTGGGGATTTGGCGGTGACGCTCAAGGCTGCCCAGGGCGATGTCCCGGCCGTAGTGCTGGCGTACGGCAAATTCATCCAGAGTGTGGTGGACTTCCTGATCGTCGCGTTTGCGATCTTCATGGGTGTGAAGGCGATCAACCGCCTCAAGCGCGAAGAGGCCGTGGCGCCAAGCTTGCCGCCGACGCCGACCAAGGAAGAAGTGTTGCTGGGCGAGATCCGTGATCTGCTCAAGGCACAGAATGACAAACCGCTTTAATCAAAGCCGGTTTGAAAAAGGCGCCTGCATCAGGCGCCTTTTTTATTACCAGTAGTTTTCCACCGCCACCTGGCCAGGTCGGCGGCTCAGGCTCAATTGCATATCGCGCTGCTTGAGCAGTTGGCGCGTGTCATCGACCATCTGCGGGTTGCCGCAAATCAGCACGCGGGAGTGTTCCGGGGTCAGCGCGACATCGGCCGCGCGTTCCAATTCGCCGTTTTCAATCAGCGTGGTGATGCGCCCATTCAGCGCTCCGGGGTGTTGTTCGCGGGTGACGATAGGCACGTAGGTGAACTTGTGCGCGTACTCGGCCAGGTATTCACGCTCGCCCAACTCATTGATCAGTGATTGGTAGGCAAGCTCTTTGGCTTCCCGGGCGCTGTACACCAGGATGATGCGTTCGAATTTTTCCCACACCTCAAAGTCCTGCAGGATCGACAGGAACGGCGCCACCCCGGTGCCCGTGCCCAGCATCCACAAGTCGCGGCCGTCGACGAAGCGGTTCAAGGTCAAAAAGCCCGTAGCCTGGCGTTCCACCATCAAGGTGTCACCCACCCGCAGGCGGCTCAGCTCGCTGGTAAATTCCCCGCCTGGCACCACGATGGAGAAAAAATCCAAGTGCTCATCAAACGGCGAGGACACCACCGAGTACGCGCGCCACACGGTGCTGCCGTCGGTCTTGGTCACGCCCAGGCGCACAAACTGGCCTGCGGTAAAACGAAAACCCGGGTCGCGGGTAGTGCGCAGGGTAAACAGGCTGGGGGTCAGCGATTGCACATCGAGCAAGGTCTGGCGGGTAAATTTCTCAGCACTGGCCGTCATGGGGGGCTCCGTTCTACAGGTGCCCTAGTGTCCCTCAAAGCGAGGCGCGGAAACACCGGTGGTTTGTAGTGGCATCGTCAATTCACTGCGCAAACATAAGCGATAGCGATTTAATTGCACCTTTGATCAATTCGCTATTAACCAAGTCTGCTTCGGCTTGAGATCGAAACCGACTGACTGTTAGTTAATCTTTACAAGCCTGATAACCCATTAAAAATTTTGAAAAAATAACCAGGTACTTACTAAGCCAACTAATAGATTTTTAAAAAACGGCTTAAAGCGCGTCGTACAAGAACAAAAATTTCCGTTGTTCGTGTAGCCGTTGTCCTACACTCAGATCCGTGTCGCGATGGGATGGAGGACGTACCCTCGGCACACCAATATTCATGGAGAGTTACCAATGGTCAACTGGCGCAACACAAGACTCCCCAAACTGGCCGGCGAAAACAAGATCACCACCGTTTATGAGATGGTCATCAATCAAACCTTTGAGCTCGGCTTTAAACACTGCTCCTTTACGATGAGTTCACAACAACCAACCAACCAAACGAAACCAATAAATCTTAATAACTACCCAAATGAATGGACCCATCTTTACAACCAAGCACACTACTTTGATGTAGATCCTGTGGTGAATCACTGTAAGAACAGTGTTTTGCCTATCGTATGGGATAAAAAAACCTTCAGCGCCACACCGCATTTATGGACGCTCGCCCAATCCCATGGTGTGCACTTGGGCTGGACCCAGGCGGTGCATGATTTCCAGGGCGTTTTCAGCATGCTGACCCTGAGTCGAAGTACCGGAACAGTCACCGCAGAGGAGCTGTACGAAAAAGCTGGCCTGGTGTTGTGGCTTTGCCACGCAATGCACGCCGTGGTGGTACAGGAGTTCGCCGGCAAGCAAAGCGCACGCCCCACCTGCAACTTGACCCCGCGAGAAACGGAGATTCTCAAATGGTCGGCCATGGGTAAAACCGCAGCCGACATCGCTGCGATCCTGTGCCTGGCGGAGCGTACGGTGGGGTTCCATTTGCAGAGCACCTTCAGAAAGCTGGGGGTCAATAACAAGATTGCCGCTGTACTCTGCGCGTCAAAAGCGGGGCTGTTTTAACCCGCGTGGAAACACCGCATGTAATACCACCGAAAAAAAAGTAACATTTACCGCCAATTCTGAGTGTTGATGCCGTGCCTTGAGGGCGCCGCCTCGCAGTTCACTCAGACGGTCCGGCCGGTTACCCCTCGCCGAACACCCATCGATGATCCAGAGCCTCCCCCGCCATGCCCCTGCTCGAAAGCCCCTTCGCCCAGCTCGATCTGATCCGCCAGCCAGAGCAACACAACGATCCGCTGCAAGCCTTCGACGCCGCCGACGAATACCTGCTCAGCCACCTGGCGCAACAACAGCCCAGCGCCACCACCCGCGTGCTGGTGCTCAATGACAGCTTCGGCGCCCTGGCAGCCAGCCTTGATGGCCAGGTGCAGGTGACCTCCAGCGGCGACTCGTTCCTGGCGGCCCAAGGCCTGGAGAAAAACCTGGTGCGCAACGGCAAGGCTTTTGACGCCGTGACATTCGTGCCTGCCAGCCAAGTGCCAACCGGGCCGTTCGATCGGGTACTGATCCGCGTACCCAAGACCCTGGCGCTGCTGGAAGAACAGTTGATCCGCCTACAAGGCCAACTGGCGCCGGGTGCCGAAGTGATTGCCGGGGCAATGATAAAGCATCTGCCACGGGCCGCCGGGGAGTTGCTGGAGCGTTATATCGGGCCGATGCACGCCTCACTGGCGGTAAAAAAAGCACGGCTGCTGATCGCCACCGTGGCGGATCGCCCCGTGGCAGTCTCGCCCTACCCGACCCGCTACACCCTCGACGCCCCCGCCATCGAACTGCTCAACCACGCCAACGTGTTCTGCCGCGAAGGCCTGGATATCGGCACCCGTGCATTCCTGCCGCACCTGCCGAAAAACCTGGGCAGCGCCCGCGTGGCGGACCTGGGCTGCGGCAACGGCGTCTTGGCGATTGCCAGCGCCCTGCAAAACCCCGAGGCGCAATACACCTTGGTGGACGAGTCCTACATGGCGGTGCAATCAGCGCAGGAAAATTGGCAAGCCGCCCTCGGTGATCGCAACGTCACCGTGCGTGCCGCCGATGGCCTGGCCGGCCAGGCCCCCGACTCGCTGGACGTGGTGCTGTGCAACCCACCGTTCCACCAACAGCAGGTAGTCGGTGACTTCCTCGCCTGGCGCATGTTCCAGCAGGCACGGGAAACCCTGGTGGTCGGTGGTGCCCTTTATATAGTCGGCAACCGCCACTTGGGTTATCACACCAAACTGGCACGCCTGTTTCGTGGCGTAGAGCAAGTCGCCACCACCCCGAAATTCGTCATCCTTAAAGCACGCAAATAAAAAAACCCTGCCGCTCTTGCGAGGGGCAGGGTTGAAAACCGGGCGGTCAAGCCCGGATCGGGATGTCAGTGAGTGGTCAGGCCAGCCGCATTCATAAACATACGCATCAGGCTGGCCACGACGAACAGGGCCAGCACGCTGCCAGTCCAGATCATCGCCAGCCACCCCAGGCGTCGCCACAGTGGCTGCTTCTCGGCCTGTTCAATCTCGTGCAACGTAGGTTTGCCGGACATGCAACGACCCTCCTAGTGGTAGCCGTCTTCGTGGGTGACCTTGCCGCGGAACACGTAGTAGCTCCAGAAGGTGTAGCCCAGGATGAACGGGATGATAAATAGCGTGCCCACCAGCATGAAGCCCTGGCTTTGCGGCGGCGCGGCAGCATCCCAGATCGACACGGACGGCGGGATGATGTTCGGCCACAGGCTGATGCCCAAGCCGCTGTAGCCGAGGAAGATCAGCACCAGCGTCAGCAGGAACGGTGTGTAGTGCGCGTTACGTGCCACGGCGCGGATCAGCCCGTACAGGGTCACCAGCACCAGGATCGGCACCGGCAGGAACCAGAACAGGTTTGGCAGAGTGAACCAACGCGAAGCGATTTCCGGGTGCGCCAACGGCGTCCAGATACTGACAATGCCAATCACTGCCAGCAGCGCGAAAGCCAGTGGCCGCCCCAGGTTGTGCATCTTCTCCTGCAATGAACCTTCGGTTTTCATGATCAGCCAGGTGCAACCCAGCAACGCGTAGGCCACGATCAGCGCGACGCCGCAGAACATCGTGAACGGCGTCAGCCAGTCCAGCGAACCGCCGGCGAACTGGCGGTCAACCACCGGGATACCATCGATAAACGCCCCCAGCGCCACGCCCTGGAAGAAGGTGGCGGCAATCGAGCCGCCAATAAACGCCTTGTCCCACAGGTGACGCTTGTGGTCCTTGGCCTTGAAGCGGAACTCGAAAGCCACACCACGGAAGATCAGCCCGATCAGCATCAGGATCAGCGGCAGGTACAGCGCCGACAACACCACCGAGTAAGCCAGCGGGAACGCGCCGAACAACGCCGCGCCGCCCAGGACCAGCCAGGTTTCATTGCCGTCCCATACCGGGGCGACGGTGTTCATCATCACGTCACGGTCGACTTTGCCGGGGATAAACGGAAAGAGGATGCCGATACCCAGGTCGAAACCGTCCATGACCACGTACATCATGATGCCGAAGATGATGATCACGGCCCAGATCAGCGGAAGATCAATACCCATCTCAATGCCCCTTGTGCTGGATGTGGGTGTGGTCGTCATCGCTGCCATCATCGGCAGCCGACAAAGGACGCGCCGGCGTACGTTTCTGGCCAGGGCCACCGTGGGTAGGCTCGCTGCCTTCGTGGGTCTGAGGCCCCTTGCGCACCAGGCGCATCATGTAGCCCAAACCGGCGCCGAACAGCGCGAAGTACACCACCACGAACAGCACCAGGGTGATGGTCATCTGCGCCACACTATGCCCGGATGAAGCATCCGCCGTGCGCATCAAGCCGTAGACCACCCACGGCTGGCGGCCGATCTCGGTGGTGAACCAACCCGCCAGAATCGCGATCAACCCGGACGGGCCCATCCACAACGCCAGGTACAGGAACGGCTTGGACGTGTACATCTTGTCGCCCCGGCGCAGCCAGAGGCTGAACAGACCGGTGAAGATCATCAGGAAGCCCAGGCCGACCATGACCCGGAACGACCAGAACACGATGGTCGAGTTGGGACGGTCCTCAGGCGGGAACTCCTTGAGCGCCGGCACCTGTTTGTCCAGGGAGTGGGTGAGGATCAGGCTGCCCAGGTAAGGGATTTCCACCGCGTATTTGGTTTTTTCGGCCTTCATGTCCGGCCAGCCGAACAGGATCAACGGGGTCGGCTCATTGCCGATATTTTCCCAGTGGCCCTCGATCGCGGCAATTTTCGCCGGTTGGTGCTTCAAGGTGTTGAGGCCATGGAAGTCCCCGATCACCGCCTGGATAGGCGCAACGATCAAGGCCATCCACATTGCCATCGAGAGCATCTTGCGGATCGCCGGGTTGTCCTTGCCGCGCAGCAAGTGCCAGGCCGCCGAGGAGCCGACAAAGAACGCAGTCGCCACGAACGCCGCCGTGGCCATGTGCGCCAGGCGGTAAGGGAAGGACGGGTTAAAGACCACCGCAAACCAGTCGGTGGGGATCACACGGCCGTCGATGATTTCAAAGCCCTGGGGCGTCTGCATCCAGCTGTTGGACGACAGGATCCAGAAGGTCGAGATCAACGTACCAACGGCCACCATTACGGTGGAAAAGAAGTGCAGGTTTCGCCCCACCTTGTTCCAACCGAACAGCATCACGCCGAGGAAACCGGCCTCGAGGAAGAAGGCCGTGAGCACTTCATAGGTAAGAAGTGGCCCGGTGACGGCGCCGGCGAAGTCCGAGAAGCGGCTCCAGTTGGTGCCGAATTGGTAGGCCATGACCAAGCCGGAGACCACACCCATGCCGAAGTTGACGGCAAAGATCTTCGACCAGAAATGGTAGAGGTCACGGTAGGTGTCGTTATGGGTCTTGAGCCACAAGCCTTCCAGTACCGCAAGGTAACTGGCCAGGCCGATGGTGATCGCCGGGAACAGGATGTGGAACGAGATGGTGAATGCAAATTGAATTCGGGCGAGATCTAGCGCCTCCAAACCGAACATAAGTCTTCCTCTGTCAGGTAATACCGGCTGCTGGCGGGAGCCTGCACCCACTGCCCCCACGGATATGGAGTCTGGCGAATTTCAATTCGTTTCTTTTTTTGACCAACCACATAGGGAATCTGGCCTTTCGACCGCCAGACCAATCCCCACGGAGGTTTTGATCTGGATCAAGCATGGGTGAAAGAGTAGTCCGGATTTCGCTGTAGGACGGCGTGGCCTTTTGCCGCGTGACAGACTGCCTCAGATCAGATCCTGCAACTATCTGTTACAACTTGGTGATAATCTCGGCGCTCCCTCTGGCCCTGACCTGAACTCCCGATGCCTAGTGAACCCGTGTTGCTGTTGCGTCACCACCGCCCTTTCATCGCCTTTTGGCTTGCACGTATCTTCACCGCCAGCGGCTTCCAGATGCTTACAGTGGCCATTGGCTGGAACCTCTACCAACTGACCGGCAACGTGCTGGACCTGGGCCTGGTGGGTTTGGTGGAATTCGTGCCGCGTGTGCTGTTCATGCTGCACACCGGGCATGTGGCCGACCGCTATGAGCGACGCAAGGTCGCGGCTATCTGCCAGACCGTGCAGGCGCTGATTGCCCTGAGCCTGGCCATCGGCGGCCTGACCGGCAACGTGACCCGCGAGATGATTTTTATCCTCGCCTTCCTGTTGGGTGCAGCGCGCTCCTTCGAAATGCCCACCACCCAGGCGCTGCTGCCGAGCATCGTGCCCAGCGCGTTGTTCCCGCGTGCGGTGGCGTCGTCGCAGTCGGCCCAGCAACTGGCCACCATCGTCGCCCCGGCCCTGGGCGGTTTGCTCTACGCCTTCGGCAGCGTGTGGGTCTATGGCCCCACCGTGGTGCTGTACATCATCGCCTGCGTGCTGACCCTCAACCTGCCCGCCCGCCAGACCCCGCTCAACAAGGGCAAGGCCACCCTGGATTCGCTGCTGGCCGGTATCCGCTTTATCCGCAGTCGCCCGGACATCCTCGGCGCCATCTCCCTCGACCTGTTTGCCGTGCTGCTGGGCGGCGCCACTGCGTTGCTGCCGGTGTTCGCCAAGGACATCCTGCTGACCGGCGCCTGGGGCCTGGGCCTGCTGCGTTCGGCGCCAGCGGTGGGGGCGTTGTTGATGTCGTTGTGGCTGGCGCGCTTCTCGGTGGACCGCAAAGTCGGCCGCGTGATGTTTACCGCCGTAGGTGTATTCGGCGTGGCGACCATCGCCTTTGGCCTGTCCACATCGTTCTGGTTTTCGTTGGCGGTGCTGGTGGTGTTGGGCGCGGCGGACATGATCAGCATGGTGATCCGGGCGTCGTTCGTGCAGTTGGAAACCCCGGATGAAATGCGCGGGCGGGTCAGTGCGGTCAACGGGCTGTTTATCGGCGCATCGAATCAGCTGGGCGAGTTTGAATCCGGGATCACTGCTCACTGGTTCGGCACGGTGCCGGCGGTGGTCATGGGCGGAATCGGCACGCTGGTGGTGACCGGGATGTGGATAAAACTGTTCCCGACCCTGGCCAATCGGGATCGGATGCATGTGCCGGTGGAAGAACCGGCTCTCAAAACCACCGCCTAACTCAATGTGGCAATGAGGCCAATGTGGGAGGGGGCTTGCTCCCGATTACAGTGTGTCAGCTGGCATATGTGCTGACTGACACACTGCAATCGGGAGCAAGCCCCCTCCCACATTTAGATCTTCTTTGTATGGAAGACTGTGTCAGAGCACCTTGTCCAAGGTGATCGGAAAGTCCCTCACCCGCTTGCCCGTCGCGTGATACACCGCATTCGCCACCGCCGCCGCCACCCCGACAATGCCTATCTCACCCACCCCCTTGGAGCCCAGCGCGTTGACGATCTCGTCGTGTTCTTCGACAAAAACCACGTCAATGTCGCCGATATCGGCATTCACCGGGATGTGATACTCCGCCAGGCTATGGTTCATGATGCGTCCCAGCTGATGGTCGGTCTGGGTCTCTTCGTGCAACGCCATGCCAATGCCCCAGACCACGCCGCCCAGAATCTGGCTGCGGGCCATTTTCGGGTTGACCACGCGCCCGGCGGCGATAGCGCTGACCACCCGGCTGACCTTGATGGTGCCTAGATCTTCATCCACTCGCACTTCGACAAACACCGCCGAGTGGGTGGCCGTTGCGTAACCTTCGCGTTTCTTGTCGGGCTGGCTGTCGACCTGCACTTCCAACGCCTCTTCGCCGCCATCCTTGACCAGTTGCGCCAATGACACGCTGACATCGCCAGTATGCAATTGGCCGCCGCCAAAGCTCACGGCCTCGGCGGTTTTGAACACCGGGTAAGTCTGCCGGGCGATGTCCAGCAACTTGGCGTTAAGGGCTTCGCAGGCTTGTTGCACCGCCGTGCCGACCGAAGAAACGGTAAACGAACCGCCCTGTAGCGGTGCAGTCGGTAACGACGAGTCGCCGAGCAAGAAGCTCACATCGTCTATCGCAACGCCGCTGGCCTGGGCTGCAATCTGAGTCATCACGGTATACGTGCCGGTGCCGATATCGGTGGTGGCACTGCTGACCGTCAACTTGCCCTGGGCATCGATGCGCGCCTTGGCGCTGGCCTTCATCTGCATGGCCTCCCACACCCCGCCCGCCATGCCCCAGCCGATCAACTGGCGGCCATCGCGCATACTGCGCGGCTCCGGGTTGCGCTGCGACCAGCCGAAACGCTCGGCGCCTTCGCTATAACACTCGCGCAGCGCCTTGCTGGACCAGGGTTTGTCTTCGTTCTGGTTGCGTTCGGCGTAGTTGATCAGCCGCAATTGCACCGGGTCGATGCCCAGCGCGCAGGCCAATTCATCCATGGCGCATTCCAGGCCGATCACACCGAGGGCGGCGCCCGGTGCGCGCATGTCCAGCGGGGTGAAGACGTCCAGCGGCACAAGGTTGTAGGTCAGTCGCACGTTATCGCAGTGGTAGAGCATGCCGCTCCATTCCACTACGTGTTCACTGAAATCCTCGAAACGCGAGGTCTGGCCGATGGCCGTGTGTCCAAGCGCCAGTAACTTGCCATCAGCCGCGGCGCCCATCTGCAAACGCTGCAGGGTGCGCGGGCGGTAGCCGAAGGTGAACATCTGCTGGCGGGTCAGGGTCACGCGCACCGAGCGTTTCAGCGCCAGGGACGCCATCACCGCCAACGGCAACTGGTACTGCGGGCGCAGGCCAGAACCAAACGCGCCGCCGACGAACGCAGCAAAGATGCGCACCTGGCTTTTATCCAGGCCGAAGACTTTCTGCACATAGGCCTGGCAGTTCTGCGGGCCCTGGGTTTTGTCATGGATATGCAGGGTGCCGTCCGCCTGGTACAGCACGGTGCTGGCGTGGGGTTCCATGGGGTTGTGGTGTTCGATGGGGGTGCTGTAGTGGGCGTCAAGGCTGACGGCGGCGGCCTCCCACTGGGCCTGGAAGTTGCCGCGCGGCTTGGGCGGTGTTTGGGGTGATGGGTGCGCATGGGGTTGCTGGGCAACCAAGTCGGTGTCGAACGCCTCGCTGGCGTATTCGATGTGCACCAGGGAACCAGCGTGTCGCGCCAGCTCCAGGTTGTCGGCGATCACCAAGGCCAAGGGCTGGCCGCTGTAGAGCACGCGGTCGTTGTACAACGGGCGAAACGGCGAGCCATCGGCGGCGTCGGCATCCTCGAAGGCCTCGTCGTAACTGGCGATGGTGGGTCGGTTCAGGTGATCGAGCACCCTCACCACCCCCGGCAGCGCCAGGGCTCTGGAGGCGTCGATGCGCAGCACGCGGCCTTTGGCGATGCTGCTGGACACCACGCTGCCATGCAGCAGGCCCTGCTCGGGAAACTCCCCGGCGTAGCGGGCCTGGCCGGTGACTTTAAGCAGACCGTCGACACGGTCCAAGGGTTTTCCGATAGCGGTCATGGCCGTTCTCCTGCGACAGCAGCGTCACTTAACGCACGGATGATTGCGCGGCGCGCCAGCTTGATCTTGAAGCCGTTGTGTTCCAAGGGCTCTGCGTCTTGCAACAGGGCATCGGCGGCATTGCTGAAGGTTTCGCGGCTGACCGCCTGGCCAATCAGGGCGGCTTCTACCGCGCGGTCACGCCAGGGTTTATGGGCCACGCCGCCGAGAGCCAAGCGTGCGTCGATGATCTGATCGCCGTCCAACTCAAGGGCGGCGGCGACGGAGACCAAGGCAAAGGCGTAGGAAGCGCGGTCGCGAATTTTCAGGTAGTGGCTGTGGCGCGCCAGGTTGTCAGCAGGCAATTCAATGGCCGTGATCAGCTCATCATCGGCCAGTTGGTTGTCGCGCTGTGGGGCGTCGCCGGGCAGACGATGGAAATCAGCAAACTCAATAACCCGCGCCCCACCGCGCCCTTGCACGTGCACCCGTGCCTGCAGTGCAGCGAGGGCCACGCACATATCCGAGGGATGAGTGGCCACGCACTGGTCACTGGCGCCGAGAATCGCGTGAATACGGTTCAAGCCCGTGCGCGCCGGGCAGCCGCTGCCAGGCTCGCGCTTGTTGCACGGCACGGCGGCGTCATAGAAGTAATAGCAACGGGTGCGTTGCAACAGGTTGCCGCCGGTACTGGCCATATTGCGCAGTTGCGGGGAGGCGCCGGCAAGAATCGCCTGGGACAACAATGGGTAGCGCGCCTCGATCAGTGGGTGCCAGGCCAGGTCGGCATTGCTCACCAGCGCGCCGATGCGTACGCCGCCTTCGGCGGTAGGCTCAACGTCATGCAAGGGCAGGCCAGTGATATCGATGAGGTGTTCGGGGCGGCTGATGTTTTCTTTCATCAGGTCCAGCAGGTTGGTGCCGCCGGCAATAAAGCGCGACGCCGCGCTGCTCAGGTGCACGGCTTCGTGCACATCCGCCGGTTTGCTGTAGTGGAAGGGGTTCATTGCTCACCTCCCAACACCACATCTTCAATGGCATCACGGATATTGCTGTAGGCGCCACAGCGGCACAGGTTGCCGCTCATCAGTTCCTGGATTTGGGCAGCGTCGTGGGCGCGGCCTTCGTTCACCAGGCCCACGGCGGAACAGATCTGACCGGGGGTGCAGTACCCACACTGGAAGGCATCACGCTTGATAAAGGCTTGCTGCATCGGATGCAGCACGTCGCCGCTGGCCAAGCCTTCGATGGTGGTCAATTCGGCGCCATCGCACATCACCGCCAAGGTCAGGCAGGCGTTGACACGTTTGCCATCGCGTAACACGGTGCACGCGCCGCATTGGCCGTGATCACAGCCCTTTTTGCTGCCGGTCAGGTCGAGTTGTTCGCGCAACAGGTCCAGCAATGTGGTCCAGGGCAACACGTCCAGTTGGCGATCCTGGCCGTTGAGGCGCAGGCGAATCGAGTGGCTGACGAACGGTTGGGCCGTCGCGCCATTGGGGGTTGCGCTCATAAACACCTCACGGGTTGGTGTACATCCGCGGCGTTCAGGAAAGTCGCCGTCTTAAGCGGTACGACTACCCGGGGTTATGAGCGTTCAAGGGGATTGATCAGCGGATATTGAGCAGGGCCTTGAGGGTGTTCTGCGGGCCATTGATCGATGAGTTGGTGTATTCGAACCAGCCCTGGGCTTGGACATCCAGGTCAAACACATAGATGTAGCCCATCACCGTGCCCGCGCCATTACACACCTGGCTGACATTACCGACCTGGCATATCGGCGTGCGCTGGCCATTGAGTTCGGCGCCGTTGAAGCGGCCCATGGGGTTGTTGCCCAGGCCAACTTCCATCACCGACACCTGGGTAGGCCCGCGATGGGTGCACATTTGTGTGCCTTGGGCGCGCTCCGGGATGGTTTCGGTGCAACCCGCCGATTGAACCTTGAACACCCGCACTTCGCTCAAGGCCGGTGCAGTCGCGCCCCACGCCGGTGCTACCGCAAGCCACAGGCCAATCCAGGGGATCAGAGCTAGACTCCACGCGGTGGCTTTTTTCATGCTGTCGATGACCCCTGTCTGAACGTCGGCGCAGTATGCCTCAAGGCCATGCGCCACACAGCCTCGGCTGCTGGTATGATGCGCCGCTTTTTCCGATCCTCTCTGAAACCAAAGGCGCTTGGCGCAGTTTGTGCTTTGACTTAGAGGTCAACAAATCACGACGCAACATAGCGTCACAGGGAGCCGGCATGCTGGAAAAGCTGTTTCAACTCAAAGCCCACAACACCAATGTGCGCACCGAGATTCTCGCGGGTATCACCACATTCCTGGCCATGGCCTACATCCTGTTCGTGAACCCGAGCATTTTGGGCGAGACCGGCATGGACAAGGGCGCAGTCTTTGTCGCCACTTGCCTGGCGGCCGCCATCGGTTCGACCGTAATGGGCCTGATCGCCAACTACCCGATTGCGCTGGCACCGGGCATGGGCCTCAACGCCTTCTTTACCTACACCGTGGTCCTGCACATGGGCCATACCTGGCAGGTGGCGCTGGGTGCGGTGTTTATTTCGGCGGTGCTGTTCTTCCTGCTGTCGATCTTTCGTATCCGTGAGTGGATCATCAACGCCATCCCCTTGCCCCTGCGCTCGGCGATTGCTGCCGGTATCGGCCTGTTCCTGGCGCTGATCGCCCTGCACAACGCGCAGATCGTCGTGAGCAACCCGGCCACCATGGTTGGTCTCGGTGACCTGACCAAAGCAGCCCCCATCCTTGCCACCCTCGGTTTCGTGCTGATCGTCGCGCTGGAAGCCTTGGCCGTACGCGGCGCGGTGTTGATCGGCATCCTGGCGGTGACCATTGCGTCCATCGCCTTGAACGTGACCCCGTTCAACGGCGTGGTGTCGATGCCGCCATCCCTGGCCCCGACCTTCCTGCAACTGGACATCAAAGGCGCGCTGGACATCGGCCTGGTCAGCGTGATCTTCGCCTTCTTGTTCGTTGATCTGTTCGACAACTCCGGCACCCTGATCGGCGTGGCCAAGCGCGCAGGTCTGATGGGCAAAGACGGCCACATGCCGAAAATGGGCCGCGCACTGATCGCCGACAGCACCGCCGCCATGGCCGGCTCCCTGCTGGGTACTTCGACCACCACCAGCTACATCGAATCCGCTGCGGGCGTCAGCGCCGGTGGCCGTACCGGCTTGACCGCCATCGTGGTGGCGATCCTGTTCCTGCTGGCCTTGTTCTTCGCCCCATTGGCCGGCAGCGTTCCCGCCTTCGCCACCGCTCCCGCCCTGCTGTTCGTAGCGGTCCTGATGACCCAGGGCCTGGCCGAAATCGACTGGGACGACATTACCGTTGCAGCGCCGGTGGTGGTCACCGCCCTGGCGATGCCTTTCACTTACTCCATCGCCAACGGCATTGCCTTCGGTTTCATCGCCTGGACCGCCATCAAGCTGCTTTCGGGCCGCTACCGTGAGCTGAACCCGGCACTGGTGATTCTGTCGATTCTGTTTGTGATCAAGCTGGGCTGGTTCAACGCATGACTTTTGACGCCGCAAGCTACACCGTTCAACTGCAAGATAAGGTCACGCGCTTGCGTGACCTGCTGGCGCCGTTCGATGCGCCTGAACCACAGGTATTCGACTCGCCGCTGCAGAACTTTCGCCTGCGGGCGGAGTTCCGCTTGTGGCGCGAAGGGGGTGATCGCCACTACGCGATGTTCGCCCAGGATGACAAACGCACGCCGATCCTGATCGAAGCGTTCCCCATCGCGAGCCTGCGCATCAACCAGTTGATGCCGCAACTCAAGGCTGCCTGGCAAGCCAGCGCCGCCCTGAGCCACAAGCTGTTCCAGGTGGAGTTCCTCACCACCCTGGCCGGCGATGCGATGATCACCCTGTGTTATCACCGCCCGCTGGACGAGCACTGGCACGCCGCCGCGAACCAGCTGGCTGCGGACTTGAACGTGAGCATCATCGGCCGCTCCAAGGGCAAGCGTGATGTGATCGGTCACGACTATGTAGTGGAAAAACTCGACGTGGGCGGCCGCACCTTCAGCTATCGCCAACCCGAAGGCGCCTTCACCCAGCCCAACGGCACGGTGAATCAGAAGATGCTCAACTGGGCGTACGAAGCCTTGGGTGATCGCCCGGACGATTTACTGGAACTGTACTGCGGCAACGGCAACTTCACCCTGCCACTCGCGACCCGCGTGCGCAAAGTGTTGGCCACCGAGATCAGCAAGACCTCGGTCAACGCAGCGCTCAGTAACCTCGATGAAAACGCGGTGGATAACGTCACCCTGGTGCGCCTCTCCGCCGAAGAACTCACCCAAGCGCTGAACGAAGTGCGTCCGTTCCGTCGCCTGCACGGCATCGACCTGAAAAGCTACGAATTCGGTAGCGTCTTCGTCGACCCGCCCCGCGCCGGCATGGACCCGGACACCTGCGAACTGACCCGGCGCTTTGACAATATCCTGTACATCTCCTGCAACCCGGAAACGTTGGCGGCAAATATTGCGCAGTTGCATGACACCCACCGGATTACCCAGTGCGCGATGTTTGATCAGTTTCCGTGGACGCATCATATGGAGTCTGGGGTGTTGCTGACCCGGCGCTAAGTCCTCAGGACACATTAGGCCTTCATGCATCCTTTGGATCGGTGTTTTCTGGAACATCCTTGCGCGGCCGCCCGCCCTTTTTGCCATTGGCACGTGCGGCGGCGGCCTTGGCGGCGCTGCTCTTGCGACCGTTGCGCGAGGCCACCAAGCTGGTGGCCAGGTCCATCATGGGTTTGCTGGTGGCGATCAGGCCTGTAATCGAAACATCCAGGTCTTGGGCCTCACAGCACAGTGCCTTGCCGCCAAAGCCAACCTCCAACTGCTGGAAGTCCTCCAAGGAAAACCCTTCGAACTCCGGCAGACCCGCTATCGGTAACACGACGCGACTGCCGTCGCTGAAGCCGATGGAGATGCAGTTGTCCTCATAGCGTACAGAACTGGCTCGGGCATAGAGGTGCCGGGTCTTGCGCCCTCGGGCGATTGCCTTGTCGATATCCGCTTCAGTGAGCGGTTTATAAGGCACAACTTTGGCTTTTACGATTTTCATAAATTAATCCCCACGCAGTCTGGTCCCCTGACCAAATTCAAAATTGTCCGTTGCTCTACAACATCGTGCCGGGCGCTTGCGATGACATAGACGCCAGGTCGAATGACCAACCCTGGAACCAATTCACCTGCCTCCCAATCCCAGGAATGATTCTCCAGGCAGACCGTTTGCAGGTATTCCCACCAAATTCGACGCGCACGGGCCAGGTAGTGACGCTGCATGATCGCCCCGCGTATTTCTTTCAACACCGATGCGGATGGTTGCCTCCGCTCAGGCTCCACGTCCCACAACTCCACATCTCCATCCAGAAAACTGAAACGAAAGCGCGCATCCCACGCCTTCCCCCTCACATGCACATGGGGCGGGCAATGCTCATCCCTGATAAATACCGAAATCACATATCCTTTGTAAGCGCCTACTCGCATCGTAACCCATCCGTTAGGTTATTTTTGGCCAGGTAACAATTTCCCTCTGCCACCCGACAACCGGCTCCATTTTCCCGAAGCTGTTTCACAGACTAGTAAGTACAAAAAACCCGGCGAATGCCGGGTTGTAACCACTCATGCCGAAGGCTGGAAATACCCCGCCAAGGCTCTTAAATCCTGCTCACTCAGCAACCCCGCGTAATACTTCAACTGAATCCTCGCCAGCAAATACGCATGCCGCGCGTTGGCCAGGTCGCGGCGGGCGGTGAACAGTTGTTGCTCGGCGTCAAGTACGTCGAGGTTGACCCGCTCGCCGCCGCTGACACTCTTCTTGGTCGCTGCGACCAGCGCCGTGGCCGAGCTCACGGCCATCTCGTAGGCGCGTACTTTGGCTGCGCCACTGGTGTTGAGGTTGAACTGCTTGCGCAACTCCACCAGCGTGGCCGAGGTGTGCGCGTCCAACTCGTATTGGGCCTGGGACAACTGGTTCGCCGCCTGGCGTGTGGATGCCGACACTGAGCCACCGGCAAACAACGGCAGGCTGACCTGGATGCCGACGCTGTTGGTGTCGTACTTCTGGTTGTAGCTGCTTTCCGAATCGGAACTGGTCTGGCGACTGGTGGCGTACAGGCTGACCTTGGGCAGGTGGCCGGCGCGTTTGCGTTCTACTTCATAGGAGGCCACGTCCAGGGCATGGTGCTGGGATTTGAGTTCCGGGTTGTTGGCCATGGCCAATTCGCGCCAGGTTTCAAAGCGGCTGGGTTCAAGAGGCGGGATCTCAAACTGCCGGGTCAGGGGGGCCAGCGCTTCGATCTGCAAGGGCTGGCCGACGATGGCTTCCAGTTCACGCAAAGCGCTGTCCTGGGCATCCAGTGATTCGATTTCTTCGGCCTGGGCCAGGCTCAAGCGCGCCTGGGTTTCCAGCACATCGGTGCGCGTGCCTTCGCCGCCTTTAAGCAATCGGTCATTGAGTTGCAGGCGCTCGGCAAACGCGCGTTTTTGCGCACGGCTCAGCTCGATACGCTCCTGGGCCAGCAACGCCTGGCTGTAGGCATTGAGCACGCGCACCGCCAGTTCCTGGCTCTTGCCGCGAAAGCGCTCATCGGCCATCAGTGCCTGGGCGGTGCCCTGGCGAAAACGTGCGTAGGCTTCGTAATCCAACAACGGTTGCTGCAAGGTCAGGGTCGAGGCATAGCTGCGGTAATCGCGGTCGCTGGTGACATCACCCGCCGTCACTTCGGACTCGTTGCGCGAATTGTTGTAGCTCCAGGACAGGTTCGGCAGCAACGCCGAGCGGCCAATCACGCGGTTCTCTTCGCCCGCCTCGCGCTCCTGGATCGCCGCCTGAAAGGTCGGATCATTGCGTAGGGCCAAGTCGTAGGCATCCAGCAAACCCAAGGCGTGCGCCGCCGAAGTACAACTTAAACACAGGGTAAACAGCAGCGCCTTCATTCTTCCACCAGGGCCATGTGAGTGCGATCCAGCAGGGGTTTGAACAGGTAGTTGAGCATTGAGCGCTCGCCGGTTTTGACGAAGGTTTCCACCGGCATGCCCGGGCGGATCTGCACGCCATCCAGTTGCTGCATACCGGCCGCACTGACCTGGGCGCGCAGGGTGTAATACGGCTCGTCGGTGCGTTCATCCACCTGGCGGTCGGCAGACACCAATGTCACCTCGCCAGCCACCCGTGGCGTGGTGGCCTGGTTGAACGCCGGGAACATCAGTTCCACCGGCAAGCCTGGGTGTACCTTGTCGACCATCTGCACCGGCACCCGCGCTTCCACCAGCAGCGGTTCGCCCTGGGGCACGATGTCCATCAGCGCCTGGCCGGGCTTGATCACGCCGCCTTCGGTGTACACCTCCAACCCCACCACCACGCCGGAGGCCGGTGCGCGCACCAGGCTGTTGGCCAGCTCGAATTCGGCCGAGGCCAGGCGATTGCGCAGGTCATCGCTGCGGGTACGGGTGTCGGCCAATTGGCCGCGCAGGTCTTTCTGGAAGTCTTCGCCGAGCTGGCGAATGCGCAGGCGCAGCTCCATGACTTGGCGTTGCAACTGGCCGATGCGGCCGTAGTCCTCGGCGATGGCACCGTCAACCTGTGAATACAGGCGCTCGCTGTCGAGCAGGCGATTGCGTGGGATGTAACCGTCCCGCGCCAACTCCCGCAGGCCTTGCAGTTGTTCATTCAACGCCGCCCGTTGCTGCACCTTGCTGGCCTGGGAATCCCGCGTGCCGCGCAATTGCGCCTCGGCGCCGGCGATGTTTTCGCGCAAGCCTTGTTGCTCGGTGGCCAGGGCCTGGGCGCGGCTGCTGAACAGCTGTCGTTGCAGGTTCAAGGTGCCAGCCGCCTCAGGGTCGTTGAGCAGCTCAGGGCCAAAGGTGATCGCCGACAACCCATCGCTTTCCGCGCTCAGGCGCGCTTCGCTGGCCAGGGACGCCAGGTACTGGCTGCGCAGGGACTGCATCTGCCCGCGCAACGGGGTTTCTTTCAAACGCAGCAGCACTTGGCCGGCGTTGACTACATCACCGTCACGTACCTCGATACGCTCGACGATACCCCCGCTGGGATGCTGCACTGTCTTGCGATGCCCCGAGACCATGACCTTGCCCGACACCGCTACGCCCTTGTCCAACGGCGCCAACGCAGCCCAGCCGATAAACCCGGCAAAACCACCCAGTACCAGCCACCAACCCAGTCGCGAGTATTTTTTGTCGTCCAGCGCCAGCACGTTGTTTGGCTGGTCGCTGACCAGCACGGGTTTACTCACACTCATGCCTGTTTTCCTTCACCGAGGCGGTAACTCATGCTCATGGTCGACACCGGCTTGGCCGCAGGTTTCTGCCGTGCTTCCAACACGCGTGCCGTTGGGCCGAAGGCCTGCAACTGGCCATCCTTGAGGATCAGCAGTTGGTCGGTCAGGCTCAGCACATTGGGTTTGTGGGTGATCAGGATCACGGAACGACGCTGTTGTTTGAGCTGGGCGATGGCTTGCAGCAGCGCTTGCTCGCCCACTTCATCGAGGTTGGCGTTGGGCTCGTCCAGCACGATCAACGCGGGCAGGCCATACAGTGCGCGGGCCAGGGCCACGCGTTGCTTCTGGCCTCCGGACAGGCCGGCACCGCCCTCCCCCAGCAAGGTGTCGTAGCCCTGGGGCAGTTGCAGGATCAGTTCATGTACGCCGGCCATGAGTGCAGCAGCCAGGATTTTTTCGGCATCGGCCTCGGCAAACCGCGCGATGTTGTCGGCGATGCTACCGGCGAACAGTTGGATGTCTTGAGGCAAGTAGCCGATGTGCGGGCCGAGTTGCTGCTTGTCCCACTGGGCCAGGTCGGCACCGTCCAGCCGTACCTTGCCGGACAGCGGCGGCCAGGCACCCACCACGATGCGGGCCAGGGTGGATTTGCCACAGCCCGATGGCCCGATCACGCCCAAAACCTCACCCGCTGGCAGCGTAAAGCCCAGATTTGCCAACGCCGGACGACGGCTGCCCGGGGCGCAGGCACTGACTTGCTCTAAGGTGAGTTGCCCCTTGGGCACCGGCAGGCTCATGCGCACCGGTCGCGCCGGGTTGGCTTCCAGCAATTGGGACAAACGCTCATACGCCAGCCGCGCCGAACCCCATTGCTTCCACACGCCGATCAGTTGGTCGATGGGGGTCAACACCCGGCCCATCAGGATGGAACCGGCAATCATCATTCCTGGGGTGATATCCCCCTGCACCGCCAACAACGCCCCCAATCCCAACACCAGGGACTGCAACGCCAAACGCACGCCCTTGGACCAGGCGCTGACAGCCGCCGTTTTTTCGCTGCCCAGGTTCTGCTGGGCGAGGAACGCCTGGTGCTGCTCAAACCAACGGCCGCGCAAGGTGGCGAGCATGCCCATGGCTTCGATGGTGTCGGCATTGCGTAGATTGGTGGTGGCTTGCTGGCTGGCGCTGATAGCCAACTGGCTGGCCAAAGCCATGGGCGCCTGGCTCACGTGATGGTTGATCCAGGCCAGCGCGATCAGAATCACCGCGCCGCCCAGGGCCAACATGCCGAGCCAGGGGTGGAACAGGAAGATCACCAACAGGTACACCGGAAACCACGGCGCATCGAAAAACGCGAACAGCGCCTGGCCGGTGGCGAATTGGCGCAAGGTGGTCAGGTCATGCAGGGCCTGGCCCGCTGCCTGGGTGCCGCCTTTGAGTTGCGCTTCGAACGCGGCGTCATACACCCGCTGGTTCAAGCGCATATCCATTTGCGTGCCGAGGCGGATCACCACTTGGCTGCGCACCCACTCCAACGCGCCCATCAGGCCGAACAGGCCGAGGATCATCAGCGTCAGCATCAACAGGGTCATCTGATTGCCCGAGGCCAGCACCCGGTCGTACACCTGCAACATGTACAGCGCCGGGGCCAGCATCAGCAGGTTGATCACCGCCGAGAACAGGCCGATGTTGAAGAAGCCACTTTTATAGGCCGTGAGGGCGGCCAGGGTTTCGTTGCCGGCGTGGCGCATCTGGGGATTCTCAAAGGTTGAGCGGGCAGCGTCGCCGCGTTGACAGGCGATACGGCGCTGCGCAGAATTTGGCACCGCCGTCGCAGAAGAATTAGAAGGCTTGGGCGACGGCGGTGTGTCATGCGGCGAATGGGAGAGCGATCTTCCATTCGCTTTTTTCATGCAGCAGCGGATTTAGGCAGCGAGTGCCCAGTCCTGTGCCACGTCCTGCACGCCCACCAGAGCAACGTCGGTGGTGGCAGTGGACGCCGCGTGGGCCGCGAGGCCAGCGGAGATTTCGTCGAAGGTGTTGGCGGTCGACAGGCTTGGGTCGATGGCGCCCAGCAGTTCGTTGAGCACCGCTTCCAGGGCACTGGTGTTGCCTTGGATCAGGCCGTAGATCACGGCCTGCACGTCGTTGCCAACACGGCCTGCGCCTTCAGCGGCGGACAGGTCGAGGCCGTTGAAGGCCACTTTGTAGGCGCTCAGGTCGAAGTCGCTGCCGCTGCCGCCGGTCAGGCCGGTGCCCAGCTCGACGTTATCCAGCTCGCCCCACAGGTAGTGGTTCAGGTTGCTGCTGGCGGGTAGCGTCGGGTTGAACACGTAGTGCAGACCGTTGCTGGTGTCGCTGTCGGCGATGAAGGCGTAGTCGGAATTGTTGGCGCCATGGGACGCGTATTGGTCACCGGCGAAGGTGCCGTTACTGAAACCACCGTTGTTGCCGCCAGTGCCATGGCCTGCCGTGGCAAAACCAACAGCCCAGTCCGACAGGTAGTCCGACAGCGAAGTAGTGCCAAGGATCGACTCGTAGCTAACAGAAATTGTCATCACTAAACCTCGTAATTACAGCGCTATTGATCAGTGCGCAGAAGCGCACTTTTTGCCCAACCCTGGGCAAAACCGTGGGTGACCCGGTGCCTTGGCACCGGCATCAGAATTTGTATTCGAGCATCCCGCTCAACGTGCGGCCGCGCGCCAGGCTGAGGTTGTTGACATCGCCCATGGCGACGAAATACGCCTCATCCGTGGCGTTCTCCAACGCCAGTGCGATATTCAACTGGTCGGTCATCCAGTAACTGGCGTAGAGGTCGTACACCGTGTACTTGGGCCACATGGCCTGGTCGATCAGGCTGTATCCCTGGTTATCCAGGTTCTCCCCGTTGCCCGAGCTGTAGCGAACACGCATGCCGGTATCCAGGCGCTTGTCCAGGAAGCGCGCGCCAAGGGTCAGCGAGCCGCGATCGGCCGGGGTGTAAGTGGCGTTGCCCATGATCCGCCCGCAGCTTTCCTTGGCGTTGGCGGCGTCGTCATCCAACACTTCGTACTGGGTGACAGGGCGTATGCCGATGGTGCCGTTGGGCCGAGTGAACTGTTCGTAAACGGTGGTGGCATTGCCGGCCTTCTTGGCACCGCCCAGGTAGTAATTCTTCGAGCAGAACTCGTTGCTGCCGATCATGTGGGTGAAGCTCAAGTTGGTGTACACCCGCCCCATGTCGTAGTTGAACTGGTACTCCAGGCCCCTGAACCGCGTGTCATTGGTGTTGTTGGTGTACGCCATGATCCCGTTGAAACCGCCGACGGAGGTCTCCGGCAAACTCACACTGGTATTGAGGAACGTGAAGTTCTGAATCTTGGTATCGAAGTACGCGACCTTGATGCCCAGGCGGTCGTCATTGAAGAACAACGACTCCTTGAACACGTTCAGCCCCACTTCCCAGTCGCGGGACTCCTCAGGCTTGAGGAAAGGGTTGGGAAACACGCGCTCATTTGAACCGCCACCATGGGGGCGCCCGCTCATGAAGGTTTCGGTGACCGCAGGTGGGCGCCAGCCCTTGCCCCAGCGGGTATAGAGTTGCAGCCAATCGACACCAGGCTTGATGCCGATACCAAAGGTCGGCGAAAACCGCCCCTCTTCCCGGTCGATATCGTAGATATCCTCGACGCGCTTGGCCCCCGTGGTGCTGGTGTAAAAGCGGTCGCGCTTCCACAGCGTCATGCCCGTCACCCCTTCCAGGCGGAAGCGGTCGTAGCGCAGGCCGGCGTCCACCGTTAGCCAGTCGTCATATTCGTATTGCAGGTTGTTGAACAGGCTGGCGATGGTGCGCTTGCCTTCCGGGTCGGCGCTGGCGGTGTAGGGCAATGAGCCGCTGGTGGTGGTGTTGGTCGATTCGATCTTGTTAGTGCTGGGCTTGAAGGTGTCCTGGTACAGCTCCAGGCCATAGTTCCAGCTCACATGGCCCACGCGGCCCAGGTCGAAGCGCGAGGTGTTTTCCCCTTGCAAGCCCCAAGTGTCGGTCTGGAAGTGGTCGGTGTAGGACGGTGTGTAGTTGCCGGAACTCAAGGACGCAATATTGGGTGCATTGTTGCGATCCAGCTGGGTGGTGACGTAATAAAGCTTGGCCTTCAAATCGATCAGTGCGTTGTCCGGGCTGTAGCTGTAGTCCAGCGCCACGTTTTTTGCGTTGAGGTTGTTCTTGCTGGTGCGTACGTAATAGGTGCTCTGAAGGTCATCGGTGATGTAGCCCCAGGCATCGTTACTGTCGGTGTCGCTTTCCAGGTAACTCAACTGCACGCGTTGATCGTTGGGCAGGTTCAGGCCGAACTTGATGATCTGCGAGCGGGTCACGCTGCCGGTGTCGCCGACTTCACTGTTCAACCAGTCATCAAAGGCTGCCGGGGCATACTTCCTGGCCCGGATGTTGGTGCCCAGGTTCTGGTCGTTATGGGAGCCGCCACGGTAGTTGCCGAAATGGCGCTCGCTCATGCCGAGCAACACATCACCACGCTCATCACCAAAGGCAAATACCGCGCTGCCGTTGAAATCGGTGCCGTTGCCCAGCTCACCAATACCGCTACCGGCACGCAGGCGTCCGCCGTATTCCTTGCCGTCCTTGAGAAACTCGCTGGCATCCAGGGTCTTGAACGACGCAATACCCCCCAACACCGCCGCACCGCCCTGCCCCGACTGGCTGCCCTTGTCGATCTGGATGCTGGAGATGAACTCCGGGTCGATCAACATGGTGCCGTTGCGTTGCTGGTGGCCGTTGACGTTGAAGTTCTGGCGCATGCCGTCGATGTTCATGTTCACGCGGCCGTAGTCCTGCACCCCGCGAATGTTTACCGACAAGCCGGGGTCGCGCTGATCGACGGCGGTGTACACACCGGCGGTTTCTTCGAGCATATCGGCGGCGTGACGGGGCGGGCGTTTATCGATCATGTCACGGCTGATCACGGCCACGGACTTTGGGCTCTGGTACACCCAGTCGCTGGCCTGGCCGTTGGTGTTACCGGTGATAGTGGTGGTGCCCACGGTCATGGCGCCGCTGTGATCGTCGCTGACGCGGTTGAGGGTGACCTGGCGATCACTGGTAAAGCGGTATTCCACCGGTGCCGCGCCGAGCAAACGGCCCAGGCCTTCCTGCACGCTGAAACTGCCTTTGAGCGCGGTGCTGCTCAAGCCTTGCAGGCGCTGGCTGTCGAACAGCACTTGCAGACCGGCCTGGTCGGCGAACGCCAGCACGGCACTGCCCAGGGATTGCGCGGGGATATCAAACGTCAGCACAGCAGGTTGGGTGGCACCCGCCTGCGGCTGCGCGGCATACACCGGAGCCACAGCGGCGAACAATGCCAAGTGGATGGCCAAGGCTAACCGGCTACCGGTGATACGCCCCTTGTTGAGTGCTGACATTTCTTGTTTCCCTGCGCTAAGCGTTTTTTGTTTATGCGAATGCTTCTCACCTAGCAAGACGTGCGACGCGCAGGAAGTCAGTAAGGTTTTTTTGAAAGTTTTTTGCGAAGGGGGTTTTGAGCGGGTGGGAGAAGGCCTCCCACCGGGGTTTTCAATAGATCAGGCTAAGGCCGGCCAGGTCCAAGCGTTGCACTTGAAGTTCCTGGGTCAGGGTGCCGAGGGCGGTGTCGAGCATATCTAGGCGGAACACGCCGCTGACTTCGCGCTCACCCAGGTCCGAATGGGCCAGCACGATGCGCCCTGGACGGTAGTGGTTGAGCTGTTCGATCACCTTGGCCAGCGGTTGCCGATCAAAGATCAAAACCCCGCGCCGCCAACTGGTGGCGCGCTCCACGTCGAATTGATCCATCCGCACGATGCCCTCCTGGGGGCTGTAGCGCGCAGCCTGGCCCTCCTTGAGCACACGCTCGGCCGCGCCTTTTTTCGGGTGGGTTAGCAGCGAAATTTCGACACTGTGCTCCAGCATGCCAACCCAGGCCTGGCGGTCATCTTCACGCGTCACCACAAACCGGGTGCCCAGCGCCCGGGCCTGTCCACCGGCGCTCTGCACCACAAACGGCCGGGTTTCCTGGCCCACCATAGGCGCCACGTCGAAAATCGCCGAACCCTGGATCAGGCTGACGCGCCGCTGCACACCGTCGTAATCCAGGCGAATGGCGCTGTCTGAATCCAGCTCCACCTTGCTGCCATCGGCCAACTGCACCGTGCGCACTTCGCCCTTCTGGGTCACGTAGTCGGCCTGCATATGCAACCAGGCATCCGGCCCACGCACCCAGCCAACGCCGGCGAGCACCACGACCATCGCCACGGCCGCCGCCCGTTGCCACGGCCTTCGCCGCTTGGACCGGCGTACAGGCATCGCCGCCGCCGCCGGGCGCTGGCGATGCACCGGCTCATCTTTGTACACATCGCCCAACGCCGCCCAGGTCTGCTCGGCAAAGCGCAATGCCGCTTCATGGCGGCTGTCGCAAGCGATCCAATGCCGCAGCTCGGCCTGCTCCTGTTCGGTCAGGGCAGCGGCGTGCAGGCGCACCGCCCACTCGGCGGCCGCCTCGGTAATGCTGTGCTGTTGCGGACCCTGGCTATTCACGTGTGAATCTCGAATTTTTCGTTATATAACGCTGTGACGTCTGACCTGGCGAGTTTCGGTAATTCATTCGTCGGATGGTGCCACCTCGCCGTCCTGCAGGCGCTGCATCACGTAGGCCAACGCCTTGGCCAGATGCTTTTGCACGGAGCTGTCAGAGATGTCCAAGTGCCGGGCGACTTGGGCGTGGGTCATGCCTTCGATGCGGTTCAGGCGGAAAATCTGCTGGGTACGTTCCGGCAACTCCGCCAGTGCCTGCTTCAATGCCTGTCGCTGTTGCTGCGCCATTGCCTGAGCCTCCAACCCGGCCACTTCATCTTCAATCTCGGCCAGCGCCTCGTGGGGCACGGAGTCTGTCTTGCGCCGTGCTTCCTGGCGAATATGGTCGATCAGCAGATTGCTCGCCGTTCTATAGAGATAGCCCTGGGAGTTGTCGATGCGCTCGCCAGCCGGTTTTTCTGCCAGGCGCAGGAAACTCTCCTGGACCAGGTCTGCGGCCAACTGCGGGTCCCGCACCTTGCGTGCCAGATACCCGCGCAGGGTATCGGCATGCTTGAGAAACAGGCCTTTGAGATCCACGTCCGACAAACCGACTCCCTGGAATGTAAAGGAAACAGGCGGGCATCTTAAGCGTTGTCGAGAATGATTTTCAATTGATATCTAATCTGATCCGCCCTCGTGAGAAGGGTTCGATAATCGAACAAATCTTCCCGCATCAATTGACCAAATTAACCATTCAGTACATTTTATCCCCACAACAAACAAGAACAGTGGAGATCCCCCTTATGCCGCCTATCGTGCTGGTGCTCAACGGTCCCAACCTCAACCTGCTCGGCACCCGCGAGCCCGCCACCTACGGCCATGAAACCCTGGCCGACGTCGCTGCCCTGTGTGGCCGCAGCGCTGAAAAACTCGGGCTTAAAATCGAATTTCGCCAGACCAACCACGAAGGCGAATTGCTGGACTGGATCCACGGCGCCCGCGCCCGCTGCGCCGGTATCGTGATCAACCCGGCCGCCTGGACCCACACCTCGGTCGCCATTCGCGACGCACTGGTGGCCAGTGAAGTCCCGGTGATCGAAGTGCATTTATCCAACGTGCATGCCCGTGAAGCGTTCCGGCATCACTCGTTTGTGTCGCCCATCGCCAAGGCCGTCCTCGCGGGCTTCGGCAGCCACGGCTATCACCTTGCCCTGGAGCATTTCAGCCAGGTGTTAAAGGGATGAAGCCACGCATTCTCGCGGGTCTGATCGGTTCCGGCATTCAGGCATCCCGCACTCCAGCCTTGCATGAACAGGAAGGTGACGCCCAAGGCCTGCGCTACCTGTATCGCCTGATCGATCTTGAGCCCCTGCACCTAGACATCAACGCCCTGCCCGACCTGCTGGACGCCGCCGAGTTGATGCGCTTCACCGGCTTGAACATTACCTACCCGTGCAAGCAAGCGGTCCTACCGCTGTTGGATGACCTGTCCGACGAAGCCCGGGGCATTGGCGCGGTCAACACCGTGGTATTCAAGGACGGCAAACGAATCGGCCACAACACCGACTGCCTGGGTTTTGCCGAAGGCTTTCGGCGCAACTTGAATGATGTGGCGCGCCGCCGCGTGGTGCAGATGGGCGCAGGCGGTGCAGGCGCCGCCGTGGCCCATGCGCTGTTGGCTGAAGGCGTGGAGCACTTGAGTATTTTCGACGTCGATCCCGCTCGCGCCCACGACTTGGTGGAAAACCTTGCCCAGCTTTTCGGAAATGGTCGCGCCCAAGTCGGCAAGCAGTTGGAAAATGCCATGGCCGAGGCGGATGGCCTGGTGAACACCACGCCGATGGGCATGGCCAAATTGCCGGGCACACCTGTGCCTGCAGCCTTGTTGCGAACCGAATTGTGGGTGGCGGAAATTGTGTATTTCCCGTTGGAAACCCAACTGCTGCGCGACGCCCGAGCCTTGGGTTGCCGTACGCTGGATGGCGGCAATATGGCGGTGTTCCAGGCGGTGAAGGCGTTTGAGTTGTTCAGTGGCGAAGCGCCGGATGCGCAGCGGATGCTGGCGCACTTTCAGAGCATGAATACTTAACTGGCGAACTGAAGATCCAAATGTGGGAGGGGGCTTGCTCGCTCCCACATTGATGGCATTTCAGCTTGAGGATTGTGTGTGTTCAGGCCTTGAGGTAACGCATCACCGACTCACAAATCATCTCCCGATGCCGCGCCTTGATCGCCTCATCCGACAGTTCAATCTGAAAAATCTCACTGAACGTATGCCGGTTGGACACCCGGTAAAAGCTGAACGAGTTGATCAGCAGGTGCACATCCAGCGGCTCCAGCCCTTCCCGGAACAAGCCCAGCTCGGCACCACGGCGCAGCGTTTCCCCTAGTCCTTCAAGGATCTTGCTGTTCATCGCCTTAATCGTATCGGTGCGCTTCACATACTCGGCATTGTGAATATTTTCGATGCTGACAATGCGCACAAAATCCACGTTCTGGTCGTGGTGATCAAAGGTGAATTCCACCAGGCGCCGGATCGCTTCGCGCGGTTCCAGGGCGGTGAGGTTCATGCGGGTTTCGGTGTTGCGGATGTCGCCGTAGAGCTTCTCCAGCACCTCGACATACAACTGCTCCTTGCTGCCGAAGTAGTAATAAATCATGCGCTTGGAGGTGTGAATGCGCTCGGCGATGGCGTCCACGCGAGCGCCGGAGAGGCCCTGCTGGACAAACTCGACGATGGCTTCTTGGAGTATGTTTTCGCGAGTCTTTTCTGGATTGTTCTTACGACTCTTGCGGGGTGCCTCGGCAGTCATGGTGGGCTCACAGCCAGTGTTATGCAGGCGCTGATTATGGGCCGCGATGCTCCCCGAAGGAAGCACCCGGCCTGCCCTTATAACCGGGCCTGGCGCGCCGCGCCGCTGCGCGATTTGGCCATCGCCGCCAGGCGCACTGCCACATTGGCCGCGCCGTAGCCGGCGTAGCCGTTCTTGCGCTGGATGATCTCGAAGAAAAACCGCCCTTCGAACGGCTCGGTGTACACGTGAAACAACTCACCGCCTTGAGGGTCACGGTCGTAGAGCACGTTGTAGTACGCCAACTCACTGAGAAACTCGTCGTCGAAATCGAAGCGCGCCGCAAGGTCGTCATAGTAGTTGAGCGGGATATCCAGCAGCGGTACGCCCGCCTCTTTGGCCCGGCGCACCTCAGCGAAAATATCCGCACAGTCGAAGGCAATGTGGTGCACGCCCGAGCCACGATAGCTCGACAGTGCGTGGGAAATCGCCGTGTTGCGGTTCTCGGAAATATTCAGCGGCAAACGGATCGAGCTGCAACGGCTGCGCAGGGCGCGGCTTTTCACCAGGCCATACGGGTCGGGCAGTACCACTTCGTCATCGGCCTCGAAATCCAGCAGGCTCTTGTAGAACAGCACCCAGCTGTCGAGGCTGTCGGCCGGCAGGGCCATGGCCATATGGTCGATGCGCAGCAGGCCGCCGCTGGACGCCGAAGCGGTTTGCAGGTTGAAGTCAGTGTCGTAAATCCCGCCTTCGTTCTGGTCCACCAGGTAGATCAGGCTGCCATCTGGGGCACGCACGGCCGCCAACTCCAACTCGTTCGGGCCGACCAGGCCACGATACGGCTGGCCCTTGTAGGCCACCGCCCGTTCCAGCGCTTTGGCGCTGTCCTTGACCCGCACCGCCGTGGCACACAACGACGGCCCGTGGGCTTCAAAAAAGTTGTGGGCGAAGGAATAGGGCTCACAGTTGAGGATCAGGTTGATATCGCCCTGACGCAGCAGGCTCACGCTCTTGGAGCGGTGTTGCCCGGCCTTGACGAAGCCCAGGCGTTCCAGCCAATGGGTCAATTTGGCGCCCAGGCTTTCATCCACGGCAAATTCGAGGAACTCGATGCCGTCGTATTCGCTGGCGGCTGGGGTATCAAACAAGATCTCGACAGGCTGCGCGGGCGCCTCCTGCTTCAAGCGCTCACGGGTTTTCTCTTCCAGGTACAGCAGGGAGCGCAGACCATCCGCGGCGTTGGCACGGGTGGGCGCGGCGCGGAAACCATCGTTGAAAATTTCCAGGGACAAAGGCCCGGTGTAGCCGCTCTTGATGATCGGCGCCAGGAACCCCGCCAGGTCGAACTCGCCTTGGCCGGGGAAGCAACGGAAATGCCGACTCCACTCCAGCACATCCATGGCCAGGATCGGCGCATCGGCCATTTGCACGAAGAAGATCTTGTCGCCAGGGATCTGGGCGATCCCGCTCGGGTCGCCCTTGATCGAGAGGGTGTGGAAGCTGTCTAGCAGCACGCCCAAAGCGGGATGATCGACCTGGCGCACCAGGTTCCACACCTGCTGCCAGGTGTTCACATGCTTGCCCCAGGCCAGCGCTTCATAGCCGATGCGCAAGCCACGGCGGCCGGCGTGTTCGGCCAGCAGGCTCAAGTCATCGAGTAGAATGCGCTCGTCGCCAACACTGTCGGCCGACGCGTTGCTGCACACCAACACCAGGTCGGTGCCCAGTTCCTGCATCAAGTCAAACTTGCGCTCGGCACGCTCCAGGTTGCGCGCCAGGCGGTCACGGCGGCAGCCTTCAAAGTCGCGGAATGGTTGAAATAGGGTGATGGCAATGCCCAGGTCGGCGCACATTTGCCTAACTTCACGGGGGCTGCCGTCGTAATACAACAAGTCGTTTTCAAAGATCTCGACCCCATCGAACCCGGCGGCAGCAATGGCTTCGAGCTTTTCCGGCAGGGTCCCGCTCAAGGAAACAGTGGCAATGGAACGTTGCATGGACGCCTCCCGGCAATTGTTGTTTGTGGCAAATTATTCGCCCCCAGCTTGGCGGCAGCAATTAAAATGTACGAACCGGTTAGTTTTTGGTGCGATTATCGAACACTATGCCCCTTTGGCGAATTGACGATTTTTTAACCACTGCGCACCATCCATCCCGCAACCAGCGTTAAAACAAGACCCAGAACACACCATAAAAATTTCAAAAAAACGGGTACGACCTCATGCCTTCGCAAAATTCCGCCCTGGCCGCGCGCCCGGGCACCCCGCACGCCGGCATCGGCGACAAGATCCGCGGCGCCCTGGCCGTGGGTAAAACCCGCTGGGGCATGTTGGCCCTGGTGTTTTTCGCCACCACCCTGAACTACATCGACCGCGCCGCCCTGGGCGTGATGCAACCGATCCTGGCCAAGGAAATGAGCTGGACGGCGATGGACTACGCCAACATCAACTTCTGGTTCCAGGTCGGCTACGCCATCGGCTTTGTGCTGCAAGGCCGCCTGATCGACCGGGTGGGCGTCAAACGCGTGTTCTTCTTTGCCGTATTGCTGTGGAGCCTGGCCACCGGTGCCCACGGCCTGGCCACCTCGGCGGTGGGTTTTATGGTCTGCCGCTTTATCCTCGGGCTGACGGAAGCCGCCAACTACCCGGCGTGCGTGAAGACCACGCGGTTGTGGTTCCCCGCCGGTGAACGTGCGGTGGCCACCGGTATCTTCAACGCCGGTACCAACGTCGGCGCGATGATGACGCCGATGCTGCTGCCGCTGATCCTCCACGTATGGGGCTGGCAGGCGGCGTTCCTGTGCATGTCGGCGCTGGGCGGGATCTGGCTGGTGTTCTGGGGCTTGAAGTACTTCAACCCGGAAGATCACCCAACGGTTAAACAGTCCGAATTGGACTACGTGCAACAGGAAGTCGAACCCGAACAACCTCGCGTGCCGTTCAGCCGCATCCTACGTATGCGCGGCACCTGGGCCTTCGCCCTCGCCTACTCGATGACCGCACCGGTGTTCTGGTTCTATCTGTACTGGCTGCCACCGTTCCTCAACCAGCAATACAACCTGGGCATCAACGTGACCCAGATGGGTATTCCGCTGATCATCATCTACCTGACCGCCGACTTCGGCAGTGTGGGTGGGGGCATTCTGTCGTCGTTCCTGATCGGCCGTGGCATGAACTCGATCAAAGCGCGCTTGCTGTCGATGCTGCTGTTTGCCTGCTGCATCGTGGGTGTGATCATGGCGGCCGGTTCCAGCCAGTTGTGGGTCGCAGTGTTCGCCATCTCCCTGGCGATTGGCGCGCACCAGGCCTGGACCGCCAACATCTGGAGCCTGGTGATGGACTACACGCCCAAGCACATGATGAGCACGGTGTTCGGTTTTGGCGGTATGTGCGCGGCCATTGGCGGCATGTTCATGACCCAGATCGTCGGCCACATCCTCACCGTCACCAACAACAACTACACCGTGTTGTTCACCCTGATTCCGGCGATGTACTTCATTGCGCTGACCTGGATGTACTTCATGGCCCCGCGCAAGATTCCTACTGTAGACGTCTGATCTACCATCACAGCTACCTACGCCGCTGCTGCCAGGCAGCGGCCAACCCGCTCATGCAGATCACCCCGATGCCGACCACTGTGGTCGCGTCGGGGGTATGGCTGAACACCAGCCAGCCCAACAACCCCGCAAACACGATCTGGCAATAGCCGAACGGCGCCAGCAAGGCCGGCGCCGCGAAGCGGAACGCCTGGGTCAACATCAAGTGTGCAGTCATCCCACAGGTGCCCAGCGCCAGCATCAACACGCCATGCCACAGCGTGGGGATCTGCCAGAAGAACGGCACCATCGCACTCATCACCAAGGTATTGCACAGCCCGGCAAAGAAGTTGCTGGTGGTGGGGGTGTCGTATTGGCTGAGGATGCGCGTGAGCAACTGGTAAAAGCAGAAGAACAACGCTGAACACAGCGGCAGCAATACCGCCGGGGTAAACAGTTCGCCACCGGGGTGGATGATGATCAACACGCCAACAAAGCCGCAGATCACTGCCAGCCATTGGCCACGCGTGACGTGCTCGCCCAGCAACGGCACCGACAGCGCGGTTACCAGGATCGGCGCCAGGAAGTTCACTGCCGTGGCTTCTGCCAGGGGGATGTAATGCAGCGCCGCCGTAAAGAACAGGCTGGTGCCCAACAGGCACAACGCCCGCACCACCTGCATCCCCGGCCGTTTGCTGCGCAGCACCCGCAGGCCCGATTGCGGCAGGAAGATCCCCGCCATCAACAAGGTATGCACCAGATAGCGCGCCCACACCACCATCACGATCGGGTAGAACCCGGCCAGGTATTTGGACAAGGCGTCGTGACTGGAGAACAGGAAAGTCGCCATCACAATCAGCAAAATGCCTTTGAAGGGATGGTTGACGCCGGAAAGGGGGGTACTGACAGTCATCGAATTCTCTTGCGTGGCGCACGGTGGGACTCAACCCGGTAATCTAGCAGCCGGGCGTGGGTCTGCCCCAAGAGCATAACCAAACACCGTGCGAACAGCGCACTAAATCACTGGGTTCGAGTCCAACGCTGCACGTTGATCGTCGTATTGAACACTTTTTAACCAAGGCCGTGCCGCTATGAAAAAAATCCTTTTTGCTTTGTCTGCCCTTGCCCTACTCAGCGCCTGCGATAAAAAAGCCAGTGAGGCGCCTAAACCCGCGCCCGCGTCGGTGCAGGCGACCCTGGTGCCGGAGACCCCGCCCACCGACCAATGGGTCGGCAAGTGGATCGGCGTCGAAGGCCTCAACCTGACCATCGCCAAGGACGACAGCATTGGCCGTGGTCATTACATCCTCACCATGCAATATGGTCTCGACGCCGACGACTCGGGCACCTTCAAAGGCGAAGCGGCCGAAGACGGCATCGCCTTCACCCGCCCGGATGGCCCGCAATTGCTGCGCGCTGGCGACGGTGCCGACACCGGCCTGAAATGGCTGGCCGATAAAAAGGACTGCCTGATCGTGGTGAGCGGCGAAGGCTACTGCCGCTAATAGCGTCCATACTCAACCATTACATTGCGTAACAAGTGTGCTGTTGTGGCGAGGGAGCTTGCTCCCGCTGGGGGCGAAGCGCCCCTTAAGGCTTGCGACTGCTGCGCAGTCGAACGGGAGCAAGCTCCCTCGCCACAGTGAGCTCACTTTTACAGACAGCACATCAAGAGGACCGCCCCCATGCTATGGAAAAAAGGCCGACGCAGCGACAACGTGGTGGATGCCCGCGATGACAGCGGGGGCGGCGGCATGCGCTTTGGTGGCGGCAAGGGCTTGAGCCTGGGGGCGATCTTGCTGATCGTCGGCATTGGCTGGATCACCGGCCAAGACCCGCTGCAGATCCTCGGCCAGCTCACCGGCCAGATGGAGCAGGCACCGTCCGTCAGCACCCAGACCCGCCAGGCACCGCCGGCCAATGACGAGCAGGCCGACTTTGTTCGCGCCGTGCTGGGCGACACCGAAGACACCTGGGCCCAGGTGTTCCAGGAAAACGGCCTGGCCTACAAGAACCCGAAACTGATCCTGTTCCGTGGCCGCGTAAATTCGGCCTGCGGCGGTGCCACTTCGGCCAGCGGCCCGTTTTATTGCCCGGCGGACCAACAGGTGTACCTGGACCTGGATTTCTTCCGGGAAATGTCCCAACGCTTCCAGGCCGCTGGCGACTTCGCCCAAGCCTATGTGATCGCCCATGAAGTCGGGCACCACGTGCAGACGCTGCTCGGCATCTCCTCGAAAATCCAGGCGGCACGCCAACAAGGTCGGCAGATGCAGGGCGACGGCGGCCTACTGGTACGCCAGGAACTGCAAGCCGACTGCTTCGCCGGCGTATGGGCCAACCGTGCGCAAAAACGCCTGAACTGGCTGGAGCCTGGTGACATTGAAGAAGCCTTGAATGCCGCCAACGCCATCGGCGATGACCGCTTACAGCAACAGGGTCAGGGCCGCGTGGTGCCAGACTCGTTTACCCACGGCACCTCGGCGCAGCGCGTGCGCTGGTTCAAGACCGGCTTTGCCCAGGGCCAGATCACTCAATGCGACACCTTTTCCGCCAAGAGTCTCTAAATGAATAAACGATTGGGATTGCTGCTGGGCCTGTTAGTCAGTTGTTCAACCTGGGCTGCCGGACACGGCGCAAAGGAAGCCGGTCTCGATCGATTCCCCCTGGCGGCCGGCGACCTCAGCGTCGGCCTGAGCCAGGATTGGCGCCAGCCGCTGCCCAACGTGACCCGTGCGTTGATCATCGTGCATGGCCGCCTGCGCGATGCGCAGACCTACCTGGAAAGCGGCGAGAAGGCCGCCGCAAATGCCGGCCAAGGCGCCAACACCTTGGTCATCGCCCCACGTTTTCTGATTGAAGCGGATGCACAGCACGAGCGCCTGGACAATCAGCTACTGCGCTGGACCGACAATGGCTGGATGGCCGGCGAGCCCTCCACCGGCCCGGGCCACATCAGTTCCTACGGAGCCCTCGACCAGATCATCAAACACCTGGGCAACCGCAAGCTGTTCCCGGCGCTGAAAGAAATCGTCGTAGCCGGGCATTCCGGCGGTGGCCAGGTGGTGCAGCGTTTTGCCCTTACCAGCCACGAGCATCCGAAGCTGCAAAGCGAAGGCATCGGCCTGCGCTATGTGGTGGCCAACCCATCGTCCTACGCCTACTTCACCGCGCAGCGTCCGGTGAAATTCGACGCGGCCAGTTGCCCAGGTTTCAACGACTGGAAATACGGCATGCAGAACTTGCCGGCCTACGCCAAGGGCCAGAGCCCTGCGCAGCTTGAGCAGGCGTATGTGTCACGCGATATCACTTATCTTTTGGGCCAGCAGGACACCGACCCGAATCATCACGCTCTGGATAAGGGCTGTGAGGCCGAAACCCAGGGCGCGTACCGGTTGATTCGTGGGCACAACTATTTTGACTACCTCAAGCAGCGGCATCCGCAGTTGGGGCAGAGCTTGGTGGAAGTGCCGGGGGTGGGGCATAACGGGGATGGGATGTTTACGTCGCCTGAGGGGCAGAAGGTGCTATTCACCCAATAACTGACGGAACCGGATAAAACTGTGGGAGCGGGCTTGCTCGCGAATGCGGTGTGTCAGTCACTGAAAATGTTGACTGGCACACCGCATTCGCGAGCAAGCCCGCTCCCACATTGGATCTTCAGGGGCCGATCTGGATCATCCGGCACAACACCGCACAATCCTCGGCATGCCAATCAACCAGCTCCGGCCACGGGTTCTCGGGCAAATTGACCAACACCGTGCGCGCCCCCGCCGCCCGGCCGCAATCGAGATCAAAACGATAATCCCCCACCATCACCATCTCGCTCGGCGACACATCCCAGGCCGCTGCCAGTTTCAGTAGCCCATCCGGGTCCGGCTTGGGCTGCGCATCATCACGCCCCAACACATCCTCGATGGCAAAGCAGTCCGCCAGGCCAATCGCCTCCAGGGTGATGTGGGCCAGCTCCCGTGCATTACGGGTCAGGATGCCCAGGCGATAACCCCGCTCGGCCAGCTCACGCACCAGTTCCACCGCCCCTTCGGCGGCAATCGAACCCAATGCCAACTCGCGTTCATGCTCCAGCAACCAGGCGTGCTTGGCCGCTGCTACATCCGCTGGCAGCGCCGCCAGATGGGTGAGGATGTCATCCTGCGGCGGAATTTCCAGGGCGACGCGAATCGCCGCAAAGTCATGCACCGCCACCGTCAGGGTGCCGTCCATGTCGAACACCCAGTGCTTAACGTCGGACAGGCTCATGCCCAGTCCTTGCGATGACGAATCAAACCTTCCTGGGTCACCGAAGCCACCAGTTGCCCGGCGCGGTTGTACACGCTGCCCCGGGAGAAACCACGGGAATTGCCGGCCCATGGGCTGTCCATGGCATACAGCAGCCAATCGTCGGCCCGCAGGTCAGCGTGGAACCATAGCGCGTGGTCAAGGCTGGCGACCTGCATGTCTTTCTGCCACACGGTCTTGCCATGGGGCAGCAACGAGGTGGTCAACAGGCCGAAATCCGAGGCGTAGGCCAGCAGGTATTTGTGCAGCGCCGGCGTGTCGGCCAACGCACCGTCGGCACGAAACCACACGTACTTGACCGGGTCGGACGGCTGCGGGTTGAACGGGTCTTTCTCGGTCACCGGGCGCACTTCGATGGGCTTGGGGCATAGCAGCTTGTCGCGCATGTGCTCGGGGATCAGGTGCGCGCGCTGCTGCGTCAGTTCCAGCTCCGAGGGCAGGTTTTCCGGGCCGACCACCACGGGCATGGTGGTCTGGTGCTCAAAGCCTTCTTCGTCGTACTGGAACGAGGTGGTGCAGGTAAAGATCGGGTGGCCCTTCTGGATCGCCGTGACGCGACGGGTGCTGAAACTGCCGCCATCACGCACGCGGTCCACCGAATACACCACCGGCAACGCGGCATCGCCCGGGCGCAGGAAGTAACCATGCAGGGAATGCACGTGCCGCGCTTCTTCTACGGTCTGGCTGGCCGCCGACAGCGACTGGCCGAGTACCTGGCCGCCGAACAGTTGACGAAAACCCAGGTCCTGGCTGCGGCCGCGAAAGAGGTTTTCCTCGATCGGCTCCAGGGTCAGCAGGTCCACCAGATCTTCCAATACTTGGCTCATTCAAACTCTCCTCAGAGCAAAACAGTTTTTACTGTAGGAGCGAGCTTGCTCGCGAAGGTCGTCAACGATAACGCGGGGCGCCAGGTTTAACGCGGGGCCCTTGAGCTCTTCGCGAGCAAGCTCGCTCCTACCCGTGCAGCGTGTCCAACCATTGGGCGCGGGTGATGCGGTACAACACATGATGGCGCAGCGGGTCATCGGCTGCGACCTTGGGGTGTTCAAAATCTGCCTGGGGATCGTAATGCATACCGATGGCCTGCATGACTTTTTGTGATGGCAGATTGGCTTCGGTGGTAAAGGCGACAATTTCATCCAACTGCAATCGATCGAATCCGGCGCGCAATGCGGTCCAGGCCGCCTCGCTCGCGTAACCCAGGCCCCAATGCTCGCGAGCCAGGCGCCAGCCGATTTCGACCGCCGGGGTGAACGCCGCGTCAAAGCTGACATTCAGCAGCCCAGTGAGTCCGATGAACTCGCCTGTATCCTTGCGCTGCAAGGCCCACAGGCCAAAACCATATTCGGCGAAGTGCCCGCGAATGCGGCCGATCAACGCGGCGCTTTCCAGATGGCTTAATTTGGCCGGGAAATAGCGCATCACCTGCGGGTCGGCGCACATGCGCGCAAATTCCGGCAGGTCGCTGTCACGCCATTGGCGTAGCACCAAACGTGCGCTTTCAAGTTCCAGTATCGGCTCCATGGGTCCCCTCCCTTGCCATGTGCGTGAGTGTACAACGCGGGTAAGATGCGTCGCAGGTTCCCGTCAGAAAATCCTATGCCCTTGCCACTGATCTACCACGATGACTACAGCCCTGAGTTCCCGGCGGACCATCGCTTCCCCATGGACAAGTTCCGCCTGTTGCGTGACCACTTGGTGTCCAGCGGGCTGACCGACGACAGCCAACTGCTGCGCCCGCAGCTATGCCCACCCGAGATCCTCGCCCTGGCCCACGCCCCCGACTACATCGAGCGCTACATGGGCGGCGAATTATCCCGCGAAGATCAGCGCCGCCTGGGCCTGCCCTGGAACGAAGCCCTGGCCCGGCGTACCGTGCGCGCAGTCGGCGGCTCGATCCTGGCGGCCGAGCAGGCCCTTGAACATGGCCTGGCCTGCCACCTGGCCGGCGGCACTCACCATGCCCACTACGACTATCCAGCGGGCTTTTGCATCTTCAATGACCTGGCGGTGATCAGCCGTTACCTGCTGGCCAGCGGCCGGGTCAACCGTGTGCTGATCTTCGATTGCGACGTACATCAGGGCGATGGCACCGCACGCATCCTGCACGACACGCCGGACGCCATCACCGTGTCGCTGCACTGTGAAAAGAACTTCCCGGCGCGCAAGGCCCAGAGCGACTGGGACATCCCACTGCCCATGGGCATGGGCGACGCGGACTACCTCAAGGTGGTGGATGACGCCCTCAACTACCTGCTGCCGCTCTACCAGCCCGACCTGGTGCTGTATGACGCCGGTGTCGATGTGCACAAGGACGACGCCCTTGGTTACCTCAAGCTCACAGACGAGGGCGTGGCCGCCCGCGATGAAAGCGTGATGCGCCACTGCCTGGGCCGCGACATCCCGGTGATGGGCGTGATCGGCGGCGGCTACAGCAAAGACCGCCCTGCCCTCGCTCGCCGCCATGGCATCCTGCACCACAGCGCACAACGGGTGTGGACGTCATCAGGTTGTCATTGAGTTGTGGGCGTTACCCACAATGCCTGTGGAACGGCCTGTGGATAACTTGAGCGTAAGCGCCTAAGAGCCAATATCTACATGGGCCGTAGGAAACTGTACGTTTTTTGATCAGGCGTTTGCGCCGTCGTCGGGTAGAATGCTCGGCCTGTTTAACCGACCGTAGCCCTCGCCATGCCCCAGACCGCTCCCCAACACGTCTCCATTATCGGCGGCGGCCCTGCCGGGCTGATGGCTGCTGAAGTCTTGAGCCAGGCGGGCGTGCGGGTGGACCTCTACGACGGCATGCCTTCGGTAGGACGCAAATTCCTGCTGGCAGGCGTGGGCGGCATGAACATCACCCACTCCGAAGCCTACCCAGCGTTTCTGTCGCGCTACGCCGAACGCGCGCCGCACATGGCGCCGTTGCTGCGCGGGTTTGGCGCCGACGCCTTGTGCGAATGGATACACGGGCTGGGCATCGAAACCTTTGTCGGCACGTCCGGCCGTGTGTTTCCTACGGACATGAAAGCCGCTCCCCTGCTACGCGCCTGGCTCAAGCGCCTGCGGGACCAGGGCGTGGTTATCCACACCCGGCATCGTTGGACCGGCTGGAATGCCGACGGCAACTTACTTATCCACAGTCCCGACGGCGAAAAAACCGTACGCAGCGATGCGGTGCTACTGGCCCTGGGCGGCGGCAGTTGGTCGCGATTGGGCTCGGACGGTGCCTGGCTCAAGTTGCTCGAAGACAAGGGCGTGCCCTATGTTGCGCTGCAACCGAGCAACTGTGGTTTCGAGGTGTCAGCCTGGAGTGAGTTGATGGTCAGCAAATTCGCTGGTGCACCGTTGAAAAACGTCGCCATTGGCTTGGGCGATGACAAACCTCGGCTGGGCGAATGCGTGGTCACGGCCACCGGTATCGAAGGCAGTTTGATCTACGCACTGTCGGCACCCATTCGTGAAGCCATCAACCAAACCGGTTCCGCCACGGTGCATATCGACCTGCTGCCGAGCAAGCCTGTGGACAAAATCCAGGCTGCCTTGGCCAAGCCGCGGGGCTCACGCTCGATGAGCAAGCACTTGCACAGTCAGTTGGGGTTGGATGGGGTCAAGGCCGCACTGTTGCGCGAGTTGGCGCCTACGGAACACTTCAACGATCCGGCGCAACTGGCTGTGGCTATCAAGGCGCTGCCCTTGACCCTGGTTAAGACTCGGCCGATGGATGAAGCGATCAGCACCGCGGGCGGCGTGCCCTTCGAGGCGTTGGATGAGCGCTTGATGCTCAAGCAATTGCCGGGGGTGTTTTGTGCGGGGGAGATGTTGGATTGGGAAGCGCCGACCGGGGGCTATTTGCTGACGGGGTGTTTTGCCAGTGGGCGGGCGGCTGGTAGGGGGATATTGGAGTGGCTTGAGGGCTGAGATTTGGGGTGGATTCGAAGCCGCTTTCGCGAGCAAGCCCGCTCCCACACTTGACCGAGTTCCAACAGGAGAATGTGATCAAAATGTGGGAGCGGGCTTGCTCGCGAAGGGGCCATCAGCCCCACCGCAAAATCACTTTTTCTTACGCGGCCCAGTATTAAACACCGGCACCTTACGCACCGGCTTGATCGAAGGCTCCGCAGGCGCAACCTCCCCGCTGTCCACCCACTTGCCCAGGTTGCGCTTGCCGCCACCACCGGAGCTTTTCGGCTTCTTCGGTTTTTTCGGCTTCTTCACCACTTGCCCGCTGGCATCGGTGTCCGGCACGCGGTGTTCCGGCTCGAAGTCCTGCTCCATGTGGCGCGCCAAGGTCTGGCGGGTCAGCATCTCGATGGCCGACAGCATGTTCACTTCGTCGGCACACACCAGGGAAATCGCCTCACCGGTGTTGCCCGCACGCCCGGTACGGCCGATGCGGTGGATGTAATCTTCGGCGACGATCGGCAGGTCAAAGTTGACCACCAGCGGCAAATCTTCGATATCCAGGCCGCGGGCCGCCACGTCGGTGGCCACCAGGATCTGCACATCGCTGCTCTTGAAGCGGTCCAGCGCACGTTGACGCGTGGCCTGGGGCTTGTCGCCGTGGATGCCATCGGCGTTGATGCCCAGGCCCTGCAACTTATCCACCAGCGCATCCACGCCGTTACGGGTCTTGGCGAACACCAGCACCTGCTTCCAGCGGCCTTTGCGCATCAAGTGCACAAACAGCTCCGGCTTGCGCTTTTTGTCCACCGGCACAACCCACTGTTTCACGGTGTTGGCGGCGACGTTGCGCGGGCTGACTTCGATGCTCAGCGGGTCGTTGAGCATCTGCCCAGCCAACTGACGGATGTCATCGGAGAAGGTCGCAGAAAACAGCAAGGTCTGGCGCTTTTTCGGCAGCATGCGGTAGATGTTCGCCAGTTCTTCGGAGAAGCCCAGGTCGAGCATGCGGTCGGCTTCATCCAGCACCAGGGTTTGCAGCTGGTTGAGTTTCAGCGCGTTCTGGCGGAACAGGTCGATCAGGCGGCCCGGCGTGGCGACCAGAATGTCGACGCCCTTGCGCAGCTTCATCATCTGCGGGTTGATGCTCACGCCGCCGTACACCGCGTAGGTGGTCAGCGGCAGGTTTTGCGCGTACTCGGCGACGCTGGCGTGCACCTGCTCGGCCAGCTCACGGGTGGGGCACAGGATCAGCGCACGTGCCGAGTTGGCGGCGACTTTCGGCCCTTCCATGGTCAGCAGTTGCAGCAGCGGCACGGCGAAACCGGCGGTCTTGCCGGTGCCGGTCTGGGCCGCAGCCATCAGGTCGCGACCGGCCAGCACCGCCGGAATGGCTTGCGCCTGCACCGGCGTCGGGGTCTGGTAGCCAAGCGTCTCAAGGGCGCGCAGCAAGGGTTCGATCAGGCCAAGGGTGGCGAAAGTCATGTGTTTACCGTAGGAAAATTCAGCGCAAGGAACGCAATGGGCCGCAGTTTACCTTATTTCCGGCTTGGGCTTGCGCCACTGGGGCAGGCTGATCAACAGCACCGCGCTGATGATCACCAGCATCGCCAGGGCTTCTTCCAGGCCGATGGTCTCGCCCACGAAGACGATCCCCAGCAATACCGCCACCGCCGGGTTCACGTAGGCATAGCTGGTCGCCGCCGCCGGGCGCACATGCTTGAGCAGATACATGTAGGCGTTGAAGGCAATGATCGAACCGAACACCGCCAGGTACGCCAGGGCCAGCCAACCTTCCAGCGGTGGCATGGCTTGCAGGTGCTCGCCGGTGAGCGCGCTGGCGATCAGCAGCGTCACGCCCGCCACCAGCATTTCCGCCGCACTGGCCATGGCGCCCGGCGGCAACGGCAGGCGCCGGCTCCACACCGAACCGAACGCCCACGATGCCGCCGCGAACAACAATAACGCCGCGCCCATCGGGCTCGACTGCAAGGTGCTGCCCATATTGAGCATAGCGATGCCGATCATGCCCAGAATCACACCCGCCCATTCCAGCTTTGTATTGCGCGCGCCCCAAAAATAGCCACACAGCAAGGTGAACAGCGGCACCGTCGCCACCGCCAGCGCAGCCACGCCGGAGGACACGCCCGTGTGCTCGGCCACGCTGACCGCGCCATTGCCAAAGGTCAGCAGCAAAATGCCGATCTTGGCCGCGGCCTTCCACTGTTCCCAGGTCGGCGCCGGCGCCCCACGCCAGCGCAAAAAGGCATACATCGCCGCCCCTGCCGCCAGAAAGCGAATCCCCCCCAACATCAGCGGCGGCCAGTACTCCACGCCGATACGAATGACTAGGTAGGTAGACCCCCAAATCACATACAGCGCAAAAAAGGCGGCGATCAACGGTAAGGGAAAGCGACGGGGGCCAGGCATTGGGTGGCTCTATGGCAGTAGAAGGGAGGCTTATTCTAAAAAAGCAGGCTGTTAAACATAAGTTACAAAACCTGTTTAAACCGCCCATACACTTTTCAAAGCATGGTTATGAAGGCTATAAACCGTGCTTTCGAAAGCCACGCGCAACTGGAGCCTTATCATGGACAAATACGACCGCATGCTCCTCAGCGCCCTGCTCGAAGACGGCCGCGCCTCCTTCGCCCAATTGGCGCGTACCGTCAACCTCTCCGCCCCGGCCGTGGCTGAGCGGGTGGCCAAGCTGGAAGCCAGTGGCGTAATCACCGGGTATCAGGCCAAGGTAGACCTGTCCAAAGTCGGCTTGCCGATCCAATGCGTGATTGAACTGCGCCTGACCAATCACGGCAGCCAGAAGGTGTATGACGAACTGAGCAAAATCCCCGAACTGACCGAATGCCATCGGGTCACGGGCGATCCGTGCGTGATCATGCAGGCGGCGGTGGGGTCGATGCCGGAGCTGGAAAACCTGATTAACCGCGTGGCCAAGTTTGGGTTCAGCAAGACCTCGATCATCCTGTCCAGCGCCATAGAACGGCGGGTGCCGTTGGGCCAACTGGAGGTGAAAAATGGTGGGTAAAGTCGTCAGCCTCAGCCATCCGATCAGCCCGCGAATTCCACTGTGGCCGGGTGACCCGCCGGTGGAATTCGACGACATCGCGTCGTTGAACGAAGACGGCTACTTCCTGCGCCGTTTAAGCATGGGCGAACACAGCGCCACCCACATGAACGCGCCGAACAGCTTCTATGTCGATGGCATGGGCATCGACGGCTACCAACCCCACGACCTAGTGCGGCCAGCGGTGGTCATCGATGTGCGGGCCCGATGCACGCCAGACTACGAAATCAGCGTGCAAGACATTCAAGACTGGGAGAACCAACACGGGCTCATCGAACCGGGCTGCGTGGTGCTGATGTACACCGGTTGGCAGCACTTGTGGAACGATCCGGCGGCGTTCTTTGGCCAGGATGCCCAAGGCTCGCATTTCCCAGGGATCGGCGAGGCGGCGATCGAGTTTCTATTGTCCCAGCGCCAGATTGCCGGGGTAGGTATTGATACCCACGGGGTGGATCCGGGGCAAAGCAGCACCTTTGCAACCAACCGTGCGGTGTTGGCGGGGAATGGGATTGTGTTGGAGTGTTTGACCCACTTGGATCAGTTGCCACCCAAGGGCGCAACGCTGGTGATTGGGGTGCTGGCGCTTGAAGGAGGGTCGGGATCGCCGGCGGCAGTGATGGCGCTTATCACGCCCAAATAAAGCCAACTCAAATCAAATCCGTCTCGCCTCCATAGCCCGTATGGCACTGATCAGTCCGAAGGGAACAACAACGTTAGGAGGAAAACTGCGTCAGTTCGCGAAAGACCACAGGAGAGGATTTGACGTACTTCCAGTAGCCCCTGGTATTTACCAACAACAGCTAGCGCCAAAGATTGCATGATGCTATACCCCAATTCACCTTGGTAAAAACATGAAGCCGCACCCTATACTAAAAACCTTATATACAGATTCAATCTGGAGCAAAAATTGAATTTAGAAACCAAAATCACAACCGAGCTCTGGGCCTCCATAAGAACAAGCTATGACAAGCAGGATTTCACTGGAGCCATTTTGGATGCATTCCATTTCCTCAGCGATCTGCTTCGAAAAAAGTCGGGAGCAGAAGGTGACGGCGCCGCCCTTATCGGTAGCGCACTGGGCGGAACCGCCCCCAAGATAAAACTTAACAAATTACAAACAGAATCAGAGCAAAACATTCAAAGGGGCATGGAAACAACTCTCCGCGGAATGTACCAAACTTTTAGAAACCCAAGAAGCCATGAAAAGTTTTCTGACACGGAAGAAGACGCGCAGGTAATAATAATCTTCATAGGATATATAGTCAGGCAAATAGACAGTGCGAAATCTCAATTTTCGCGCGAAGACTTTTTAAAAAGAGTTATGGATCCTGACTTTTTCCCTAACAATAGATACTCAGACCTCCTTGTTTCGGAGATTCCAGCCGGACAGCTACTGGAAGTCTTCCTCGACACATATCGATCCAAAACATCCGGAAAGATTGAAAACTTACGATTCTTCTTTAACTCCATACTTCAAAAGCTAAACACAGACCAACTTAGGCAAGCGCATGAAGCAATATCAGAAGAGCTAAAAACGGCAGACGATGAAACGACCATTCGATATATAGTTGGCTCCCTAGGCGCCGCCTGCTGGGAGCAAATCCACGAAACCGCACGCCTACGAATTGAAAACCGCCTAATAAAATCAATTAAAGAGGGGCGATACAATATAAAACAAGAACGCACATTGGACGGTTCACTCGGCACATGGGCAACATGTATTTTCAGCAAAATGCTTCTAAAACAAGAAGCACTTAGAGCCATCCTTGGAAGTTTTAACTCAAAAAATACAGAGCGCGAAAACTACGTATTTAAATTTATATCAGCAAGCACCATCAATCTTTCAGAACAGACACCATTCGGATACGACGAACTTTTTACGAGAAAAATAAAGGCAGGCGACAACAGATACTACGAAGCAATAATAATGGGCGAATTCTGGAGCCCTATGAGCGACGCACTTAAAGAAGCGACAAACTCATTTACTCCTGCACTCCCCACATATGACCCTTTCGATGACGATGTACCTTTTTGATACTACTCACCAAACAAATTAAACTCAAACCTTAAATACCTCCTTAACTTATCAGCAAAGAGGACATTTTTATAATAATAATCGCCTCCTCGGGGGCGGCGATAGTATCGAAGCCGGTCGCCCTCCTTTTAATTCAGAAGACAGAGGCTCTCTCCTCCGCTAATTATCGCCGGTATCTGTATAATTTTATAATGAATAATCCCGCCAAAACAACTAACAATCGATAGATACAGAGTTTCACTACCGAGCAATCAAGTCGACGACTTGCTTAATAGTCGTGATGTGATCCCAGTCCTCCTGAGTGGCGTTGAGCTTGAACTGCCATTTGACCTGCATGACGAAGCAGGTCAGGTCATCATCGATGATCTTAAAGTCATGGATGAAATCCGTCTGTTCCGTCACCTGGCTTCGGTCGATGAAGCCAATGATATCGACGAACAGTTGAAGGACCTTTTCGCTGATCTCGGCTCTGGTCAGATTACCTTCCATTTCTTGCCTCATAGGCGCACTTACCAATACTGATTAGATCAAATACCGCCAGCCCCACGGCAACGAAGGGAATACCTCTACCGATAATGCCAAATACTCGGACCGTACCAAATGTTGCTTTCGCCATCCGGGCGACTGTTGGCTGCCGAATCAACGTCCGGGGGAAAAAACGCATTCCAATAAGGCTTGCTAGGTTCGTAGTGCTGCTGGAACCAGCGTGAATCCATGTACCCACGGCAATTTTGCTGATTGGTATACCAGCCGCTGCGGTGATAACCGTTGCTGCTGTCAAACCATAGTGCTCTTGAGTGCATCTCCACAGGTCGTCGACTGTGGTGTTGGGTGCGCCGGGTTCAGCATGGATCGCTCGCAGCAAATGGTAGCTGCCGCCGTTGGTGAGGCCCGGTGAATTCGGTAGCACCATCACAGCGGGGCAACTTGTCATCGTGTTGCCCATGTGAAACGCGATGCTTGATGCTGGGCCAAGGTCGATACCATTTCGTTGGAGTTCAAACTCGCTCTGCGTGATTGCGACATGAAGATCGTGTTCCTGCATGACGTAGTCCCTATACGTAAATGACAGGCAATGTTAGGTCGCGGTCTGGAGTTGTAGCCGGGCAGAAGGGAAAACCAGAAGGGTCTGAAGTCGCCATCAGACTTAGCCTACCGACAACACTGACAGCGATTCAAAATCGCTACAAAAGTCCGGAATTTCAGTGGCCAGCAAGACCCATCCCTTTCATTTGCAGGACGTTTCCGAGAGAATTCCACGGCCTTGTTTCCGTCGGATCAGGTAGCTAGTCTCGCTCGGTCATCGAATGCTCGGTGACCGGACGTGCAAGTCCGGCCAGTGGAAAATGCGCAAAAGCTTTACCTTTCTTCGCCAGGTTTTATTGCCTGGCGCTTGAATGTTATGGCAGCTGTGCGCGGGAGGTCTTCGGGCCTGCTGGGTCTTCCGCCCCGGTCTTGCACACCCGCGCACTGCTGCCACCCTAATTCGTGTGCAAGCGAAGGTTGCAGCTTCTTACCTAGCGGAAGGAGTTACACCATGGTCAAAGTCACCCCCGATCCACCCCGTTCCAACAAAGAGTTCCCCAGCGAAGACGCCCTGCTCAATCGCCGCGCCCTCGACTACTACCTCAAAGCGTCCGCCCCGGATGCGCCCACCTTTATCCTCAATGACAACCTGAGTTTCGAAGATGCCCTGGCCCATGCGGCGGATTTGCTGCATTGCGCGGTGGAGACGGCGCACTCATCGGGAGAAACACCGAATGTGCAGCAACGGGCAGTGATGCATCTGGTGGAGATGGCAAAGGTGGTGGTGGATCAGGCGTTGGGTTGCACGCAGTCTCGATGACCAATGCATAACCCCTGTGGGAGCGGGCTTGCTCGCGAAAGCGGAGTGTCAGTCAATGCATGTGTAGCTGACCCACCGTATTCGCGAGCAAGCCCGCTCCCACATTTGGATCTTCAGTGTGCTTGGAATTGTGGCTAGGTCAGAACCCGCGATGCTTCTTCAAGTGCTCATTGATCTTCGCCGCCGGCACTTTCTGCAAGGTGCACAGCAGGTCGTGGGACAGTTCGCGCAAGCCGTGGGTGCCGCGCAGTTCCTGAGCCAGGTGGGCGGTCAGGTTGGCAGCCATCTCGGCATCGGCCATCGCCCGGTGAGCCTTGCCGGTGTGGGGCAGTTGGGCGAAGGTGTTCAAAGTGCCGAGTTTGTGGTTCGGTGCCGTCGGCATCAAACGTCGCGCCAGCAACAGGGAGCAGGCAAATTTTTGCAGGCGGGTGCGGCGGATCAGGCCCAGTTCGAAGTCCCAGAATTTCTGGTCGAACGCGGCGTTGTGCGCCAGCAGTGGCGTGGTGCCGACGAATTCGTTGACCTCGTTCATCACCCGCTCGGCCGGCGGCGCCGCGCGCAGCATGGCGTTGCTGATGCCGGTAAGTTGTTCGATGAAACCGGGTACGCGCACGCCCGCGTTCATCAGGCTCTGGTAGCGGTCCACGATCTGGCCACGTTCGAGGATGACCACGGCGATTTCGGTGGCGCGGCAGTGGCTGCTCGGGGTGATGCCGGTGGTTTCAAAGTCGATGACCGCTATACGTTCCAAACCTGTTCCAACTCCGTCTAATCAATTTATTTGAGCAACAACGCGCCTTCGATCGGCACGTAGCGGCTGGCCGCACGGATCAACGAGTTTGCCGTCAGCCCCGGCACGCCATAGGCCACGGCTTCGACGCCATGCTTGTGGATAACCCGGTCGAGCAGCATGTCGAAGTCCCCGTCACCGGAAGCCAGCACAATTTCATCCACATGGTCGGCGGCGTCCATGATGTCGATGGTGATGCCCACGTCCCAATCGCCCTTGGCTGAGCCGTCGCTGCGTTGGATGTAGGGCTTGAGTTTTACCGTAAAGCCCAGGTTGCGCAGGATCTGCTGGAATTGCTGCTGTTTGCTGTCGCCCCGGTCGATGGCATAGGCGTACGCCTCGACGATCTGCCCGCGCGAGCTGATGTCAGCCCACAGGGCGGCGTAATTGAAATGGCAGCCATAGGCTTGGCGGACGGTGTAGTAGAGGTTTTGCACATCGGCGAACACTGCAATTTTCTTCACCGCACTTCCCCATGACAGCCACTTGGATGCTGGGCGCAAAGGCCCGCAAAGGCGCCAGTATGCCAGCCATGGGAAAGTTTCCGAGAAAAATCAGCCCGGGGCGACGAAGCGTCCCGGGCATGGGAGCATCAGACGAAGGAATCGTCGTCGCCAAAGGAAGAGGAATCGTCGGAATAATCGCTGTCGGCGAAGCTGTCGGAATTATTGCTGCCCCAACTGTCATTGCCGGCGAAGCGCTGTTCGTCGTTGCCCCAGCCGCCTTGGTCGCTGGCGGGCGCTGGTTGTTCGATGATCTCTTCCACAACCTGCGGCTGCTGGTTGTGGTGGAACAGGCTGCTGATGCCTTCGGCCAGCAACACACCACCGGCCACACCGGCGGCGGTTTTCATGGCGCCGCCGAGGAAACCACTGCCCACGGGGGCTACGGGAGCAGGCTGTTGATAGTTCTGCTGCGGCGGCGCCGGCTGCTGGTTGAACGAAGGCCGCGTGGGTTCGCGCCAACCACCAGAAGAAGGACTTTGGGCCGGTTGCGGATCGCGGGAAGCGCCACCGCCAAAGATGCTCGACAGAAAACCACCGCCACTCGAAGAAGGTGCCGGTTGCGCGGATTTGGCCCGCTGCAACTCTTCCTGCAATTGCTGGATCTGCTGTGCCTGCTGTTTGTTTTGCGCGTCGAGGCTCTTGAGCGCGTGTTCCTGCACCAGGATCGACTGGGTCATGTAGTACCCCGCCGCCGGTTGGCGAGTCATGTGCTCCTTGATCCGCGCTTCGGCCTGGGCGTCGCGGGGGGCTGAGTCCGTTTCGGCTTGTTGCAACCGTGAAAACAGTCCATCGATCAGGGTTTGCTCTTCGCTGTTCATGGCGACCTCGTTAGATTGCCGGTAAAAATCGTGGCCCCGCCTGTAATCAGGCTAAGGTGCGCTCTAGTTATGGGGGTGTTACCAGTTGTTTCAATGGTCTTTACTCAAGGTTTACGTTTGCGTTCCAAAGCGCCCTATCGGTTAAAGTGTTGCCCTTGATTTCAGGCCTGCGATGAACTTGATGAATCCGTTAGACGTACTGCGCGACTCCTTGCGTTTCACCCAGCACAACCTGGGCGCCATCGTCCAGCTGTGCCTGCCCTTGGTGATTCTCGAAGCCCTGCTGCAACAGGTGCTCATTCATGTTGTGGGCCCGGACGCCTTCCCCGGCTATAGCGTGGTGGTGGGGTTGTTGGTGTACCCGCTGTACACCGGCGCGCTGATCCTGTTTCTCGACGCCCGCACCCGTGGCGAATCACCGCGCACCAAGGACGTCTGGGCCATGGCCCTGACCCTGTGGCCGCGCTTCGCGTTGCTCACGGCCATGAGCACGCTGCTGATTCTGTTGGGGCTGTCGTTGTATTTCCTGCCGGGTTTGATTCTGATGGTGCTGCTGGCCTTCGCTGAATACCTGTTGGTGCTGCGTGGCATGTCGGCACTGGAGGCGATGAAAGAAAGCCTGCGCCTGACCCGTGGGCATTTCTGGCGGATCCTGCTGTGTTTGCTGTGCGTAATGACGCCGCTGTGGCTGCTCAAAGGCGCCAGCGTTGCCGCCTACCCCACGCCGGCGCCAATGCTGGGCCTGCTGATGGACAGCGCCCACAGCTTCCTGCAGCTGTTCACCAGCGTAGTCCTGTTCCGTTTATTCATGCTGATTGGTGGCGATGCCGACGCGCGGTGATATGCTCCGTGCCACCTCTGAAACGCTATAAGCCGAGCCGATGACCCGTTTATTGCGCATCACCCTGCTGGGCCTGTTGATCATCGCGGGCCTGCTAGCCACCCTGATCTACAGCCTGACCTGGCGCCCCGATGCCAAGGAAACCTTGCCCGTGAGCTGCGTGGCCCCGCGTGCGCCAACGCTGTTGCCGGGGCAGGCGCTCAAGGTCATGACCTGGAACGTGCAATACCTGGCCGGCAAAAACTACGTGTTCTGGTACGACACCGCCGACGGCAGCGGCCCCGACGAGCGCCCCACCGTGGAAGACATGGCCGCCAGCCTCGATGAAGTGGCACGGGTAATCCGTGACGAACAACCCGATATCCTGCTGCTGCAAGAACTCGACGAAAACGCCAAGCCGTCCCACTACCAGGATCAACTGGCGCTGTTGCAAGAGCGCCTGGCCGACCTTTACCCGTGCAGCGCCCAGGCCTTCGATTGGAAGGCTGACTTCGTGCCCGACTGGCATATCTTCGGCAGCGTCGGCCGCAAACTGGCGACCCTGAGCCGCTACCAGATCGAACACGCCGAACGCCTGCAACTGCCGGTGTCGCCAACCGACTTCATCAGCCGTCAGTTCCAGCCCAAGCCGGCCCTGCTGCTGACCTACCTGCCGCTGAGCGACGGCGGCCAGTTGGCAGTGCTTAACACCCGCCTGGATGGCGATGCCCCTGGGCGCAGCGCCGTGCTGGAGCAGGTGAAAACCACCGTCAAGTTGTTGGATAAGTTCGAAGGCCGAGGCACGCCCTGGCTGATCGGCGGGGATTTCAACCTGCTGCCGCTGGGGCAATTCCTACGCCTGGACGCAGGCAAACGCGGCCAGTATTCGCCAGACAGCGAACTGCACCTGCTGTGGGACAAATACCCGATGATCCCGAGCAACAGCCAATCCAGCGGCATCGACCGTGAACAATGGCTGACCCACTTCCCCAACGACCCCAGCGTGGACGGCCCCGACCGCACCCTCGACTACCTGTTCTACAGCCCGCGCATCAAGCGGGTGGAGGCCAAGGTGCGCCAGGACGATACGCTGCGCATCTCCAACCATCTCCCCGTGATTGCACGCTTCCTACTGCCCACCCTGTAACACCTCTCAAATTGTCTCCTTAAAGGGGACAATCAATCTCGAATCAGCCCAATTGTCTCTCACTCAATAGGGCCGTAAATTTACTCCCAAGCCAGCACGCAGACAGCCAGAGGCGCTGAAGCGGCCCCCCAATTCCAATACTTCAAGTGAGCGCAAACGACATGAACACCTTCAAAAAAGCCCTGACCGCCACCCTCCTCGCCCTGTCCATCGGCAGCGCTTACGCGGCTGACACCGCCGTGCCCGAGCATCAGACCCAGGCGTTTCTCAACGCCCTGGCAGCCGGCGGCGGTCGCCCTCTGGAGCAACTGAGCCCCAAGGATGCCCGTGCAGTGCTGACCGGCGCGCAGAAGTCGGTGAAAGTGGACATGTCGGGCATTGAAGTCAGCGACAAGACGATCAAGGCCGATGGCCAGACCATCAAGCTGACCATCGTGCGCCCCGCCAACGTCAAGGGTGAGTTGCCGGTGTTCATGTACTTCCACGGCGGCGGCTGGGTCCTCGGCGACTACCCGACCCACGCCCGCTTGATTCGTGACCTGGTGGTAGGCTCCGGCGCCGTCGCGGTGTATGTGGACTACACGCCGTCGCCAGAAGCGCACTACCCGACCGCCTTCAACCAGGCCTACGCCGCAACCCGCTGGGTGGCTGAGCATGGCAAAGAGATCAACGTCGATGGCAGCCGCCTGGCGGTGGCCGGTAACAGCGTCGGCGGCAACATGGCGGCGGTGGTGGCACTGAAAGCCAAGGAACAGAACACGCCCAAACTGCGCTTCCAGTTGCTGCTGTGGCCGGTGACCGACGCCAACTTCGACACCCCTTCGTATAAGCAATATGCCGAAGGCCACTTCCTCACCAAAAACATGATGACCTGGTTCTGGGACAGCTACACCACCGACGCCAAGCAACGCGCCGAGATCTACGCTTCGCCACTGCGCGCCACCCATGCGCAACTGACTGGCCTGCCACCGGCACTGGTGCAAACCGCGGGGCTGGACGTGCTGCGCGATGAAGGCGAGGCCTATGCCCGCAAACTGGACGCGGCCGGCGTGGACGTGACGGCAGTGCGCTACAACGGGATGATCCATGACTATGGTTTGCTCAACCCACTGAGCACTATTCCCGAAGTCAAAGCGGCCATGCGCCAGGCGGCGGGTGAGTTGAAGGCCCACCTGAACTGATCAACCCCGTGTAGGAGCGAGCTTGCTCGCGAAAAACGCCAACGATAACGCGCGCATTCTGGTTCAACGCGTTGTCTGGGAGTTCTTCGCGAGCAAGCTCGCTCCTACATTTTTATTTACGTGGTTTTATCCGCGCAGTGGGCTCTGCCACCAGCGGGTCATCCGGCCAGTAGTGCTTCGGATACCGCCCCTTCAGATCTTTCTTCACCTCGATGTAGGTACTGCGCCAGAAGTTCGCCAGATCCTGCGTCACCTGCACCGGCCGTCGCGCTGGGGACAGCAGGTGCAACTTCACCACTTGGCGCCCGCCGGCAATGCGCGGGGTGTCTGCCAACCCAAACAATTCCTGCAAGCGCACCGCAAGAATCGGTGGCATTTCACTGTAGTCCAACCGCACCGACGAACCCGATGGCACTTTCACATGCTGCGGCGCCAGCTCGTCCAGACGCTGGGGCAGCGGCCAGGGCAACAGGTTGTGCAGGAAGCTGGAAATATCCAGGTTGGCGAAATGGCTCAGGCGCGAGACTTTGCCCAGGTAGGGCATCAGCCAGTGTTCAAGGCTTTCGAGCAAGGCGCTGTCGCTGATATCGGGCCATTCGCTGGCTTTTCCAACATCGAGGTGGCGCAGCAGCATGACGCGGGCTTGCCATTGGCGCAGTTCGGGGGTCCATGGCAGCAGTTCCAGGCCCTTGCGGCGCACCAGGTTGACCAGCGCCTGGCTGCGGGCGGACTCGTCGAGACCGGTGAGGGGTTCGCGGCTGAGCACCAGCTCGCCGACTTTGCGTTGGCGTTCGGCGCGCAACACGCCTTCGCGCTCGTCCCAGTCGAGTTGGTCGACATTGCGCACTTGCTCGGCAAGCACACTCTCGAAAAGCGCCGGGTCGAAATCCGCTGCCAGGTAGATGCGTTCTTCGCGTTGTCCCTGGCGGCTGCCCAGGTCGGCAATCACCAGCCAAGGTTGTTTCATCAGGCTGTCGGCCTCGGCGAACAACGCCGCACGGCCGTTGGCCAAACGGTATTCGGCGCCACCAGGGCGACGCTGCTGGGCGACGCGGTCCGGGTAGGCCAGCGCCAGCAACGCGCCGAGCCAGCGCGGGTGATCGGGGTCGGCCACCGGCTGCGTGGCTTGGCCTCTGAGGTAACCGCGATACTGCCGCGCCAGCTGTTTGGCCCGCTGCACGCCGCCTTGAGTGCCGCGCGCGCGTTCTTCACCGGACATAAGTGCCAGGCGGCTGTGCAAATCTGCACCGCCACCGCGCAAGATATCCCGCTCCCCCAACAGCGCCGCCACATCACAGGCCGTCGCCGCCAAGCCCAGCTCCTGGCCGCGCAACAGCAGATGGCCAATACGTGGGTGGGCCGGCAACTCGGCCATTTTTTGCCCATGGGCGGTGAGTTTTTCGTCATTCAAGGCGCCGAGGCGCACCAGCAAATCCTGGGCCTGGGCATACGCAGCGGTGGGTGGCACGTCGAGCCACACCAATTGAGTAGGGGTGACGCCCCAGCGTGCCAGTTGCAAGGCTAACCCGGCGAGATCGGCGGCGAGAATTTCCGCGCTGCTGTAGGCCGCCAACCCTTCATGTTGGTCTTCGGACCACAACCGATAACACACCCCCGGCTCCAACCGCCCAGCCCGACCGGCGCGCTGGGTGGCGCTGGCACGGGAGATGCGCTGGGTGTCGAGGCGGGTCATGCCGCTGCCGGGGTCGAAGCGCGGCACCCGCGCCAGCCCGGCATCGATCACCACGCGCACGCCGTTGATGGTCAGGCTGGTCTCGGCGATGTTGGTGGCCAGCACGACTTTGCGTTTACCGGCAGGCGCCGGGTCGATGGCGGCGCGTTGGGCGTTGAGGTCCAGCTCGCCATGCAGCGGGCACAACAGCACATCGGTGCGATCACCTAAGGCGTCGGCCAGTTGTTGGTTGACCCGACGAATTTCCGCCTGACCGGGTAGGAACACCAACACACTGCCGGTTTCGTCGTGCAAGGCTTCAAGGATGGTCTGCACCAACCTCGGCTCGATAAATTCCCCCGCCTGATACGGCCGCCCCCAGCGCATCTGCACCGGGAACATGCGGCCTTCGCTGCGCAGGATCGGCGCATTGTCCAACAGGCCCGCCAGGCGTTCGCCTTCGAGGGTGGCGGACATCAGCAGGATTTTCAGCGGTTGTTCATCGCGAAACAGATCGCGGCCGTTGAGGCTCAGGGCCAGCGCGAGGTCGGCGTCGAGGCTACGCTCGTGGAATTCGTCGAAGATCAGCAAGCCCACGCCGTCCAGCGCCGGGTCGTCCTGCAGGCGGCGGGTGAGGATGCCTTCGGTGACCACTTCGATGCGGGTGTTGGGGCCGACTTTGCTGTCCAGTCGAATGCGATAGCCGACGGTTTCACCGACCTTCTCGCCCAGCTCGCTGGCCAGGCGTTCGGCAGCGGCGCGGGCGGCGAGGCGGCGGGGTTCGAGCATCAGGATGGTCTGCCCGGCCAGCCAAGGCTCGTGCAACAAGGCCAAGGGCACGCGGGTGGTTTTACCGGCGCCGGGAGGCGCTTCCAGCACGGCTTCATGGCGAGTCGCCAAGGCGTCACGCAGGGCGGGTAAAACATCATCGATCGGCAACGAATTCATACTGGCTCCAAAGCAGAGCGGCGAGTATAACGGCGAACGGCGCAAGGTCGGTGGTGGTCGTAGAAACACCACTGGCTCGAGCGACGAACACAATCCAATGTGGGAGCGGGCTTGCTCGCGAATGCGGTGGATCAATCAACATTTACGGTGACTGACACTCCGTCTTCGCGAGCAAGCCCGCTCCCACATTTGAGCATCACCGCCCTGTAGACTTGCTTGTAGCCAACTTTCAAACGTGTTCAGGAGATTCCCATATGCGTATCGCTTCCCGCTTCATCGGCGGTGTCCTCACCGTCACCCTGCTGAGCCAACTGACGGCCTGCGGTTCGATCTTCTTCCCTGACCGCCGTGGCCAGATCGACGGCAAGATCGACCCTACCGTGGCCGTGCTCGATGCCATCGGCCTGCTGTTCTATGTGATCCCTGGCCTGATCGCCTTTGGCGTGGACTTCGCCACCGGCGCCATCTATTTCGAACCGGGCAAGACCGCTCAGGTCGACCCGGCAAAACTGCATGAGGCCATCGGCGCCGACGGCAAGGTCGATAACGCCAAGCTGCAATCGATCATCCAGAAAGAAACCGGCCGCAGCCTGCCGCTGGACGACCCGCGCATGATCCAGTTCAAGGGCAGCGTGCAACAACTGGCGTCCCTCGGCCTGCAACCGGCTGCCTGATCCATGACCAGCAGCCCTGAACACGCCAGACTCCTGCGCCTGGCCACCCGCGCCTCGGTGGGTGTGGCCTGCGCGCTGATTATCACCAAGGCCATCGCCTGGTGGCTCAGCGGCTCGGTGAGCATGCTCGCCGGGCTGACCGACTCGCTGCTCGATGGCGTGACCTCGTTGCTGAACCTGGTGGCGGTGCATTACGCCCTGCGGCCGGCGGATGACGATCACCGTTATGGCCATGGCAAGGCGGAATCATTGTCGGGCATGGCCCAGGCGCTGTTTATTGCCGGCAGTGCCGTGCTGATCGCGTTTCAGGCCTATGAACGCTTGCAGCACCCGGAACCCGTGGGCGCGCCGTGGCTGAGCATTGGCGTGATCATCTTTTCCCTGGTGCTGACGGTCGCCTTGCTGATGCTGCAACACCGGGTCATCCGCGAAACCGGCTCCAACGCGGTGCGCGCCGATTCGCTGCACTACCGTTCGGACCTGATGCTCAACGGCAGCATCCTGGTGGCGCTGGTGTTGGCGGGCATGGGCTTTCATCAGGTGGATGCGTGGTTCGGCCTGGGCATCGCCGCCTACATTTTGTGGAGTGCGGTGCAGATCGCCCGGGAAAGCTTTGCGGTGTTGATGGATGAGGAGCTGCCGCCGGACGTCAGCCAGCACATGCTGGAACTGGCCCGTGGCGTGCCGGGTGTACTGGGTGCCCATGACTTGCGCACGCGCATTTCGGGCAACCACTGGTTTGTGCAGTTGCACCTGGAACTGCCAGGGGAATTGACCTTGTCAGTGGCCCACGCCATCAGCGACCAGGCCGCCGATGCCATTCACCAGGCTTACCCGCGCGCCGAAGTGCTGGTGCACGCCGACCCGCGGGAAGTGGTTACCGGCAACAAGGCTTAGTACTGCACCTGATAGCCACGACTGGTCAGGCAGTTGCCTTGGGCCTGGCGGTAGGTTTGCACCACCGCAGGGTCTGGGGCGTAAGTGACTTGCTGCGGGTCGAAACCGCTTTGCTGCACCGCCCAGCGATAACAGTCATAGCCGTCCTGCTGCACTTGGGCCGGTGATTGGCCGTTGGCCGGGTACGCAACCACGTCATAGCCATTGCCTTGCGGCGCGGGCTGAGGCGCGGGCACCTGGGTGGGCGGTTGCACCACCACGTACTGCTGGCTGCTGCTTTCGTAGGTGTAATACGCACCGGCCGCGAGGAAGAACAGCGCGCTGCCCACCCACACTTCACGCGCATAGTCCGGCAGGTATTGCACGCGGATGCCATACGGTGGCGTCACCACCACGTAGCGCGGGCCTTGCGGGCGATACCAATAGCCGCCGGAGAAGAAGTAATCCTGGCCACGGTAAGGCACGCGGTAGTTGCGATCGGGGAAACGATCAATCACGTAGCCGGGGCGGTGCTGCGGGCCTGGGCCCCAGCCATTGCCGTGCCCATCCGGGCGACCCGGCCAGCGGTTATCGCCAGGACGGTTATTGTTGTAACCGCCGCCGTTGTTGCCCGGCCGCGAACCGGGGCCGCCGGCGTCCCAATGCTGGTTGCCATCGTTACGGCGTGGAATATCGCGATAGTTGCCCTGGCGTGGCTCCTGGGTCTGGCGCACGGTATCGGGGCGACTCTGGATCGGCAGGTTGTTCGACGGCTGCGGCGCGGGCCGCGGCTGTTCGGCATTTTGCGGGCGGGCTTGCCACTGCCCGCCGTTACGTTGCTGCTGCTCGGCGCGTTCAAAATGCTGGTTCTGCGGGCGTGGCTGGGCATTCTCGGGGCGAGGCGCCTGCTGCTGGCGCGGCTGATTGTTTTCCGGACGCGGCTGATTGTTGTTGCCTTGCCCTCGTTCATGCTGACCACCGCCTTCAGGACGCGGTGTGTTATCACGCTCGTCAGCCAACACGTGGTTGCCTACGGCGGCCATCAGCAAACCTACACCTGCCAAACGCCAGATGCGCTTCATGCTATTCCTCACTGCGGATTGGGGCCTGTTCATGAGACTGGAAAAGCGCGGCCCGGTTCTCGGACAGGTTATCAGTCACGCGAAACTTTTTCGCAGGCATAAAGAAAGGGGTGACCCGTCGGCCACCCCTTGAGAACTTCGTCCGTGCTCAACGCTTGTGGCGTTGGCTCACCTCACGCCGCCTTCTGGGCGGTGTGCAGCCTGGAGGCCGGCTCAACCCTGCTAGGGTGGCGGCCGCAGCGGGCCTGATTGGGCGGGCTGCTGTGGACTGTTGTCCAGGCGGTGATTCTGTTGATAAAGATACAGGGCAGCGCCTGACAGATGATTGCGAAGATTGCGTCAATAAACAGTGCTTGCGCAATTTTTAACCCTTCATAGATAATTCGCCGCAATAGTTACGACAAAGGCCAACCCAATGAGCAAGCTTGACCGATACGACCTGAGTATTTTGGCGGAATTGCAGCGCGACGCGAGGATCTCCAACCAGGAGTTGGCCGAACGTATCGGCTTGTCGCCGTCGCCGTGCTCGCGCCGGGTCAAGCAGTTGGAGGATGACGGCTACATCTCCCGCCAGGTCGCCCTGCTCGACCGCAAGATGCTTGGCCTGAGCCTCACCGCCTATGTGCTGATCGGTATGGACCGGCATACACCGGAGCGTTTCGAGAATTTCGAAGCGGCGATTCGTACCTTGCCACAGGTGCTGGAGTGCAGCTTGGTGACCGGCATGGACGCTGACTATCAGCTGAAAGTGGTGGTGCCCGACATGGACCATTACCAGAAACTGCTTCTGGGGCATTTGACCCGGATTGAAGGGGTGACCAGTGTGCGATCCAGCTTTGTGCTGAACCAAGTACTGAACAGCACCGAACTGCCACTGACCCACCTGCGCACCTGAGATCACTGCTGGGCAAATGTGGGAGCGGGCTTGCTCGCGAATGCAGCCTGTCAGTTGATGCATGTGTGACTGAAACACCGCATTCGCGAGCAAGCCCGCTCCCACATTTTGACCGCGCACGACTCAGGTCAATGTGGCGTCTATAACGCTGCCTTATACTTGCCCGCCCTGCCGGAAGCCCTACATGAACAACATCGACCCCGCCCTGTTCGAAGAATGGATGATGACCGGCCTGGTCACCATCCTCATCATTTTCATGGGCTTTATCGTCTGGGACCTGGCGAAGAAGTCCAAGGCCGGGCGCTTTGGCTCGTTCATCTTGTTCTTCGTGCTGGGCTTGGGCGTGGCCGCGTTCATCATCAAGAGCGTGGTGATCGGCCTGATTGAATCCGGCGCCCTATAAACGCGCCGGCACGTCTTTCCACTGGCCTTGGTCCAGGCCGTCGATCGTCCAATCGCCAATGCGCACCCGCACCAGGCGCAAAGTGGGCAGGCCCACCGCCGCTGTCATACGCCGAACCTGGCGGTTGCGCCCTTCCCGAATCACCAATTCCAGCCACGACGTGGGCACGCTTTTGCGAAAGCGTACCGGCGGGTTGCGTGGCCATAATTCGGGCTCTTCCAGCTGTCGGGCTTGCGCAGGCAAGGTCATGCCATCGTTAAGCTCCACACCGTCGCGCAGGCGTTGCAACTGTTCTTCGGTAGGCTCGCCTTCCACCTGCACCCAGTAGGTTTTCGCCAACTTATGCTTGGGGTCGGCAATGCGCGCCTGCAACTGGCCATCGTTGGTCAGCAGCAGCAAGCCTTCGCTGTCCCGATCCAGGCGGCCCGCCGGATAAATGCCGGGGATGTCGATAAAGTCCTTGAGGGTCGCGCGCCCGCCTTCGTCGCTGAACTGGGTCAGCACGTCGAAGGGTTTATTGAACAGGATCAGCTTGGGCTCGGCCGGCGGTGCCTTGGCAACGCGGCGTGCAGCGCAATAGGGAGGTTTCACGCCAGGGCGGCGCGAATCGGGGCGTGTGGGACGGGACATGGCTTCGGTACATCTAACGGTCAGGACCGACAATGCTAGTGGCCTGACCGTTAAATAACCATCCCAACCGCTTAGCGGAACGGTGGCTCGTCGAAACTGCGCAGTTTGCGCGAGTGCAGCGAGTTGAGTTCAGTGCGCAGCAAGTCCACCGCCTCGATGCCGATCTTCAAGTGCTGGCTCACCGCGCGCTCATAAAACGCGTTGGCCGAGCCTGGCAGCTTGATCTCGCTGTGCAGCGGTTTGTCGGAGACGCACAACAACGTGCCGTAGGGCACACGCAAGCGATAGCCTTGCGCTGCGATGGTGCCGCTTTCCATGTCCACGGCCACGGCGCGGGACAGGTTGATCAGCGGCCGTTCCTGGGCCCAGCGCAGCTCCCAGTTGCGATCGTCGTAGGTCAGCACGGTGCCGGTGCGCAGGCGCTTTTTCAGCTCTTCACCTTTCTCGCCGGTGACGTTGGCCGCCGCTTGCTGGAGCGCCATCTGCACTTCGGCCAGGGCCGGGATAGGGATGTTCGGCGGCACCACACGGTCCAGAATCCCGTCGCGGCGCATATAGGCGTGGGCCAATACGTAGTCGCCAATGGTCTGGGATTGGCGCAGGCCGCCGCAGTGGCCGATCATCAGCCAGCAATGCGGACGCAGTACCGCCAAGTGGTCGGTAATGTTCTTGGCGTTGGACGGGCCAACGCCGATGTTCACCAGGGTCACGCCGTGACCGTCGCTGGCTTGCAGGTGGTAGGCCGGCATCTGGTAACGGTGCCACACCACGCCGGCGGCAATGGCCGACGCTTCGCCGTGGTCCATGGCCTTGTCGATCACCACGTTGCCCGGCAACACCATGCGCACAAAGCGCGGGTCGCTGCGCAGTTGTTCCAGGCCATGCAGGATGAACTGGTCGACGTAGCGGTGGTAGTTGGTCAGCAGGATCCACGGCTGCACATGGCGCCAGTCGCTGCCGGTGTAGTGCACCAGGCGGCGCAGGGAGAAGTCCACGCGAGCGGCATCGAACAGCGCCAGGGGCAGCGGGTCGGTGTTTTCCCAGTCGTAGAGGCCGTCGGCGATACCATCGGTGGCGGCCGACAGGTCGGTGCTGGGGAACACGCGGGCCAGGGTCGCGGCGGTCACGCCGGAGCCGGCCAGCTCGTCGCCCTGCTCTACCACGTAGGGGTAGGGAATGTTCTGTTGGCTGACGCCCACTTCCACCGTCACGGTGAAGTCGTGCATCAGCGGCACCAGTTGCTCCAGCAGGTATTTACGGAACGCTGCAGGATGGGTGACGGTGACGCTGTAGGTCCCCGGCAGTTGGACCTTGGCATATGCCCGGGTGGTCTGTGGGACTTCACCATGGCAGTGGTAGGTCAGGCGCAGTTCCGGGTAGCGAAACAGCGCGCGTTGTTCGGCGTCAGGTTCGACGCGGTCTTTAAGGTATTGCTTGAGGGCTTGATTGAGCGCGCCGGTAGCACGCTCATGCAGAGCCGCCAGCCGGTCTACGGCTTCTTCGGCGGATTGAACGACAACAAAAGCTTCGGTCACGGTAAGCATCCTGTGTTCTGACGTGCAGGCCTTTATCTTGCCTGTAACCCGGCCCTACTGAAACAGTGCAATTGGAATGCGATCAATAATGTGGGAGCGGGCTTGCTCGCGAATGCGGTGGGTCAGCTGGTGAATAGGTGGCTGATACACCGCCTTCGCGAGCAAGCCCGCTCCCACATTTTGACCCCGTAAAGTCAGAGGGATTGGGGGGTGGAACGGGCGACGATGGCTGCCACATCGACACCACGGGGCAAGGTGCCATACACCCGCCCGGACGACTCACCCAGCCGGCTGGCAATAAACCCATCACTCACCGCCCCATTCCCCGCCTCCATCAGCAACTTGGCCTGCAACGCCACGGCAATGTCTTCGGTCAACTGCCGCGCCCGGTACTGGATATCCTGGGTATCCATGAACGCCGACTTCAATTGCTCGATATGCCGCGCCAATCGCTTATCGCCATGCCCGTCCCCCAGCTCTATAAACAACGTTTCCAATACACCGGGCTCTTTCGACAGCGCCCGCAGCACGTCCAGGCACTGCACATTGCCGGAGCCTTCCCAGGTCGAATTCACCGGTGCCTCGCGGTACAGGCGCGGCAGGATGCTGTCCTCGACATACCCGGCCCCGCCCATGCATTCGGCCGCTTCATTGATCATTGCCGGGGCGCGCTTGCAGATCCAATACTTGCCCACCGCCGTCACCAAGCGGGCGAACTTGGCTTCCTGTTCATCGCCCAGGTGATCCAGCGCACGCCCCATGCGCATGCTCAAGGCCAGCGCGGCTTCGCTTTCCAGGGCCAGGTCGGCGAGTACGTTTTGCATCAGCGGTTGCTCACTGAGTACGCGGCCACCCACCGAACGATGGGCACAATGATGGCTGGCCTGGGTCAACGCCTGGCGCATCAGGGCACTGGAGCCGACCATGCAATCGAAGCGGGTCATGGCGACCATTTCGATGATAGTGGGCACGCCCCGGCCTTCTTCGCCGATCATCCAGGCCAGGGCGCCACGGAACTCGACTTCGCTTGAGGCATTGGAGCAGTTGCCGAGCTTGTTCTTCAGGCGCTGGATATAGAACTCGTTGCGCGTGTCATCCGGGCGGTGCCGGGGCAGCAGGAAACAGGTCAGGCCCTTGTCGGTCTGCGCCAGGGTCAGGAAGGCATCGCACATCGGCGCCGAGCAAAACCACTTGTGGCCCACCAGTTCATAGGGCTGCCCAGGCCCGCCCGCGCCCACGGGGTAGGCGCGGGTGGTGTTGGCCCGCACGTCGGTGCCACCTTGTTTCTCGGTCATGGCCATGCCGATGGTGGCGCCGCTCTTGTGGGCGATGCCGACATTGCGCGGGTCGTATTGGGTGCTGAGGATCTTCGGCAGCCAGATGTCAGCCAAGTCGGGCTGCAAGCGCAGCGCCGGCACACAGGCGAACGTCATGGTCAGCGGGCAACCGGTGCCGGCTTCGGCCTGGCTATGCAGGTAAGTGAGCGCGGCGCGGGCCACATGGGCTCCCGACTGCGGATGGGCCCACGGCAACGACGGCAAGCCGTGTTCGACGGCGGTGCGCATCAGTTCGTGATACGCCGGGTGAAACTCCACCAGGTCGATGCGATGGCCAAACCGGTCATGGCTGCTGAACAGCGGCTTGTTCTGGTTCGCCAGGAACCCCGCTTCCATCAGCGGCCCACCGGCCAGGGCACCGTAGGCATCCATGCGCCCTTCTGCCCAACCGGCACCGAAGCGCCGCGCCCAATCTTGCAGGGGCAGGTCGATGCGATACAGGTTGGTGCCGTCCAGGGATGGGGGCTGATTGGTGACGTCGTGGGTTTCGGCGAACTGATGCAGGTTCATGACGGGCCTCCTGGAAAAAGGCCCCATGGCGTTGAGACCCGAATTTCAGTTAAGCACCCTCACCCGGCTTAAAAAAGTGACATACCCGCCTAATGTCCGGCGCTTTCGCCCTCTAGCGGGCACAACAAGCGACGCTCCAATACCGCTTGCAGCGCCTCGAAACGTACGGGCTTGGCCAAGCGATCAGTGACGCCGATGCCATGGCAGTGTTCGCGCTCCGACACATTCAACGAGGTGCTCAAGGCAATCACCGGCAGCTCGCCGCAGCCCGGCAATGCGCGAATCTGACAGCACAACGAGAAGCCGCCTTCGGGTATGTCCAACAACACGGCGTCGAATTTATCCCCTTGCAAGGCCGTTAGTGCACTGGCGCCGCTGTCGGCGGTTTTCACCTGGTAGCCGAGTTTGAGCAACATGCCGCGCATTACCAACTGGCCAACGCTGTTGTCGTCCACCAGCAGTACCGCACAGTCCCCGGGCACGCGATGTCGGCTTGGCACGTGCCCAGGCTCCGGGGCGACCGGGCTAACCTCCATTTCCAGCTGGAAGCGACTGCCCTTGCGGGGTTCGGAATGATGGGTGAGGCGCCCGCCGAGCAGTTCGATCAGTTGCCGGCAGATGGCCAGGCCGATACCCAGGCCACCGTATTCGCGGGTGGTGGAACCATCAAGCTGGAAGAAGCGCTGGTACAGGGTCGCCTCGTCGAGGAAGGCAAAGCCGATCCCTGTGTCGGTCACAATAAAACTCAAGCGCAGGCCGCCGTCACTGTGAGGTACGCCCACGACACGCAGGCGCACCGAACCCTCGTGGGTGAACTTGAAGGCATTGTCGAGCAGGCAATCGAGGCACTGCAGCAGTTTGCCCGAGTCGCCGATCATACGGTCCGGCAGCTCAACCGCCACATCGATGGAAAACGCCAGGCCCTTGCTCTGCGCGCTGGCGGCGAACTGCTGGCGCAGGGTGTCGAGCACACCGCGCAGGCTGAATACCTGGGGCTGGGCACTCAGGCGACCGGCCTGCAGTTCGGTGAGGGTGAGGATGCCATTGACCATGCGCATCATGTCCCGCGCCGAACCGGCGGCGGTTTGCTGGTACTGCGCAAGATCAGTGTCCAGGGGTACGGTCTGCATCAGTTCCAAGGAGCCGATCACGCCGTTCATTGGGGTGCGCAGTTCGTGAGTCAGGGTGGCGAGGAACTCATCCTTGAGCCGGTTGCTGCGGGCCAGTTGCTGGTTGAGCACTTCGAGTTTCTGGCTGGCATCGAAGAGGATTTGCGCCTGTTGCTCGCGCATGCCGTTAATCCGGTCCGCCAGGGCCAGGGATAACAGCGCCACTTCGATGGCCGAGCCGATCTGGCTGGCGTACATGGTCAGGAATACGTTGGGCAGATAACCCAGCACCATCAGCGTGTTGACCACCCCGCCCAGCAGGAAGGCCGACCAGGCAATGATGAAATAACGTGCCATGCGCTGGCCGCAGTACCAGGCCTTGATCGCGGCGATAAAGATGGTGACGGTGAACACCAGTGCCAGCGCGGTGGCCAGGCGCAGGGCCACGGCGTAGCTGGTCAGTAGGGCCAGGGCCATCACCACCGCACCACAGGCGGCCAATGCCAGCAAAATGCGATCAAGCCAGCGGCTGTGCTGCGCGGTGTGCAGGAAGCTGCGGGCAAACAGGCTGCCAAACAGCGCCGCCGAGCCGATCAGGAACGGCACCGCCGCATTCGTCCACCAGGGGTTGTTGGGCCAGAAGTACTCCACGGCCACGCCATTGACCGAGAGTTGGTAGAGCCCGAACGAAGCGATATAAAAGATGTAATAGAGGTAACTGGTGTCGCGCACGCTGAGGTAGATGAACAGGTTGTAGATCAACATCCCCAGCAAGACGCCGTAGATTGCCCCCAGTACATAGAGGCGCAGTGGCTGCTGCTCCAGGTACGCGGTGCCGGCCCAGAGGGTCAAGGGGGCCTGGATCGAACCTTCGCTTTGCAGGCGCAGGTAGAGGGTTTCCTGCTGGTCGGGCACGAAGTTGAGCTTGAACAGGTAGTTGCTCTGGCGCACTTCTCGGCTGGAAAACGGTAGCGCGCTGCCGGTGCGGGTGGTCAGCCGATAGTTGCCGGTACCGTCGTTCTGGTACAGGTCCAGATGGTTGAGTGGCGGGTAGGCCAGTTCCAGGAACCAGGTACGTGGAGCCCGGGGGTCTTTGGCCAGGTAATGCAGGTCGATCTTGAGCCAGAACACCGAGCGCGAATAGCCGGCGTTGAGGGTGGCTTTGTCATGGGTCTTGAATTGCGCGGCGTAGGTCGGGGAGCTGACTTCGGCGATGGTGAGGGCATCGGTCGGGTCTTCGAGCACTTGCATGACCCGGCCCAGGGGCAGGCTTCGCGTGTCCTGGTTGAACTCGACGGCGCTGGCGAGCATGGGCAGCCCGCACAACAATAACATCAGCAAATAGCGCATAGAGCCCCAGCGTGGCCTGCCCGGTTATGTCAAAAAGCCCCCCATTCCTTTTGAGAAGACGTAAACCGGCAATACAGTTAATGGTGGTTTGGATCCACTCTAGCATAGCCATTAAAGGCTAATGGACACCATTGAAATAATTTTTTGGAAGGCTCTAAAACGCGGCTTACAGCCAATTTGGCCGGCTCGCTTCTGCGTCAGAAAAGCGTCACCCACGGTACAAAATTCAGCCACCGCCAGACAGCCACGCAAAAAGCGTTTGGTGGTAAGCTCGCGCACCATGAATATCTACAGCTCTCGCCCCGTTGTTCTCTGTCTCTCCGGCCATGATCCCAGTGGTGGCGCCGGCTTGCAGGCAGATATTGAAGCCCTGCTTGCCCAGGGCTGTCATGCGGCTCCGGCCGTCACCGCCCTGACCGTGCAAAACACGGTCAATGTCAGCGATTTCCGCGTGCTCGACCGCGAGTGGGTACTGGCCCAGGCCAATGCCGTACTCGGCGACTCCGATGTGGCGGCGGTCAAGCTGGGCATGCTCGGCTCCACTGCGATGGTCGACACCGTGGTCGAACTGCTGCAAGCGCACCCGCACTTGCCGGTGGTGTGCGACCCGGTGCTGCGCGCCGGCGGCGGTGGCAGCCTGGGTAAGGACGAGGTGGGCTTTGCGATGCGTGAGCGCTTGCTGCCGCTGTCGCTGATCGCCACGCCGAACCTGCCCGAAGCCCGCATCCTCGCCGAACTGCCCGAAGGCACCGCGGACGAATGCGCCGCAAAGCTGCTGCCGTTTATCAAGCACCTGCTGATCACCGGCGGTCATGGTGACGAGCGTGAAGTGCACAACCGCCTCTATAGCCGCGACGGCACGCAGCAGACTTTCACCTGCCAGCGCCTGCCCGGCAGCTATCACGGTTCTGGCTGCACACTAGCCAGTGCACTGGCCGGGCGAATCGCCCAGGGCGAAGGCCTGGTCAGCGCCGTGCAATCGGCGCTCAACTACACTTGGCGCACCCTGCGAGACGCTGAACAACTCGGCCAAGGCCAGTTCGTACCGCGCCGGTTGCCGCTGGACTTCTGCTCGTAAGACTTAATAAGAGGCCTGCCCGATGAAACTACGTGGCCTTTACGCCATTACCGACAGCGAACTGTTGGCCGGCAAATTCCTCGCCTACGTCGAAGCGGCGTTGGACGGTGGCGTGACCCTGCTGCAATACCGCGACAAAAGCGGCGACGACGCCCGGCGCCTGCGTGAGGCAGAAAAACTTCGGGAGTTGTGCTCGCGCTACAAGACCCAACTGATCATCAACGACGACGCCGAATTGGCCGCACGCCTGGGCGTCGGCGTGCATCTGGGGCAGACCGACGGCCCGCTAACCCCGGCCCGCGCGCTGCTCGGTTCCAAAGCAATCATCGGCGCCACTTGCCACAGCCAGATCGAACTGGCCGAGCAAGCGGCCAAAGAAGGCGCCAGCTACGTCGCCTTCGGTCGCTTCTTCAATTCGAACACCAAGCCCGGCGCCCCGGCCGCTACCGTCGAAATGCTGACCCAGGCCCGTTCGCGGTTGCAGTTGCCGATCTGCGTGATCGGCGGCGTGACCTTGGAGAACGCCGAGCCGCTGGTGGCCCATGGTGCTGATTTGCTGGCGGTGGTTCACGGCCTGTTCGGTGCTGACAGCACCCAGGAAGTCACGCGTCGTGCCCGCGCCTTTAACGACCTTCTTAAGATTTGATTTTAGAGAGCCCCATCATGTCCCGTTCCGAAACGCTGTTTGCCAATGCCCAGAAGCACATCCCCGGCGGTGTGAACTCCCCCGTGCGTGCGTTCAAGAGCGTGGGCGGCACGCCGTTGTTCTTCAAACATGCCGAAGGCGCCTACGTCACCGACGAAGATGACAAGCGCTACGTTGACTACGTGGGCTCCTGGGGCCCGATGATCCTCGGCCACAGCCACCCGGACGTGCTGGACGCGGTGCGCAAGCAGCTGGAACACGGCCTGTCCTACGGCGCCCCGACCGCCATGGAAACCGAGATGGCCGACCTGGTGTGCGCCATCGTGCCGTCGATGGAAATGGTGCGCATGGTCAGCTCCGGCACCGAAGCCACCATGAGCGCAATCCGCCTGGCCCGTGGTTTCACCGGCCGCGACAGCATCATCAAGTTTGAAGGCTGCTACCACGGCCACTCCGACAGCCTGCTGGTGAAAGCCGGTTCCGGCTTGCTGACGCAAGGCGTGCCAAGCTCGGCCGGTGTACCGGCGGCCTTTGCCAAACACACCCTGACCCTGCCGTTCAACGACATCGCCGCCGTCGAGCAGATGCTCAATGAAGTGGGCCAGGACGTGGCGTGCATCATCGTCGAGCCAGTGGCCGGCAACATGAACTGTGTGCCACCGGCGCCGGGCTTTCTCGAAGGCCTGCGCGAGCAATGCGACAAGCACGGCGTGGTGCTGATTTTCGACGAAGTGATGACCGGTTTCCGCGTGGCCCTCGGCGGCGCCCAGGCTTACTACGGCGTGACGCCGGACCTGAGCACCTTCGGCAAGATCATCGGCGGCGGTATGCCGGTGGGTTGCTTCGGCGGCAAGCGCGAAATCATGCAGCACATCGCGCCACTAGGCCCGGTGTACCAGGCGGGCACCCTGTCGGGTAACCCATTGGCCATGGCTGCAGGCCTGACTACCCTGCGCCTGATCAGCCGCCCGGGTTTCCACGCCGAACTGACCGACTACACCACCCGCCTGCTCGATGGCCTGCAGCAACGTGCCGACGCAGCCGGTATCCCGTTTGTTACAACCCAAGCGGGTGGCATGTTCGGCCTGTATTTCAGCGGCGCCGACGATATCGTCACCTTTGATGACGTAATGGGCAGCGATGCCGATCTGTTCAAGCGCTTCTTCCACCTGATGCTGGAAGGCGGCGTTTACCTCGCGCCAAGCGCGTTCGAAGCCGGCTTCACCTCGATCGCCCACGGCGAAGCCGAGCTGAAACTGACGCTCGATGCCGCCGAGCGCGCGTTCGCTGCCCTGAAATAAATGGCCTGAAAAAATCAGGCACCGCTCAAACGGTGTCTGATTTGCTACTTTGCTGACAGGTATTTCCGAGTTTTTCCGAGAATTCACCTGCAATCCGGCAGATAACTTGCCCAACCAGCAGAAAAACGAGTAAAGACTTTGTAAGCAGAGGCCTGCTTATTTCATAATGCGCGCTTATTGGATCCCGCGAGGGTCCGCGTGCCCCGTCAGAGGTAAGTCGATTCCCATGAAACGCACCGGCCGCACCCTGGTTCTGGGCTGCCTGTTGCTCCTTCAGCCGCTGCTGGCACATGCACAAGCAGGCGGCAACTCGTTGTTAATCCCAGCGATGGGTCGTTGCACCCTCAATACCCAGCCAGACAGCCAGGCCGAAGCCCTGAGCGCGTGCCAGAAACAGGCCGACGGCGGGGATGCGCAGGCGCAATACGAGTTGGGCGAGTACTACCACGACAGCAAGAACCCCGCCCGCGACCTCAACAAAGCCTTGAGCTACTTCGAGAAAGCCTCGTTGCAGGGCCACGCTCAGGCGCAATTCGAACTGGGCAACATGTTCTTCAAAGGCGAAGGCGTGCCGGCCAATAACGTCCAGGCGTATATCGTGCTGAAGATGGCGGCGGTCAACGGTGCTGAGGATGCGCTGGATACAGCCGACGAAGTGGCCGAGCATATGCAGCGTGATGAGTTGGAAGTGGCGACCCAGGTGCTGGGGCAGATCTTCCGCAATTACTTGCAGGAATTGCAGAGTGCCGATGGGCGCTCGCCTTTCTCACCCTTGCCCTAAATCTCCAATGCTTTTGAGGGCCTCTTCGCGAGCAAGCCCGCTCCCACATTCGACTGCATTCCAGCGCTGGAACTCGGTTAAATGTGGGAGCGGGCTTGCTCGCGAAGGGTGCGACGCGGCCTAAAGGCTTACTTCTCAGGCATCGGCATCGGAAACGGCATCACATTACCCACACCCCGCGCCTCGCTGATCTTCGGCGTGCCCAAGCGCTCCACTTCGTCGATGCGCACAATCGAATGCATCGGCACAAAACTGCGCACCACGCCTTCGAACTGAGCCTTGAGTTTCTCTTCGCCCGGGTCGACGACCAACTGGGTGCGCTCGCCAAAGACGAATTCTTCCACTTCCAGGAACCCCCACAGATCACTTTGATAGATCTGCTTGGCGTACATTTCGAACACCTGGCCCTGGTTGAGGAATATCACCTTATAGATTGGAGCTTCACGTTTGGTCATGGTGGGCGAATAACACATCGGGGATATAAAAGAGGGCGCGAACTATAGCATGGCACCCGATGCACAACGCTAGGAACCAATGGGCATGCCCCCTATAATGCGCGGTTCTTTACCACCAGTTGACGATTCCCATGGCCAAGAAGCTTTACATCGAAACCCACGGTTGCCAGATGAACGAGTACGACAGCTCGCGCATGGTCGATCTGCTGGGCGAACACCAGGCCCTGGAAGTCACCGCCCGCGCCGAAGATGCCGACGTGATCCTGCTCAATACCTGCTCGATCCGCGAACGGGCCCAGGACCGTGTGTACTCCCAGCTGGGCCGCTGGCGTGAATTGAAACTGGCCAACCCGGACATGGTGATCGCCGTCGGCGGTTGCGTGGCTAGCCAGGAAGGCGCCGCCATCCGCGACCGCGCGCCCTATGTCGATGTGGTCTTCGGCCCCCAAACCCTGCACCGCCTGCCGGAAATGATCGACGCCGCACGTGTCACCAAGCTGCCGCAAGTCGATGTGTCATTCCCCGAAATCGAAAAATTCGACCACTTGCCCGAGCCGCGCATCGACGGGCCGAGTGCCTATGTGTCGGTGATGGAAGGGTGCAGCAAGTACTGCACCTTCTGCGTGGTGCCCTACACCCGTGGTGAAGAAGTCAGCCGGCCGTTTGACGACGTACTGGCAGAAATCATCCACCTGGCCGAAAACGGCGTGCGCGAAGTGACCCTGCTGGGCCAGAACGTCAACGGCTATCGCGGCTTGACCCACGACGGGCGGCTGGCCGACCTGGCAGAGCTGATCCGCGTAGTGGCGGCTGTGGACGGTATTGAGCGCATTCGCTACACCACCTCGCACCCGCTGGAATTTTCCGACAGCCTGATCCTGGCCCACGCCGAAGTGCCGGAACTGGTCAAACACCTGCACCTACCGGTGCAATCGGGCTCGGACCGCATCCTGTCGGCGATGAAACGCAACCACACCGCCCTGGAATACAAATCCAAACTGCGCAAACTGCGGGCGGCGGTGCCGGGGATCTGCATCAGCTCGGACTTTATCGTCGGTTTCCCAGGCGAAACCGAGAAAGACTTCCAGCAGACCATGAAGCTGATCGAAGACGTTGGTTTCGACTTCTCCTACTCGTTCGTCTACAGCCAGCGCCCCGGCACACCGGCCGCCGACTTGGTGGACGAGACCCCGGAAGAACTGAAAAAAGAGCGCCTCAACGCGCTGCAACACCGGTTGAACCAGCAAGGCTTTGAGATCAGCCGACAAATGGTCGGCTCGACCCAGCGCATCCTCGTCACCGACTACTCGAAAAAAGACCCGGGCGAATTGCAGGGCCGTACCGAGAACAACCGGATCGTCAACTTCCGTTGCGCCGATCCAACCCTGATCGGCCAGTTCGCCGATGTGCACATCGATGCGGCCCAACCGCACTCGTTGCGGGGCTCGCTGATCAATTGATCTGTATGACCTGATGACGATCAAAATGTGGGAGCGGGCTTGCTCGCGAATACAGTGTGTCAGTCGCTACATGTATTAACTGACACACCGCATTCGCGAGCAAGCCCGCTCCCACATTGGCACTGCGCAACATTCCGATGACGTAAGTGCTTTCGTACCCGCGCCACTGGCGTTATTCTCTCTTTCACCTCAACAGCCAAAGGGCGGCTAAAAGCGACCTTGAACGCACCCATAGTAGAACCCCATCGTTTTCTCCTCGAGCCGTTTGAGGCTCGCCGTTTCGCCAACCTGTGCGGACAGTTCGACGAGCACCTGCGCCTGATCGAACAACGCCTGGGCATCGAGATCCGCAATCGCGGCAATCAGTTCGAGCTCGTGGGTGAAACCCAGTCCACTCAATCCGCAGAAAACCTGCTGCGCCGCCTCTACCGCGAAACCAAGGGTAGCGAGCTGTCGCCGGAAACCGTGCACCTGTACCTGCAGGAATCGGCTGTGGAAGACCTGGCCAACAACCCGGTTGCCGAAGCCAGCGTGGCCCTGCGTACCAAGAAAGGCATGATTCGCCCCAAGGGCTTGAATCAGCAGAAGTACGTCAAGGCAATCCTCGGCAACGATATCAATTTCGGCATCGGCCCCGCCGGTACCGGCAAGACCTATCTGGCCGTGGCCTGTGCAGTGGATGCCCTGGAGCGCGAACAAGTGCGCCGCATCCTGCTGGTGCGCCCGGCGGTCGAAGCGGGCGAAAAGCTCGGCTTCCTGCCCGGCGACCTCGCACAGAAAATCGACCCGTACCTGCGCCCGCTCTACGATGCGCTTTACGAGATGCTTGGCTTTGAATACGTGGCCAAGCTGATCGAACGTCAGGTGATCGAGATCGCCCCACTGGCCTACATGCGCGGCCGCACCTTGAGCAACAGCTTCATCATCCTCGACGAAAGCCAGAACACCACGGTCGAGCAGATGAAGATGTTCCTGACCCGCATCGGGTTCGGTTCCACGGCCATTATCACCGGCGACATCACCCAGGTTGACCTGCCCAAGGGCACCAAGTCGGGCTTGAGCCATGTGATCGAAGTGCTCAAGGACGTGCCGGGCATCAGTTTCACGCACTTCTCGCCCAAGGATGTGGTTCGCCACCCGCTGGTGCAGCGCATTGTCGAGGCCTACGAGCGCTTCGAGCACCGCGATGATGGGCTGTCCAAGGACGTTCGCCGCGATGCTTGAGCTAGACCTGCAACTGGCCACTGAAGCGCCAGCCCCCAGCGAAGAACAGTTCCGTCAATGGTGCACCCTGGCCTTGCGCCAGCGCACTGCCGACTCGGAACTGACCATCCGCCTGGTGGACGAGCCCGAAGGCCGCGAACTGAACCACACCTGGCGCCAGAAGGACTACGCGACCAACGTGCTGTCCTTCCCCGCTGACGTACCCGATGAGTTACTGGACATCCCCCTGCTGGGCGACCTGGTGATCTGCGTCGAGGTGGTCGAGCGTGAAGCGAAGGAACAAGGCAAGGCCCTTGAGGCCCACTGGGCCCATCTGGTCATCCACGGCTGCTTGCATCTCTTGGGTTACGACCATATAGACGATGACGAAGCCGAGGAAATGGAAACACTGGAACAAACGTTGCTTGCAGAATTGGGTCATCCAGACCCTTACGCAGATGACGAAAACTAAGACACTCAACTGAAACAACAAAGGATTTAGAGTAATCGCTATGAGCGAAGACCGATCGAGCAACGGGCAGAAGTCATGGCTGGGTAAACTGACCCAGGCTTTTGCCCACGAGCCGAAAAACCGCCAGGAGCTGCTGGAGCTCTTGCGCGAGGCCCACCAGAACAAGTTGCTGGACAGCGAAGCGCTGGCCATTGTCGAGGGCGCCATCCAGGTGGCTGACCTGCAAGTACGGGACATCATGGTCCCGCGCTCGCAGATGATCAGCATCAAGGCGACCCAGACCCCACGGGAGTTCCTCCCGGCCGTGATCGACTCCGCGCACTCGCGCTACCCGGTGATCGGCGAAAGCCACGATGACGTCATGGGCGTTTTGCTGGCCAAGGACCTGCTGCCGCTGATCCTCAAGGAGAACGGCGACAGCTTCAACATCAAGGACCTGCTGCGTCCGGCCACCTTCGTGCCCGAATCCAAGCGCCTGAATGTGCTGCTGCGTGAATTTCGCGCCAACCACAATCACATGGCCATTGTGATCGACGAATACGGCGGCGTAGCTGGCCTGGTGACCATTGAAGACGTGCTGGAACAGATCGTCGGCGACATCGAAGACGAACACGACGTTGAAGAAGACAGCTACATCAAGCCACTGCCCAGCGGTGACTTTTTAGTCAAGGCACTTACGCCGATCGAGAACTTCAACGAGTTCTTCGACAGCGAATTTTCCGACGATGAATTCGACACCGTTGGCGGCCTGGTGATGAGTGCGTTTGGCCATCTGCCAAAACGTAACGAAACCACCGAAATTGGCGCGTATCGCTTCCGCATCTTGAATGCCGATAGCCGCCGAATTCACTTGATTCGCCTGACACCTATTGCCCGTTAAGGACTGAAATGCGCCGTCTCACCGCTCCCGGCTGGCCCGGTAATTTGCTGGCCGTGGTGGCCGGTGCTATCACCACCCTGGCGCTGGCGCCGTTCGATCTGTGGCCGTTTGCACTGGTGGCGGTCGGATTGTTCTATATCGGGCTGCGGGAACTGACACCCCGCCAGGCCTTGGGCCGTGGCTGGTGTTTCGGTTTCGGCCTGTTCGGCGCCGGCACCAGCTGGATCTACTACAGCATCCACCACTTCGGCGGCGCTTCGGTGCTGCTGGCGGGGTTCCTGATGCTGCTGTTCACCGCCGCCATCGCCTGGTTCTTCGCCCTGCCCGCCTGGTTGTGGGCGCGCTGGTTACGTCGCAACGAGGCACCGCTGGCGGATGCACTGACCTTCGCGGGCTTGTGGGTGGGCCAGGAAGCGTTTCGCGGCTGGTTCCTGACCGGTTTCCCGTGGTTGTACTCCGGTTATAGCCAACTGGACGGTCCCCTCACCGGCCTGGCGCCGCTGGGTGGGATGTGGCTGATTTCCTTTGCCCTGGCGCTGACGGCCGCCCTGCTGTGCAACCTGCCGCGCCTGTTGGCTACCCAGCGCAATGCCTTTATCGGCGCGGGCTTGGTGTTGCTGGTAGCGCCTTGGGCCATCGGCCTGGCGCTTAAACACCACGCCTGGACCACCCCGTCCGGCGCGCCGCTGAGCGTGGCCGCGATTCAGGGCAACGTCGAGCAAAGCATGAAGTGGGACCCGGAACAGCTCAATGCACAGCTCGCGCTGTACCGCGACATGAGCTTCAGCTCCAAGCCGGTGGACCTGCTGGTGTGGCCGGAAACCGCAGTGCCAGTGCTCAAGGAGTCGGTGGAAGGCTACCTGGGCATGATGGGCAAGTTCGCCGCCGACCGGCACACCGCGCTGATCACCGGCGTACCGATCCGCCAGGAAGTGCATCACCAGAAGCGCTACTTCAATGGCATCACTGTTGTCGGCGAAGGTGACGGTACTTACCTCAAGCAGAAACTGGTGCCATTCGGCGAGTACGTTCCACTGCAAGACATGCTGCGCGGACTGATCGCCTTCTTCGACCTGCCCATGTCCGACTTCGCCCGCGGCCCCGCCGACCAACCGATGTTGCAGGCCAAGGGCTATCAGATTGCGCCATTTATTTGCTACGAAGTGGTGTATCCGGAGTTCGCCGCCGGCCTATCGGCCCAAAGCGATTTGCTGCTGACCATCAGCAACGACACCTGGTTCGGCCGCTCCATTGGCCCGCTGCAACATCTGCAAATGGCGCAGATGCGCGCACTGGAGGCTGGTCGCTGGATGATCCGCGCCACCAACAATGGCGTGACCGGGTTGATCAACCCGTTTGGGCAAATCACCGCGCAGATTCCGCAGTTCGAACGCGGCATCCTGTATGGCGAAGTGGTGCCGATGCACAACCTCACGCCGTACCTGCAATGGCGGTCGTGGCCGTTGATTATTGTGTGTTTGCTGCTGTTTGGCTGGGCGCTGCTCGCTTCCCGCATGTCCAAGACCGTCTAACAGCATCACATTTTTGATCTGCATTTCAACCAGCGGTGCTAACGGTAAAACAACCGGTAACCAACCTGCCCCACCGCCTCATTGATCAACTGCCCACTGCGCCACACCGACACAAACTCCGGCATCCAGCCGCCCAGCGGCCGGGCATTGTCCACGCCCAGGAATCCAACTGGCGCAGGCACCACGGTGAACCCCGCCTTTTCAAAGCTCCACACCGAGCGCGGCATATGCCAGGCCTGGGTCACGACCACCACGCGCTTGATACCTTGGGGCAATAGAATCTCGGCGCTCATCTGGGCGTTTTCCCAGGTGGTACGGCTGCGTTCTTCCTTCCAGCGTACCGTCACGCCGAAGTCATCCTGCATCGACACCGCCATCAGTTCCGCCTCGCTGGGGGGCGTGTCGTAATGCAGACCGCCGGTGGTCAGCACCGGCAGCCCGGAAGCCTTGGCCAGTCGCGCGGCATAGCGCTGGCGTTCCAGGCCTATGCCAGTGGGCTGGTCGGTGCCCCAGGCGGGGTCGCCACGCTCGCGTCCCGAGCCCAGTACCACAATGGCGTCGGCGCGCTGGGCCAGTGTCGACCAGTCTTCCCGCGCTAAAGGCGGCGTGGTCTCCAGGGCACGCGCGCCCCACTCCACCATCACCGGCAGGCTGATCAGCCACAGGCCACCAAACCCAAGGGCAAAACACACACCTGCCAAACGGGGGCGACTACGACGCAACCACCAGGCAAACGCCAGCAACAGCAGGAAAATGCCAGGCGGCAAAAGCAATTGTTTGAGGAAGTAACGAATAGGCATCGGGCATCTCCATTGATGCCCGAAGCCTAAGGTGTAACGGGGTTTAGCGACAATCTTTACAGTGACATAGCGCGACAGTGCTACTCAGGGGGGAGTGAATTACTTGTAGCGGGCGGACCGGAGCTTTTCCGGGCCACGACCGGCCGACACGTCCTTGAGCCACACTACCTTGGCTGAGTGCGTAGGCTCCTTGACGGGCGGGGTAGCCACCCAAGGAGGCGCACTGCGCCCATTCCGTTCCAGATAAGCCTTGATCAGTTCCAGCTCCGCACGGCTCAGACCGCGCAGTTCCAACTCCACAGGCCGTTCGTCACGCAATCGACCTGCTGTCCTCGCTGCATCCAATGCACGACCCAATCGGTCGATCAGTCCTTCGTAGATTTCCGGTTTCGTTGCGATTCGCTGCGATTCAACCATCCCCTCACCTCATTGAAGATATGACTCACTCCCCAATAAACAGCGTAGTCCTCGTGGCTGCGCGTGCCTGGCGCCGCGACAGACGGCCCTTGCCGCGTAATCAGGGTTTCCCTCGATAGAGTGGGGTCATGTATGCTACGGCGCTTCCTGTAACTCCACTTCCCGCAGGGTTTGGGCACGGACGCGCCGCTTTTTGGTGTCGACCAACCCGAGCAATGCACCGAAGAGGATTAGGCCACCCCTATTCAGTTCAAAAGTAGCCATGCACGAACAATATCAGCCCCGTGAAATCGAAAATGCCGCCCAAACCTTCTGGGACGAGCAAAAGTCCTTTGAAGTCAGTGAACAGCCAGGCAAGGAGACTTACTACTGCCTATCGATGTTCCCTTACCCCAGCGGCAAGCTACACATGGGGCACGTGCGCAACTACACCATCGGTGACGTGATTTCCCGCTACCAGCGCATGCAAGGCAAGAACGTCCTGCAACCCATGGGTTGGGACGCCTTCGGCATGCCGGCGGAAAACGCCGCGATGAAAAACAACGTAGCGCCCGCCAAGTGGACCTACGAAAACATCGCCTACATGAAGACCCAGCTGCGCAGCCTGGGCCTTGCAGTGGACTGGTCCCGCGAAGTGACCACCTGCAAGCCGGATTACTACCGCTGGGAACAATGGCTGTTCACCCGCCTGTTCGAAAAAGGCGTGATCTACAAAAAGAGCGGTACCGTGAACTGGGACCCGATCGACCAGACCGTACTCGCCAACGAACAGGTGATCGACGGTCGCGGCTGGCGTTCCGGCGCGCTGATCGAAAAGCGCGAAATCCCGATGTACTACTTCAAGATCACCGCCTACGCGGATGAACTGCTGTCGAGCCTCGACGACCTGCCGGGCTGGCCTGAACAGGTCAAGACCATGCAGCGCAACTGGATCGGCAAGTCCAAGGGCATGGAAGTGCAGTTCCCGTACAACGTCGATTCCATCGGCGCTGCTGGCGCACTCAAAGTCTTCACTACCCGTCCGGACACTTTAATGGGAGCGACTTACGTCGCCGTGGCCGCCGAGCACCCGCTCGCCACCCAAGCTGCACAGAACAACCCTGAGCTGCAGGCGTTCATCGCCGAATGCAAAGGCGGCAGCGTGGCCGAGGCCGACGTCGCCACTCAGGAGAAAAAAGGCCTGCCGACCGGGCTGTTTGTTGAGCACCCACTGACTGGTGAGAAGTTGCCGGTATGGGTCGCCAACTATGTGCTGATGCACTACGGCGATGGCGCCGTAATGGCGGTGCCGGCCCACGACGAGCGCGATTTCGAATTCGCCACCAAGTACAACCTGCCGATCAAGTCGGTGGTACGTACCAGCTCCGGCGACACCAACCCAGCCCCGTGGCAAGACGCCTACGGCGAGCATGGCACGCTGATCAACTCCGGCGAGTTCGACGGCCTCGACTTCCCTGGCGCTTTCGACGCCATGGAAGTGGCGCTGATCAAGAAAAACCTGGGCGCCTCGCGCACCCAGTTCCGCCTGCGCGATTGGGGCATCAGCCGCCAGCGCTACTGGGGCTGCCCGATCCCGATCATCCACTGCGAAACCTGCGGTGACGTGCCGGTACCGGAAGACCAACTGCCGGTCGTACTGCCGGAAGACGTAGTGCCGGACGGCGCCGGCTCGCCACTGGCGCGCATGCCCGAGTTCTACGAGTGCAGCTGCCCGAAATGCGGCCAGCCTGCCAAGCGTGAAACCGACACCATGGACACCTTCGTCGAGTCCTCGTGGTACTACGCCCGCTACGCCTCGCCGCACTACGAGGGTGGCCTGGTGGAAAAATCCGCCGCCGACCATTGGCTGCCGGTTGACCAGTACATCGGTGGTATCGAACACGCCATCCTTCACCTGCTGTACGCGCGTTTCTTCCACAAGCTGATGCGCGACGAAGGCCTGGTGAGCTCCGATGAGCCGTTCAAGAACCTGCTGACCCAGGGCATGGTAGTCGCCGAGACTTACTATCGCCGTGAAGCCAATGGCGCCTACACCTGGTTCAACCCGGCTGACGTCGAGCTTGAGCGCGACAGCAAAGCCAAGGTCATCAGCGCCAAGCTGATCGCCGACGGCCTGCCGGTGGAAATCGGCGGCACCGAGAAGATGGCCAAGTCGAAGAACAACGGCGTTGATCCTCAATCGATGATCGACCAGTTCGGCGCCGACACCTGCCGCCTGTTCATGATGTTCGCCTCGCCGCCCGACATGAGCGCCGAATGGTCCGACTCCGGCGTTGAAGGTTCGCACCGCTTCCTCAAGCGCGTCTGGCGCCTGGCCCACGCTCACATCAGCCAGGGCCTGCCGGGCAAACTGGACGTGGCCGGCCTGACCGACGAGCAGAAAGTCATTCGCCGCAGCACCCACCTGGCCATCAAGCAAGCCAGCCAGGACGTGGGCCAGAACCACAAGTTCAACACCGCCATCGCCCAGGTGATGACACTGATGAACGTGCTGGAAAAAGCCCCGCAAGCGACCGAACAGGATCGCGCGCTGATTCAAGAAGGCCTGGAAACGGTCACCCTGCTGCTGGCGCCGATCACACCGCACATCAGCCACGACCTGTGGAACCGTCTGGGTCACAGCGGTGCCGTGATCGACGCTCGCTGGCCGGTGCAGGACGACAGCGCCCTGGTCCAGGACACCCTGCAACTGGTGATTCAGGTCAACGGCAAACTGCGCGGCCAAATCGACATGCCTGCCAGCGCTACCCGCGAAGAAGTCGAAGCCGTCGCACGCGTCAACGAGAACGTGCTGCGCTTCACCGAAGGCCTGACGATCCGCAAAGTGATCGTGGTGCCTGGCAAACTGGTCAATATCGTCGCTAGCTAATCGGATCGGGCGTGGGGCCCAAGCCCCGCGCCGAACAAAGCCTTCAGGGCCTCGATAAGGCCCACATGGTTTCAAGGGGAGCAACAAAATGATCAAACGCAACCTGCTGGTTATGGGCCTTGCCGTACTGCTGAGCGCTTGCGGCTTCCAGCTGCGCGGCACCGGCACCAACGACCTGGCGATCAAGGAACTGGACGTCAGCGCCCGCGACGCCTACAGCGAGACCGTAACCCAACTGCGCCAGGTGCTTGATAACAGCGGCGTTCACGTCTACACCGGCGCGACCTACAAGCTGTTCCTGGCCAATGAAAAAGAAACCCAGCGCAACCTGAGCTACGCCAGTGCCGGGCGCGCCTCTGACATCGAACTGAGCACCGTGCTCAACTTCGAGATCCAGGGCCGCGACCACCTGCCACTGATGGGCGACAAGATCGAAGTACAGAAGATCGTGAGCCACGACGGCAACAACCTGGTGGGCTCGGACTCCGAAATCATTCAGGTGCGCAAGGAAATGCGTCGTGAGCTGGTACAGCGCATGGTTCTGCGCCTGTCGATGCTGACTCCGGAACAACTTGAAACCTTGCAGCAAGCCGCTGACAACAAGGCCAAGGCCGACGCCGATGCACTGAAGGCGGCGAAAGAGTACGAAGACAACACGCCGAAACAATCGCCTGTTGAAGTCCCTGTCGAGTAAGCCAGACGGGGCGCCACAAGCGCCCCGTTCGCCCCGCCTATGAAACTCGCCCCCGCCCAACTCACCAAACACCTGCAAGGCGGCCTTGCGCCTGTCTATATCGTCAGCGGGGATGACCCGCTGTTGTGCCAGGAAGCCGCCGATGCCATTCGCACCGCCGCGCGCCAGCAAGGTTTCGATGAACGCCAGGTGTTTGCCGCCGATGCCAGTTTCGATTGGGGTACGCTGCTGCAAGCCGGTGCGAGCATGTCGCTGTTTGCCGAAAAACGCCTGCTGGAACTGCGCCTGCCTTCGGGCAAGCCTGGCGACAAAGGTGCGGCAGCCTTGATGGAGTATTGCTCGCGTCCCGCCGAGGACACGGTGCTGCTGATCAGCCTGCCCAAGCTCGATGGCAGCGCGCAGAAAACCAAGTGGGGCAAGGCCCTGGTGGAAGGGGCACACACCCAGTTCATCCAGATCTGGCCGGTGGACAGCAACCAGTTGCCGCAGTGGATTCGCCAGCGCTTGTCCCAATCGGGATTGTCGGCCACCCAGGATGCGGTGGAGTTGATCGCTGCCCGGGTCGAGGGCAACTTGCTTGCCGCCGCCCAGGAAATCGAAAAGCTTAAGCTGATGGCCGAAGACGGGCAGATCACTGTCGAAACCGTGCAAGGCGCAGTGGCCGACAGTGCGCGTTTTGATGTGTTCGGGCTGGTGGATGCGATCCTCAACGGCGAGCCCGCCCACGCCCTGCGCATGCTTGAAGGCCTGCGCGGCGAAGGCGTGGAGCCGCCGGTGATCCTCTGGGCCCTGGCCCGTGAGCTGCGGGTACTGGCCAATATTGCCTTGCAATACAGCCAGGGCACGCCGCTGGACAAGTGCTTCAGCCAAGCCCGACCACCGGTGTGGGACAAGCGAAAACCCCTGATGAGCAAAGCCCTGCAACGGCACTCGGCGCAACGCTGGGCGCAATTGTTGCTGGAAGCGCAGCGTATTGACGCGCAGATCAAGGGGCAAGCAGCGGGTTCGCCGTGGATGAGCTTGAGCCGCTTGTCGCTGTTGATGGCCGGTCAGCGCCTGCCTCTTCCCGCCGAGTAACCCCTCTCTCAAAAACACCACAAATCCAATGTGGGAGCGGGCAAGCCCGCTCCCACATTTTTGATCGCATTTACAATTTCTGAAGTGTGCCAGTCTTTACAGCCGCACCACTTCGGCAGATGATTTGCACCGCTTCAACCCACTCAGAGAGAGACGACCATGAGCAAAAAGCCATCCAAGCATGGCCCCAACAAGGCCAAATCCATCATCGCCCAGCCACTGTTCCGCAGCCGTCAGGAACGCGCCGGCAAGGGCAAAGGCAGCTACCGCCGCGAAGCCTTCCAGTCTAATAGCTGGGAGGCTTCTTACTTTCTGGCTGCCTAAAGGCAAGCGCCCCTCCGAACATGATAAGGTCTGCACCTGATTTGTAATCCCTGGACCTGTGCATGCCCTCTTGTCTTTCCCGTCGTTGGCACCTTCGCCAATTGATCGCTGCCTCCAGCCTCATTCTGCTAGTCGCCTGCGCGGAAAAACCCACCGCTGCCGACGCTCAACCCCTGCCAAAACTCCAGACCGCACCGAGCGTGGCCCCCGCTGTGGTGGCGCCCCTGGCGGTGGACAACCTCGATATCCAGCCAACCCAGACCTTTGCTGAGTGGCAGGCCGGTTTCCGCGCGCAGGCACTGCAAGCCGGGATCACCGCCGCGGTGTTCGACAACGCTTTCGCCAACGTCACCCCTGACATGGCCGTGATCCGCGCTGACCGCAGCCAGCCGGAATTCTCCCGCCCGGTGTGGGAATACCTCGACGGCGCCCTGTCGCCGGTGCGCGTGCGTAATGGCCAGGCCTTGCTGGTGAAATACGCCGACATCCTGCAAAGCATTGAGCAACGCTACGGCGTTGATCGCCAGGCACTGGTTTCGGTGTGGGGTATGGAAAGTAACTTCGGCCAGTTCCAGGGCAATAACTCAGTGATCCGCTCGCTGGCGACCCTGGCCTATGAAGGCCGTCGCCCGGCGTTCGCGCAGGCGCAATTGCTGGCGGCATTACAGATCATCCAGCACGGCGATATCCAGGCCGACCAGATGAAAGGCTCCTGGGCCGGCGCCATGGGCCAGACCCAATTTATCCCGACCACCTATAACACCCACGCCGTCGACTTCGATGGCGACGGTCGCCGCGATATCTGGAACAGCCCAGCCGACGCCCTCGCTTCTACCGCGCACTATTTGCAAAGCTCCGGCTGGCAGAAAGGCCAGCCGTGGGGCTTTGAGGTGAAACAACTGCCGACGAACTTCGACTACGCCCTGGCCGATGGTGGCATCCGCAAGACCGTTGCCGAGTGGATGAAGCTGGGTATCCAACTACCTCCGGGGGCGAGCATGCCACCCAACGTCGACCAACTGTCCGCCGCGCTGCTGCTGCCGGCTGGCTACCGTGGCCCGGCGTTTCTGGTGCTGGATAACTTCCGCGCAATCCTCAAATACAACAACTCCTCGTCCTACGCACTGGCGGTAGGCCTGCTGTCGGAGCGCTTTGGCGGTGGCGGAGTGATTCGTGGCGAGTGGCCGAAGGATGAGTTGCCGCTGAGTCGCTCGCAGCGTATCGACCTGCAAACCGCGCTGAGCAACAACGGCTACGACGCGGGCAACCCGGATGGGATTATCGGTGCCAATACGCGCAAGGCGATTCGTGCGGCGCAACAGGCGCTGGGGTGGCCAGCGGATGGGTATCCGACGGTGAAGCTGTTGGAGTCGTTGCAGAACCGTTAGAGCGGCTTATGGCTACTGCCGCCTTCGCGAGCAAGCCCGCTCCCACATTTGACCGCGTTCCAAAGGATGTACACGGTTAAATGTGGGAGCGGGCTTGCTCGCGAAGAGGCCATCACAGACAACAATTATCTAAAGACTACATCCTGCTCCAACACCACCCGCTGCTCCCCCGCATCCAGCTTCACCAACGCGCCCATTGGCAGTGTGAGATTCGGGTCGCAATGCCCACTGCGCCAGCCCGCCAACACCGGAATGCACAGCGGCTCAAACGTCTGCTTGAGCAAACGCACCAACGCCTGGTTATCCACCCCCGCCACATACCCTACCAACACACCGGCAACCTGCGCCAGCTTGCCCGCCAGCCGCAGATGGGTCAGCAGGCGGTCGATCCGGTAGATCGGTTCGTTGACGTCTTCGATCAGCAGGATGATGCCCTCGGCGTCAATCTCGTAGGGTGTACCCATGACCGCCGCAATCATCGACAGGTTGCCGCCTAACAAGCGCCCACAGGCAACGCCAGGCGCGATGGTGGTCAACGGATAGGCCACCGGGTGGGCCAACACGCTACCAGCGCCCAGTTGGCCACGTAGCATACTGAGCAGCGAGGACTCGGTAGGCTGTTGCTTATCGCCCAGCAGGTCGGCATTGAGCATCGGCCCGTGGAAGGTCACGAAGCCGGCGTAGCGGCTAATGGCCAAGTGCAGGGCGGTGATGTCGCTGTAACCCACGAAAGGCTTGGGGTTGGCGCGTAGCAGGTCGAAGTCCAGGCTGTCGAGCAGGCGTGGGGTGCCGTAGCCGCCGCGCAAGCAGAAGATGGCGTCGATTTCGGGGTCGGCGAAGGCCGCGTGCAGGTCGCGAAGGCGTATTTCATCGCTGCCGGCGAGGTAGCCGTCGCGTTCGTAAACACCGGGGAAGATTCGTAGGTCGTATCCGCGGGCACGCATCCATTGCCCGGCTTTTTCCACATCCAGCGCGGCAGGGCCGGCGGGGGCGATCAGGGCGATGGTGCCCTCGGCACGCAATGCGGGTACGGCGGTGGTCATCCACGACTCTCCCTAAATAACGCAGAACGAAATGTGGGAGCGGGCTTGCTCGCGAAAGCGGAGTGTCAATCAACTAATCAGGTGACTGAAACACCGCATTCGCGAGCAAGCCCGCTCCCACACAAGCCCGAATCCACATTCAATATGCGGCGCGACTTAAGAAACCAGGCTCGCCTTGACCAGCTTGGCCTGCTCGTCAGCGTGGTACGAAGACCGTACCAGCGGGCCCGACGCGACGTTCTTGAAGCCCATCTTGTAACCTTCCTCGGCGAACCAGGCGAAGGTGTCCGGGTGCACAAAACGCTGCACCGGCAAGTGGCTGCGGGACGGTTGCAGGTACTGGCCCAGGGTCAGCATGTCGATGTCGTGTTCGCGCATGCGTTTCATGACTTCGATCACTTCTTCGTCGGTCTCGCCCAGGCCCAGCATCAGGCCGGATTTGGTCGGGATGTGCGGCATCATCTGCTTGAATTTCTGCAGCAGGGTCAGCGACCACTGGTAGTCCGAACCCGGACGCGCGGCCTTGTACAGGCGCGGTACGGTTTCCAGGTTGTGGTTGAACACATCCGGCGGCTCGGCGGCGGTGATTTCCAACGCTACGTCCATGCGGCCGCGGTAGTCCGGCACCAGGGTTTCAAGCATCACGTTCGGCGACAGCTTGCGGATCTCGCGGATGCAGTCGGCGAAGTGCTGGGCACCGCCGTCACGCAGGTCGTCGCGGTCTACCGAGGTGATCACCACGTATTTGAGGCGCAGGTCGGCGATGGCGATGGCCAGGCTTTCCGGCTCGTTCACGTCCAACGGCTTCGGCCGGCCGTGGCCGACGTCGCAGAACGGGCAACGACGGGTGCAGATGTCACCCATGATCATGAAGGTGGCGGTGCCGCCGGAGAAGCACTCGCCCAGGTTCGGGCAGGAGGCCTCTTCGCACACGCTGTGCAGCTTGTGTTTGCGCAGCAGGGCCTTGATACGGTCGACTTCCGGCGAAACCGGGATGCGCACGCGGATCCAGTCGGGTTTCTTCGGCAGTTCGGTGGTCGGAATGATCTTCACCGGGATGCGTGCAACCTTCTCGGCGCCGCGCAGCTTGACGCCGGCTTCCACCTTGGCACGCGGGGCCGGGGCCGGACGGTCGGTAACGTCCACCGTCGGGATCATGGTTTGCACTGCATCAGTAGTCATAATCAGTCGATTCCGCCCGTAAGGGTCGTCTGCTCAGCATAGTCGAGGTGTTTGACGAGCTGCGCACGCAGTCGGGCACTTACCTCGGCAAATTTAATCGGTGCAGCGTGTTCGCTCAGTTGGGTCATTGCCAGCCCGGCATAGCCGCACGGGTTGATCCGACGGAACGGCGCCAGGTCCATGTCCACGTTCAGGGCCAGGCCGTGAAAGGAACAGCCATGACGAATGCGCAGGCCCAGGGACGCGATTTTCGCGCCATCCACATATACACCGGGTGCATCGGGCTTGGCTGCGGCCGTCACGCCGTAACTGGCCAGCAGCTCGATCAGGCAAGCCTCCATGCGGCTTACCAGGTCGCGCACACCAAACCCCAGCTTGCGCACATCCAGCAATAGGTATGCGACAAGTTGTCCCGGGCCATGGTAAGTCACTTGGCCACCTCGGTCGACCTGCACTACCGGAATATCACCCGGAACCAACAGGTGCTCGGCCTTGCCGGCCTGCCCTTGGGTGAACACCGGCGGGTGCTCCACCAGCCAGATTTCATCCGGCGCCGAGTTGCCGCGTTCATTGGTGAAGCGCTGCATGGCGTGCCAAACCGGCTCGTAGGCCATCTGGCCGAGCTCGCGAAAGCCCAGGACCTGTGACATCACAACACCATGTGCACGAAGCCGGTGGCCCGCAGTTCGCTGTTGATGTCGTAGAGCTGGTCTTGACCGGTCGCAACGATGTGCAACTGGATCGTGGTGTACTTACCGTTGGTGCTGGAGCGCTCGTCCACACGGTTGTCGTTGATCGTCGCGTGTTTACGCACGATCTCGATGATCTTGTCTTTGTTGCCCACGCCGGTATCGCTGATCACTTTGACGGGATAATCCGTCACTGGGAATTCGATCTTTGGCGCCTTTACTTCGGTATCGGTCATGGCGTAACGGCCTCGTAAGCGTAAGCCTTGGCGACAACAAAGCCCCGCGTCGGATCAACGCGGGGCTTTGCAGATGCACGGTGTCAGTTGAACAAGCCGTAGAAGAATAGACGGATGCTATCCCACACGCGGCGGAAGATACCACCTTCGTCAACAGCGTCCAGGGCGATCAGGTCGGCGCTGTGCACCACCTTGTCGTCCAGTTTCACTTCGACTTTACCGATCACGTCACCCTTGGCGATTGGGGCGACCAATTGCGGGTTCATGGTCATGCTGGCGGCGAGCTTTTTCAGCTGGCCTTTAGGCATGGTCAGGGTCAGGTCTTCAGCCAGGCCGGCTTTGACCTGGGAGGTCGCGCCTTTCCAAACCGGTGCGGTCGCAAGCTCTGCACCCTTCTGGTAGAAGGTCTGGGTTTCGAAGAAACGGAAACCGTAGGTCAGCAGTTTTTGCGTTTCGGCCGCACGGGCCTGCTCGCTGTTGGTGCCGAATACCACGGCGATCAGGCGCTGGCCGTCACGTACAGCGGACGACACCATGCAGTAGCCGGCCTCTTCGGTGTGGCCGGTTTTCAGACCATCAACGGTCTTGTCGCGCCACAGCAGCAGGTTGCGGTTTGGTTGCTTGATGTTGTTCCAGAAGAATTCCTTCTGGGAGTAGATCGCGTAGTGCACCGGGTCAACGCGGATGATCGCGCGCGCCAGGATCGCCATGTCGTGAGCCGACGAGTAGTGCTCAGGGTTTGGCAGGCCGGTCGGGTTCATGAAGTGGCTGTTGGTCATGCCCAGGTCGGCGACAGTCTTGTTCATCATGTCGGCGAATGCATCTTCGCTGCCGGCGATGTGCTCGGACAGCGCCACGCTGGCGTCGTTACCGGACTGGATGATGATGCCGTGCAGCAGGTCGCTCACGGTCACTTGCGAGCCGACCTTGATGAACATGCGCGAACCGCCGGTGCGCCAGGCATTTTCGCTGACGGTCACCGGGTCGTTCTCGCCGATCTGGCCGCGACGGATTTCCAGGGTCGCGATGTAGGCGGTCATCAGTTTGGTCAGGCTGGCCGGTGGCAGGCGCTGGTCACCGTTGTTTTCCACCAGCACGTTGCCGCTGGCGGCGTCCATCAGGACCCAGGCCTTGGCAGCCAGTTGCGGGGAAGCTGGCACCATTTCAACCGCCCAGGCGGCCGGGGTGATGATCAGCGAAAGAAGCAGGCACGTGCGTTTGGCTATGGTGGTGATGTTCATCCGTCTCTCGAAATTGCGTATGGAAACTTGCCCTCGCGGGCAAAACTATTCAGACAGCCCGCTTCCAGACTGTCCCGTGTTCGGTTGCCCGCTCACCCCTTGCCCCTGGGTTTTATTGTTCAACGAGCCAACAACCCCGGCTCAGGCCCTTGTTCAGGCCCGACCCTTCAATCTTTTATTATTCGGCGGTGACCACACTGGGTTGCCCCAGGTTGGCCAGGCGCACGCTGTTTTGCACTTGGGCGACTTCGCTTGGCGAGCCGATCGGGCCCATGCGTACGCGGTGCAACGTCTGCTGGTTACGCACGATGGAACTGATGAAGACCGGCGCATTGACCATGCCGCTGAGCTTGGACCTTAACAGTTCTGCCGCGTCCGGGTTGGCGAAAGCGCCGACTTGCAGGTATTGGCCGCCCGCCATGGAAGCGCCAGGCGCGGCATGGGGCACGACAACGGTGTCAGGCGCGTGCTGCGCCGGTGGCGGCGTCCACTGCTCGATCTTGCCCGCCGACGCGGTGACTTGCGGTTGTTGAGTCTGCGGCTCGTTGAGCATCAACGGCGCCGGCTTGCCACGCTGGGCCCAGTATTGAGCCGGGTCGATACCTTCGACCTTGACCCGTGCAGTGCCGATTTCGGCATAGCCGAGTTTCTTCGCGGCGGCGTAGGACAAGTCGATGATGCGGTCCGAATAGAACGGCCCACGGTCGTTGACGCGCAGGATCACCGTGCGGTTATTGTCGAGGTTGGTCACCCGCACATAGCTGGGCAGCGGCAAGGTCTTGTGCGCCGCGCTCATGCCATACAGGTCATACACTTCGCCGTTGGCGGTGTTCTGGCCGTGGAACTTGGTGCCGTACCAGGACGCCGTGCCGGACTGCACGTAGGTCTTGGATTCTTGCAGCGGAAAGTAATTCTTGCCCAGCACCGTGTACGGGTTGGCCTTGTACGGGCCGGTGTGCAGGGTTGGCGTGGCATCCGGGATCTTGGAAACGTCCACATCCCACCACGGCGCGCCGTCTTTATGCGCGCGGTTGATGTCCAGGCCCGGCTGGGAACGTACGGCAGTGCCGCCCTTCTGCGCCGGAGCACGGCTGGTGGAGCAACTGACGATCAGCAGGGACAACGCGGCGAACGCCACCAGCTTGAGCGGTTGTTTGATCGGCGATACCCGCATTACTTGTTGCCCCGTGCTTGGACCAGCATGTCTGACAGCTGATGCACGGCCATGGCGTACATCACACTGCGGTTATAACGCGTGATTGCGTAGAAATTCTTCAGGCCCATCCAGTATTCGGGGCCGTTTTCGCCTTCGAGACGGAACGCCGTGACCGGCATATCATCCGGCAGCGCATTCTGACTCGACCACCCCAGCGCCCGCAACTCCCCGACCGTCTTGGCCGGCTCGATACCTTGGGTCAGGCCTTCATCGGCGCGATCCCCGGTCACATCGGCGCGGATCACCACCGGCTCGCCGGCCACCCAGCCATGGCGCTTGAAGTAGCTGGCCACACTGCCGATGGCGTCGTCCGGGTTGCTCCAGATATTGATGTGGCCGTCGCCGTCAAAGTCCACCGCATAGGCGCGGAAACTGCTCGGCATGAACTGCGGCAAGCCCATCGCACCGGCGTAGGAACCCTTGAGGGTCAACGGATCAACTTGCTCTTCGCGGGCCAGCAGCAGGAATTCGCGCAGCTCCTTGCGGAAGAACTCAGCCCGTGGCGGGTAATCGAAGCCCAGGGTCGACAACGCGTCGATCACCCGGTAGCTGCCGGTATTGCGCCCGTAAAAGGTTTCGATGCCAATGATTGCGACGATCACCTGGGCCGGCACGCCGTATTCCTGCTCGGCGCGGGCCAGTACCGCTTCGTGCTGGCGCCAGAAGTCCACTCCACGGGCCACGCGGGCGTCGGTGAGGAACATCGGGCGATATTCCTTCCACTGTTTCACGCGCTCGGCTGGGCGGGAGATGGCGTCGAGGATCGCCTGCTTCTTCTGCGCCTCGCGGAACACACCCATCAGTTGCTCACCGGCAAAACCGTAGTCGCGGGTCATTTCACCGACAAATTCGGCGACTTGGGGTGAACCATCGTAGTCACCGGCCTGCGCCTCTTGCGTTGCACCCAGCAGGCCAATCAGACCCATCCAGGACGCATGCCGAGTCGCCCAGCCGCGCATTACTTGCATTGACATCTTCACCTTATTCAAACCTGTGCGATCCATTTGCGATGCGTATGAATCGACATCAAAACCCCAAACGCTGACAGCAATGTCACCAGCGAAGTTCCGCCGTAGCTAATGAATGGCAACGGCACCCCAACCACCGGCAACAGGCCACTGACCATACCGATGTTGACAAAAACATAAACAAAAAACGTCATGGTCAACGCGCCGGCCAGCAGTTTGCCGAACAGCGTCTGCGCCTGGGCGGTGATCACCAGGCCGCGACCAATCAACAGCAGGTAGATCAGCAGCAACGCACAAATGCCCACCAAGCCGAACTCTTCGCCCATCACCGCAATAATAAAGTCGGTGTGGCTTTCCGGCAGGAAGTCCAGGTGCGACTGGGTGCCCAGCAGCCAGCCCTTGCCGAATACACCGCCGGAACCGATGGCCGCTTTCGACTGGATAATGTTCCAGCCGGTGCCCAGCGGGTCGCTCTCAGGGTCGAGGAACGTGAGGATCCGCTGCTTCTGGTAGTCGTGCATAAAGAAAAACCACATGGCGATGGCCACGGGCACGGCAGCGGCCAGCACGCTGAGGATCCAGCGCCAGCGCAAGCCGCCCATGAACAGCACGAATGCGCCGCCGGCCAGGATCAGCAACGAGGTGCCAAGGTCCGGCTGGCGCACGATGAGGATAAACGGTATGCCGATCAGGATCAGGCTGATGCCCACATGCTTGAGCTGCGGCGGCAAGGTGCGCTTGGACAAGTACCAGGCGATGGTCGCCGGCATCAGGATCTTCATGAACTCCGACGGCTGGAAGCGAATCACCCCAGGGATGTTGATCCAACGGGTCGCACCCATGGCGTTATGGCCCATCACGTCTACCACCACCAGCAGCAACACACCGGCCACGTAGCCCAACGGTACCCAGCGGGCCATGAAGCGCGGTTCCAACTGGGCGATCACCACCATCGACAGCAGGCCCAGGCCGAACGACGAGGCTTGCTTGATCAGCAGGTCCCAGTTCTTGCCGCTGGCGGAATACAGGACGAACAGGCTCCCAGCTGCCAGGGTAAGCAGCAGGATCAACAGTGGGCCATCGATGTGCATGCGTTGCAGCAGCGTCGCACGGCGACGCATCACATCCTCGCTGGAGAGGATGCGGTCAAAATTACTCTTCACTGGCCGTAACCTCGGTGCTTGAAGGGGGGCCGCCATATTCGGGCTTGAGCCTGCCGTCGTCGGCCAACAGCCAGGCGTCCATCACTTGGCGCACCACGGGGGCCGCGACGCCGGAGCCGGATTCACCGTTCTCGACCATCACCGCCACCACGATTTTCGGGTCATCCGCCGGGGCGAAGCCAACGAACAGGGCATGGTCACGGTGGCGTTCCTGGACCTTGGTGCGGTCATATTTCTCGCCCTGCTTGATCGCGACCACCTGGGCCGTACCGCTCTTGCCGGCTATGCGGTATTGCGCGCCGACGGCCGCCTTGCGCGCAGTACCGCGAGCGCCGTGCATTACTTGCTGCATGCCGTGGTTGACCTTGGTCCAGTCCGAGGCATCGCGCAGCACGATGTCCGGGATGGGGTTGTCATCCACAGGCTTCTCGCCTTCGATGGTCTTGGCCAGGTGCGGACGGTTCCAGATGCCTTTGTTGGCCACCAAGGCCGTGGCCTGGGCCAGTTGCAGCGGTGTGGCCTGCATATAACCCTGGCCGATGCCGAGGATCAATGTCTCGCCCGGGAACCACGCCTGGCGGCGGGTCGCACGTTTCCATTCCCGCGATGGCATCAGGCCAGGGGATTCTTCGAACATATCCAGGGAGACTTTCTGACCGAGGCCAAACTTGCCCATATAGGCAGACAGGCGGTCGATCCCCAGCTTGTGGGCCAGGTCGTAAAAATAGGTGTCGTTGGAGCGCATGATTGCGGTGTCCAAATCGACATAGCCGTCACCGGTGCGGTTCCAGTTACGGTATTTGTGATCGTAGTTGGGCAGCATGTAGTAGCCCGGGTCGAACACCCGGCTGGAGGCCGTGACCACGCCCGCATCCAGGCCGGCAATCGCCACCGCGGGCTTGATGGTCGAGCCCGGTGGGTACAGGCCGCGCAGTACGCGGTTGAACAGTGGCCGGTCGATCGAGTCACGCAACTCGGCGTAGGCCTTGAAGCTGATGCCCGTGACGAACAGGTTGGGGTCAAAGCTCGGCTGGCTGACCATCGCCAATACTTCGCCGGTCTTCGGGTCCAGGGCCACCACTGCGCCACGCCGCCCGCCCAACGCCATCTCGGCCGCTTCCTGCAGCTTGATGTCCAGGCTCAGCACAATGTCTTTGCCCGGCACCGGGTCGGTGCGCTTGAGCACCCGCAGCACGCGGCCACGGGCGTTGGTCTCGACCTCTTCGTAACCCACCTGGCCGTGCAGTTCAGGCTCGTAGAAACGCTCGATGCCGGTCTTGCCGATATGGTGGGTGCCGCTGTAGTTCACCGGATCAAGGCTTTTGAGCTCTTTCTCGTTGATCCGCCCCATGTAGCCGACAGAGTGAGCAAAGTGCGGACCTTGCGGGTAATGCCGCACCAACTGCGCCACTACTTCTACACCCGGCAAACGGAACTGGTTTACCGCGATCCGGGCAATCTGCTCTTCGGTCAGCTCAAACAGGATCGGCACCGGCTCAAACGGCCGGCGCCCCTGCTTCATGCGTTTTTCAAAGACCACCCGGTCTTCCGGCGTCAGTTGCAGTACCTCGACGATGACATCGAGGATCTGCTGCCAATCGCCGGACCGTTCGCGGGTCATGCTCAGGCTAAAACTGGGCCGGTTGTCCGCGACCACCACACCATTGCGGTCGAAAATCAGTCCACGGGTCGGCGGAATCGGCTGCACATGCACCCGGTTGTTCTCCGACAGCGTGGAGTGATAGTCGTACTGGATCACCTGTAGGAAATACAGGCGCGCAATCAACACGCCGATCAATCCCACCACCAAAAACGCGCCAAAGACTACGCGCGCGCGTACCAGACGTGCGTCTTTCTCGTGGTCCTTGATACGGATCGGCTGAGTCATCGGGAGGGGCGCAGACTATTTGTGGTAAGGGTGCCCGGACAGAACTGTCCAGGCGCGATACAGCTGTTCACCGATCAGAATCCTTACCAACGGGTGCGGCAACGTCAGCGCCGACAGCGACCAGCGCTGGTCCGCCCGCGCGCACACTTCCGGCGCCAGCCCTTCGGGGCCGCCGACCATGAAGTTGACAGTGCGCGAGTCCAGGCGCCAGCGGTCCAGCTCCACCGCCAATTGCTCGGTGCTCCAGGGCTTGCCGTGCACTTCAAGGGTGACGATGCGCTCGTTGGGGCCGACCTTGGCCAACATGGCTTCGCCTTCCTGACGGATAAAGCGGGCCACGTCGGCATTCTTGCCCCGGGTGTTGAGCGGAATCTCTACCAGTTCCAGCGACAGCTCAGCGGGCAGACGCTTGGCATACTCGTGCCAGCCTTCTTCCACCCACTTGGGCATGCGTGAACCGACAGCAATCAGACGCAGGCGCACAGCCGTTCCTTATTCCTGGTCTTTGTTCAGCTTGTCGAAGTGCGCGTGGCCCACTTCCGGGCTGTGGTGCTTGCCATCAGCGGCACGGCTCTGCTCGGCGCCTTTCCACAGACGCTCCAGGTCGTAGAACTGACGGGCGTTGGAGGTCATCATGTGAACGATCACGTCGTCCATGTCCAGCAGTACCCAGTCGCTGTCGCCCTTGCCTTCTTCACCCAGTGGCTTCACGCCTTGGGCTTTGACGGCTTCGCGAACCTTGTCCAGCATCGCGCCGATCTGGCGGTTGGAGGTACCGGTGGCGATGATCATGTAGTCGGTGATGCTTTGCTTGTCACGCACGTCCAGCACCTGGATGTCCTGGGCTTTAACGTCTTCCAGGGCGGCCACGGCGACTTTGACCAGTTCTTCGCCCGCCAGCTCAGGGCCGGTGTGGGCTTCGACTGGCAGCGGGGCGCTTTTGAAGGTGCCTTTGCGCTTAACTTTGCTTACGTCTTTGTTCGTCATATAAAACTCGTTTTGCTCGTATGTTCGGGCGCTCGCTGTACGACTGTTCGTACGATCAAGCGCGCCTTTTCAGTTCGACGCACGGTAAAGCCCGTGCGCATCGATGTAGGCCAGGACCGCGTCAGGCACCAGGAAACGTACCGACTTACCGCTGGCCAGCAGTTGACGGATCTGGGTGGCGGACACCGCAAGCGGGGTCTGCCAGACGAATGCAATATTCCCGCTTGGTCCGGTCAGGGCCAAGGGGTCACTTACCGACCGCGCAGCCAGCAGGTTGCGCAAGGCATCCGGCGGTTCGCTGTCGGCATCCGGGCGTTGCAAAACCAGGATGTGGCAATGCTGGAGGAGTTCCTCCCAGCGATGCCAAGAGGGCAGGCCGCAAAATGCGTCCCAGCCCAAAAGCAGAAACAACTGGTCATCGGCGCCCAACTCGGCGCGCATCAGCTCCAGGGTGTCAACAGTGTAGGACGGTTTATCGCGCTTGAGCTCGCGGTCGTCCACCACCAACGGCGCTATGCCCTCAACGGCAAGGCGCACCATTTCCAGGCGTTGTTGCGGCGACACCTGCGGTGTATCGCGGTGCGGCGGCCGGAAATTGGGGGTCAGGCGCAACTCATCCAGCGCGAGGGCATCCGCGACTTCCAGGGCACTGCGCAAATGGCCAATGTGCACGGGGTCGAAGGTACCGCCGAGCAGCCCGATGCGTTTAGCCATCAAGTGCGCACATGACCGTCGCCGAACACCACGTACTTCTCACTGGTCAGGCCTTCCAGGCCAACCGGGCCACGGGCGTGCAGCTTGTCGGTGGAAATACCGATCTCAGCCCCCAGGCCGTATTCAAAGCCGTCGGCAAACCGCGTCGAAGCGTTGATCATCACCGAAGCAGAGTCCACTTCGTTGAGGAAACGCCGCGCATCGCTGAAATGCTCGGAGACAATGGCGTCGGTGTGCTTGGAACCGTAGGTGTTGATGTGCTCGATGGCCTCATCCAGGTCATCGACGAGCTTGATCGACAGGATCGGCGCGGTGTATTCGGTGTACCAGTCAAGCTCGGTGGCTTCGATCACGTCCGCGCCCAACAGTGCACGGGTACGCACGCAGCCGCGCAACTCCACGCCCTTGTCGCGATAGATGGCAGCCAGCGGCGGCAGCACACGCTCGGCGATGCCGGCGTGCACCAGCAGGGTTTCCATGGTGTTGCACGGCGCGTAGCGGTGGGTCTTGGCGTTGTCGGCGATGCGAATGGCTTTGTCGATGTCGGCAGCGATGTCGATGTAGACGTGGCACACGCCGTCCAGGTGCTTGATCACCGGCACCTTGGCATCGCGGCTGACGCGCTCGATCAGGCTCTTGCCACCGCGTGGCACGATCACATCGACGAATTCCGGCATGGTGATCAGCGCGCCGACGGCGGCGCGGTCGGTGGTTTCCACCACTTGCACCACTTCGGCAGGCAACTCGGCCACGGCCAGGCCCTGCTGGATGCAGGCTGCGATGGCACGGTTGGAATTGATCGCCTCGGAACCGCCCCGCAGGATGGTGGCGTTGCCGGACTTGAGGCACAGGCTCGCGGCGTCGATGGTCACGTTCGGGCGCGACTCATAGATGATGCCGATCACGCCCAGGGGCACGCGCATCTTGCCCACTTGAATGCCGGACGGCAGGTAGCGCATATCGCGGATTTCACCGATGGGGTCAGGCAGCTTGGCCACCTGACGCAGGCCTTCGATCATGTCGTCGATACGTGCCGGGGTCAGCGCCAGGCGATCCAGCAGCGCTGGCTCCAAACCATTGGCACGGCCGTTGGCCAGGTCCAGTTCGTTGGCGGCGGTGAGCTCGGAGCGCGAAGCATCCAGAGCGTCGGCGGCGGCCAACAGGGCGCGATTCTTCTGCGCAGTGCTCGCACGGGCGATCAACCGCGAGGCCTGACGGGCAGCGCGACCCAGGCGGGTCATGTAGTCAAGAACGGACTCAGTCATGGTCAGGGAGTCTTGGCAGGGAGGAAAGCGGCAGATTATAGCTGTGACGCCGCCCGACTGACAGCGGTGAGGGGCGGATGGTCGAAATGAACTGTAAAAACTTGGGGTTCAGGCGAAATTAAGCTGGGAGTTGTTACTATTCCGTCACATTTAGCCGTATTAACCTCAGACCGCCATGCCCAGCCCAGCGCCCCAACACCCCGCCAGCGCCCTGCCCGACAGCTTCTTCGACCGTGACGCGCAAATGCTAGCGCGAGAATTGCTCGGAAAAGTCATACGCCATCGCGTCGGCGAAATCTGGCTTTCGGCGCGAATTATTGAAACCGAAGCCTATTACGTGGCCGAAAAAGGCAGCCACGCTTCACTGGGCTACACAGAAAAGCGTAAGGCTTTGTTTCTAGATGGTGGCCACATCTACATGTACTACGCCCGTGGCGGCGACTCACTGAACTTCAGCGCCCAAGGGCCGGGCAATGCGGTGCTGATCAAATCGGCCTATCCGTGGGTCGATGAGGTGTCCGGGCCGGCGAGCCTGGCGCAGATGCTGCTGAATAACCCGGATGCCAACGGCCACCCTCGCCCGTCACAAAAGTTGTGTGCCGGCCAGACGTTGCTGTGCAAGGCCTTGGGTTTGAAGGTGCCGATGTGGGATGCCAAGCGTTTCGACCAGGAGCAACTGTTCGTGGAGGACGTAGGGCAGACACCGGGCCAGATTATCCAGACCACGCGCCTGGGCATCCCCAGCGGGCGTGATGAGCATTTGATGTATCGCTTCGTCGATGCTGGCTACGCGCCGTATTGCACGCGGAACCCGCTGCGCCGAGGCCAGGTCGAAGGCCGGGATTATTTTTTGGTTTGAGCATTGATACCCGCCACACCACAGATCCAATGTGGGAGCGGGCTTGCTCGCGAATGCGGTGGATCAGCAATACATGCATTGACTGACACACCGCATTCGCGAGCAAGCCCGCTCCCACAGTTGATCTTCACGGTCTCAAGTTATGTATTTCAAGAATGGAGTTGAGTGTATGGGCCAATGGCTCGATAGCATCACTGGTTGGCTGACCCTGAACCCACAATGGCTGGCGGTGGCCGTATTTATCGTCGCCTGCGTGGAGTGCCTGGCCATCGCCGGGCTGATCGTGCCAGGCACGGTGTTGCTGTTTGCCATTGCGGCGCTGGCCGGCAGCGGTGCGTTGTCCCTGAGTGAAACCCTGCTGCTGGGTTTTCTAGGCGGCTTGTTGGGTGACGGGGTTTCCTACTACCTGGGCCGACATTTCCACCAGAACATCCGGCGCCTGCCCGGCCTGCGCCATCACCCCGAGTGGATGAATGGCGCAGAAACCTACTTCCACAAATACGGTATCGCCAGCCTTCTGGTAGGACGCTTCATCGGCCCGCTACGCCCCATGCTGCCGATGGTTGCCGGGATGTGTGACATGCCCTTCCCGCGCTTCGCCGTGGTGAGCATCCTGGCTGCCGCCGGTTGGTCGGTGGCTTACCTGCTGCCGGGCTGGGCCACCGGCGCGGCGTTCCGCCTGCCATTGCCGGAAGGTTTCTGGCCCGAGGCGGGGGTTGTCGCGGCAAGCATCGCGGTGTTGCTGGGGTTGAGCTTGAACAGCAGCCTGCGCGGTCACCGTCGCGCCATGTTATGGGTTGGCTGCGCCAGCCTGACCTTGTTGATCGCACTGTTTATCGGCTATCCGCACCTCAACGACTTTGATCAGGGCTTGAGCGCCTTGGTACAGGAACACCGCAGTCCGTGGCTGGACGAGGTGATGGTGCGCGTCACCCTGCTGGGTGAGTTCAAGAAGATGTTTATCGCCAGCGCCCTATTCACCGGCCTGCTGCTACTGGCACGGCAATGGCGTCACGCGCTGTTTGTCGGCGCCACACTGGCTGGCGCGGCGGTGATCAACACCGGCACCAAGTTGTTTTTCGCCCGTGGCCGCCCGGAAATCCTCACAGACCCGCTCACCAGTTTCAGTATGCCCAGCGGTCACGCGTCCGGCGCGTTTGCGTTTTTCCTGGCGCTGGCAGTGCTGGCCGGTCGTGGCCAGCCCACGCGCCTGCGCTTGACCTGGCTGTTATTGGGCTGCATCCCCGCCGCATTCATCGCATTGTCACGGGTGTACCTCGGCGCCCATTGGCCCACAGACATCCTGGCCGGCACGTTGCTGGCAATGACGGTGTGTGCATTCAGCCTGACGATCATCCAGCACCGCAGCCCATTACCGCCCATGTCGCAAAAAGCCTGGTGGCTGATACTACCGGCCCTGGTCGCGACGCTGGGCATCATCGCCTTTACCGGCACTGAGCATGCGCTGCTGCGGTATGCCTATTAAGTGAACAACTCGCCCTGCAACTCATCGAGCAACATCTGGATCGCATCCAGGCGTTGCTGCGGGTCGTCGAGTTGCAGCAGGTCGATCTTGTCGGCCTCGGTAAAGGGCAGCAGGTAGGCGAGTTGATTGCCCAGGGCCTGCTGGCCGTCGGCATGGGCGCCCATATCCAGCGAGGCAACCATCGGATGTTCGGCCAAGGCCTGGAGCAGCGCCAGCAGGTCGGCGTCTTCTTCTTCCAGCGCTTGGTCCGGCAGCTCTTCGAGCCATTGCACCTCGGCCACCAGCAACTGGTCCTTCTGCACGCCGGCATCCCGCACGCGGAAACGTCGCCCGCCTTCGACGCGAATCCCCAGCAGGCCGTTGTCCTGTTGTTTGAAATCGCGGATCAGCGCCTCACACCCGATCAACGCGTAGCCATCCGGGGCCATACCCACTTCGCTGCCGTCGAGGATGCACACCACGCCGAAGCTTTCGCCCTTTTTCATGCAGCGGCTGATCATGTCCAGGTAGCGCGCCTCGAACAGTTGCAGGTCAAGGGTGCAGCCAGGGAACAGCACGGTATTGAGCGGGAACAACGCCAGACTCATAAAGGTTTCCTTAAACCTGGTTTATACAATCACCGACACGGCCAGCGGCAAGAACACCGCTGTGGCCACGCCCATCAGACTCATGGCCAGCGCCGCAAAGGCGCCACACTCTTCGCTCTCTTGCAACGCCACCGAGGTGCCGACGGCGTGGGCGGTCATGCCCAAGGCCATGCCGCGCGCTTCGGGGCTGTGTACACCTAGGCGCGACAACAGCGCCGGGCCGACCATCGCGCCCACCACCCCAGTGATCAGCACAAACACCGCAGCCAATGCCGCCACGCCGCCGATCTGCTCGGCCACCAACATGGCAATCGGCGAAGTCACCGACTTGGGCGCCATGGTCATCAACATCATGTGTTCGGCGCCAAACCAGTCGCCCAGCAGCACGCACAGGCCGGTGGTCAATATGCCACCTACCACCAGCGTAGTAAAAATCGGCCAGAACAATTGGCGAATACGCCGCAGGTTCAGATAAAGCGGCACCGCCAGGGCGACCGTCGCCGGCCCCAGCAGGATGCCCATGATCTCGGTGCTCTTGCGGTATTCGGCGTAACTCAGGCCACAGGTGAGCAACACGCCGATCACCAGCAGCATGGAGACCAGCACCGGTTGCAGGAAAATCCAGCGGGTTTTCTCAAAACCCGCGAGTACCAACTGATAAGCGCCCAGGGTGATGCCGATGCCGAACAAGGGATGATGAATCACTGCCGTCCACGCGCCGTGCCAGTCGAAGATCATTGGCCCTTCTCCTTGCGCTTGACCATCTGCTGCATCAGTACGCCGACAAACGCCATGGCGATTACCAGCGACAGCACCAGGGCACCGACAATCGCCCAGAAGTCCGCCAGGATATCCTTGGCGTACACCATCACCCCCACCGCCGGCGGCACCAGCAGCAACGGCAAGTAGCGCAACAGACTGCTGGCGGCCAGGCTCAAGGGTTCGCCGACTTCACCGTTCCAGATCAAAAAGCCGAGCATCAGCAGCAGCCCGATAATCGGCCCCGGCAAGATCGGCAACAGCAAATGGTTGATCGCCGTACCGATCAATTGGAACAGCACCAGCCATGTCAGCCCACGTAACAGCATCCGTTCTCTCCCCCTTTTTAGCGTGCCGGCATTATAAGCACGCCCGCGCTATGCACCGGCATTCGCCAAAAGCATGGTGGCTTGACCGGCCCCGCTGCCCATGATGATCTACATTGGATCTCGCACACTTATAAAAACCGATGAACCAAGGAGAGACGCAATGCCCTATGTACCTGTAGCGCAGCTCAAAGATTATGTCGGCAAGGAACTGGGACGTTCCGATTGGCTTACCATCGACCAGGATCGCATCAACCTGTTTGCAGAAGCCACTGGCGACTATCAGTTCATCCACGTCGACCCGGTCAAGGCCGCGCAAACCCCGTTTGGCGGCACCATCGCCCACGGGTTCCTGTCGTTGTCGCTGATCCCCAAGCTGATCGAAGACATCCTGATCATGCCCGAAGGCTTGAAGATGGCGGTCAACTATGGCCTGGACAGCGTGCGTTTTATCCAGCCTGTGAAGGTCGACTCCCGAGTGCGCCTGCAGGTCACCCTCACTGACGCCACAGAGAAAAAACCCGGGCAATGGCTGCTCAAAGCCGCGTGCACCCTGGAAATCGATGGCCAGGAAAAACCGGCCTACATTGCCGAGTCGTTGTCACTCTGCTTCGTGTAAGCCCGACCCTGTGGCGAGGCACTGAAACTCGCCACAGGCTATGTAAATTTATGTATGAACCTCGCGGCTGCGGCATACTCGGCGCTCAATTACCCGGATCCCGCTATGCGCCCACTTGCTCCCCTTGCCCTTGCCCTGTTGCTCACCGCTTGCGGAGACGGCGAATCGCTGTTGCCGCCCGATGCGCGCCTGCCCGATGGCGGCCGCTACCGGGGCGATGTGGTCAATGGCCTGCTGCAAGGCCAGGGCCGCGTGGACTACCCCAACGGCAGTTGGTACGCCGGCCAGTTCGACAAGGGCCAGTGGCACGGCCAGGGCGAATGGCATGGCAGCAATGGCGAGGTCTATAAAGGCCAGTTCCAGCAGGGTCTGTTCGATGGCCAGGGCAGCCTGACCACCGCTGGCAGCCACTATGTGGGCGGTTTCAAAAATGGTCGGCGCAACGGCGAAGGCACCCTCAAAGAGGGGCAGATGACCTATCGCGGCGAATTCAAGGACGACCAGTATTCCGGCCTCGGTCGCCTGGAATTGGCCGACGGCAGCCAATACCAGGGCCAGTTCGCCCACGGCAAGCCCAATGGCGAAGGCCAGCGCAACGACGACAGCGGCAACCAGTTCAGCGGCCACTTCGTCGATGGGCAATTGGAGGGCAACGGCACCTTCAACAGCGCTGATGGCGACATTTATGTCGGCCAGTTCAAACAGAACCAGCTCAACGGCAAGGGTCGCTATGAAAACGCCGATGGCGACGTATGGATCGGCCAGTTCAAGGAAGGCGCCCTCAGTGGCAAAGGCGAACTGATCGGCGTGGACGGCAGCCATTATGTCGGCCAGTTCAGCGACTGGCGCTTTACCGGCGAAGGCCGCCTGAACCTTACCGACGGTAGCTTCTACATCGGTGGCTTCGACAGCGACAGCTATCAAGGCCGTGGCACCCTGGTGCTCACCGATGGCACCGTGCAGGCCGGCACCTGGGTCAATGGTATGCGCGTGCGTGACGCCGACGGCAAGCTGTTACCCGATCCGTTGGAGATCGGGGTACTGGCTCAGGGCCACCTACTGGATACCGCCCTCGCTGCCGTGCCTGCCTCCACTCCTGCCGTGGAGCTGTACACCCTGGTGCTGGCGGGCGATGGCAAACAAAGCGTGTTCCTGCGCGAAGCCGATTACGTCAGCAACATGCTCGCTACCCGCTTTGGTGCACGCGGGCAGATCCGCCTGGTCAACCACCGCGACCATATCGCCGATCGCCCCTTGGCCACCCGCGAAAGCCTGCGCCGCTCCGTACAAACCCTGGCCGAGCGTACCGGCCCGGAAGACCTGGTGTTCATTTATATGACCAGCCACGGCACCCACGAACACGAACTGGTACTGGACCAGCCGCGCATGGAGCTGGCCGACCTGCCCGCCGACGAGCTGGCCGCCGTGCTGGCGCCGTTAAAGAATCGCGACAAGATCATCGTGATTTCCGCGTGCTATTCCGGTGGTTTCATCCCAGCGCTCAAAGACGACCGCACCCTGATCATGACCGCCTCCCGCGCCGACCGAGTGTCCTTTGGTTGCTCCGAGGAAGCCGACTTCACCTACTTCGGCGACGCCCTCTTCGCCCAAGCCTTCAACCAGACCGACGACCTGCAGCAAGCCTTCAAGCTGGCGCAACTGCATGTGGCTGAACGCGAACAGGCGGACAGCTTCGAGGCGTCCGAACCGCAGATTTGGGCCCCCAAGGGCGTAATCGCCCATTGGCAACTATTACGCAAACAGCAGGCACGAAAGGCGCTCGAAAGCGTCTCAATGAATAGCAAGGAAGCCAAAGGCAACTAAGCTGTAATGTGTAACAAGGGGGAAACACCATGTACCTGACACCTCAGCATATCCTGCTTGCCGGCGCCTCCGGCCTGACCGGCGAACACCTGCTCGACCGCCTGCTTAACGAACCCACCGTGGCCCGCGTACTGGCGCCCAGCCGCAAGCCACTGGCTGAACACCCACACCTGGAAAACCCAGTGGGAGACCCAGCGGTATTCCTGCCGCAATTAAGTGGCCGCGTGGACCTGGCTTTCTGCTGCCTGGGCACCACCATTAAACAAGCGGGCTCGGAGGCGGCGTTCCGCGCCGTTGACCTGGATATGGTGGTGGCCTTTGCCAAGCGCGCACGGGAAATGGGCGCTCGCCATCTGGTGGTGATCAGCGCGATTGGCGCCGACCCGAAATCCTCGATCTTCTACAACCGGGTCAAAGGCGAAATGGAACAGGCGCTCAAGGCCCAAAACTGGCCGCAGCTGACCATCGTCAGGCCATCGCTGCTGCTGGGTGAGCGACTGGAACCGCGCTTGGCCGAACAACTGGCGGGGCCGTTGTCGAAGCTGATCCCCGGCAAATACCGTGGCATCGAAGTGTGCGAACTGGCCCGGGCTATGTGGCGCCTGGCGCTGGAAGAGCAGGATGGGGTGCGGGTGGTGGAGTCGGATGAGTTGCGTAAGCTCGGCAAGTAGATTTCAGCGACCAGACGGGCCTCATCGCGGGCAAGCCCGGCTCCCACATTTGACCTGTGTGAACCCGATCAAGTGTGGGAGCTGGCTTGCCTGCGATGAGGCCGGCACTAACCCCACACCCTCAAAGACCGCCCGTGGCGTTGAAGCCAACCCCCAGTACTGTCAGCACCGACAACGGCAACAACAGCGTGTCGAGCAACGCACTGGCCGGCAGGTCCACCTGGGGATAGCTCGGGGCCTCGGCACCAAACCGGTCCCTGGCGCAACATCCCCCATTGATCGCATACAGATCCAACCGCGTGCCGGCATACACCACTGGCGCGCCGGGTTGCGCCGCATCCAGCGTGCGTGCGGTGGCGCAGCCTGTCAGTTGCAGCGCCAGCAGGATCAGCAGCGCCTTATTCATCGCTGCTCAAATGGTGTTCGCCCCAACGCGGCAGCATGTCTTGGGGGATATTCAGCAGGTTGAGAATGCGCGCCACCACAAAGTCCACCAGGTCATCGATGGTCTGCGGCTGGTGATAGAAGCCCGGCGACGCTGGCAAAATCGTCACGCCCATGTTCGACAGCTTGAGCATGTGCTCCAAGTGAATGCTCGAATACGGCGCTTCACGTGGCACCAAGATCAACTGGCGACGCTCCTTCAAGGTCACATCCGCGGCGCGCTCGATCAGGTTGTTGCAGGCACCGGTGGCAATCGCCGACAAGGTCCCGGTGGAGCACGGCACCACCACCATCGCCGCAGGAGCCCCGGACCCCGAGGCCACGGGTGACATCCAGTCTTCCTTGCCGTAAACCTTGATCTGCCCCGCCGCCGCACCGGTGTATTCGGTGAGGAACGCCTGCATCATCTGCACCTTGGGCGGCAGCGCCACGTCGGTCTCGGTGGCCATCACCAACTGTGCGGCCTTGGAGATCAGGAAGTGCACCTCACGGTCTTCGCGTACCAGGCAGTCCAGCAGGCGCAAGCCGTAGGGCGCGCCCGATGCGCCGGTCATCGCCAGGGTGACGCGTTCCGGGCCACTCATTTCAATGCCTCAGCCAGTTTGCCGTGCAGGCCACCGAAGCCACCGTTGCTCATCACCACCACGTGGGTGCCAGGCTCGGCGATTTGCTTGACGTGTTCGATGATGCCTTCGATAGAGTCGCAGACTTTGGACGGTACAGTGCATTGCGCCGCAATCGCCGGTAAATCCCAGCCCAGGTTGGCCGGCGCGTACCACACCGCCTGGTCAGCGTCGTTGACGCTCTCCGGCAGACCATCGCGGTGAGCGCCTAGCTTCATGGAGTTGGAGCGCGGCTCGACGATGGCAATGATCGGCGCGTTGCCGACACGTTTGCGCAGGCCATCCAACGTAGTGGCAATCGCAGTCGGGTGGTGGGCAAAGTCGTCGTAGATGGTAATACCGTTCACATCGGCGACTTTTTCCATACGCCGCTTCACGCTTTTGAAGGCGCTCAATGCTGCGACGCCCATGGCTGGCACTACGCCCACATGCCGTGCGGCCGCCAAGGTGACCAAAGCGTTGGCAACGTTGTGCTGGCCGGTCATGTCCCACTCGACGACGCCTTGGGCCTCACCTTCGAACAGCACTTCAAATCGGGAGCCGTCGTCACTGAGCAAGCTGGCCTGCCACTGCCCGCCCGCGCCGGTGGTTTGCACCGGGGTCCAGCAGCCCATGTCGATCACTCGCTGCAAGGCCGGCTCGGTGGTCGGATGAATGACCAGGCCTTCGCTCGGGATAGTGCGCACCAAATGGTGGAACTGCCGTTCGATCGCCTGCAGATCGGGGAAGATATCCGCGTGATCGAACTCAAGGTTATTCAGGATCGCCGTGCGCGGGCGGTAATGGACGAACTTGGAGCGCTTGTCGAAGAAGGCGCTGTCGTATTCGTCGGCCTCGATCACGAAGAACGGGGTATCACCCAGGCGCGCCGATACCGAGAAGTTCTGCGGCACACCGCCGATCAGGAAGCCCGGGCTCATGCCCGCATGCTCCAGCACCCAGGCCAGCATGCTACTGGTGGTGGTTTTACCGTGGGTACCGGCCACGGCCAGCACCCAACGGCCTTGCAGCACATGGTCCGCCAGCCATTGCGGGCCAGAGACATAAGGCAAACCTTTGTTGAGTACGTACTCGACCGCCGGGTTGCCACGGGACATGGCATTACCGATCACCACCAAGTCCGGGACCGGGTCGAACTGCGACGGATCGTAGCCTTGGGTCAACTCGATGCCCTGGGCCTGGAGTTGCGTGCTCATGGGCGGGTAAACGTTAGCGTCGGAACCCGTGACGTGATGGCCAAGCTCTTTGGCCAGAACGGCCATAGAGCCCATGAACGTACCGCAAATACCGAGAATATGAATGTGCATAGTCGACCTCGTAAAACATCGAGGCAGGTTAGCGCAGGGGGGCAAAAATCGCACTCTTTAGCTGACGGCGCCACCGCCCCCCCGCGACTAAACCGGGCGTGGCTCAAGCTACCCACACGCCCGGTTTATTTCAAAAGGCCAGGTCAGGTCTTTTTAGACCGGGTCTTGGCAGCATTCTCAGCGCCCTTGAGCAGCAGCAGACGTTCCACCGCCGTTTCAATCGCCCGGCAACGCTGCTCGACGACCTCCACGCGGATACCTTCCTTGCCAGAAGCCGCCTGCTCCGGCGAGGGCTCATAAGGCGTGAAGACAATGCCGTGCTCCTTGGCCAGGTTGGTCATCATCTGTTCCGACACCGTCAGCATTTTCTCAAGGTTGTCGAGCCTGGAGCCTTTCTGCTTGGGCCATTTTTCATCGATACCCAAAGGGGTGTCGGTGGAGCCGGACACAACCGTCAGCAACCCTTCGGCAATGCCCCAGACGGTTTTTTCTGCACGATCCAGGCGTGGGGTCGGCGACGCCGTGTCTGTGGAGCTGACCGCTGGGGTGGTTGCGGCCGCTCCAGGTAGATGCGCCGGGGGCAAGGCCGCGGGCACATAGGACGCCTTGATTCGCTCTTGGACCGCAACAGCCCCGGCGTGGGCCCCCACGTTGAAAGGGGCCGTAACCAACCCCGTGATACCAGCACTGATGAACGCATCCCGAGCCACCAGGCCTGCCGATGGCGCTGTCGGAAATACGCCCGCCTTGACCAAGCGCTGTGCATCCATCAATCGCCTGGCGGTATCGGCCACCGTTACTTTCACCACGGGCTTGGCCAGCACGACCGTGCCAGAGGCCGCGCTGTGTTGAGCCTGGATTTTCTTCGCCAGGTTCTTGAATTTGTCCGCCACCGTCGCCCCGGATGGCGGGTGAGAAATAGCCAGGTTGGGCAGGCTTTTGGATTTGGGTAGCACGGGCATCGTGGCAGGTTTGCCCAGGTTGTTCAGGCTGAAACTTCTGGGCAAGGCCGAAGAGCCACTCTTGAACCCCGGCAGGCCTCGCTTGGTGCGCACATGCGGCTGCTGAGAGGGGTCCGAAGGGCCGGTATCAGGTTGCGCCACGGCCTCGTCGGCGGGCGGTGGTAGAGGAAGCGAGGGCACAGAAACACTTGTTGGAATTGTAATATTCATGTGGTTTCACTCTGGGAAAGTTGAACTGGGTTAAGTGATCAGAAGCTTTCCGTTTCTTCTGCTAACTCAGTGGAGTTCCAACATGAATAGGTCCCCGGAATCGGCACATCTGTTGCGGCGAAAGCACCTCTTTGAGATTAAGACCTGGGCAAAAATTACCCCCGACCGTTGAAATGTCCGACGCACTCAAGCCATTGAAGCGCGAGCGATCCCATGCCGACGCAACTTGCGGTACAGCGTGTTGCGGCTAACCCCCAGTTGTTCGGCGGCGTGGCTCATATGCCAGCGCTGCTGCTCCAGGGCGGCCAGCAGCGCCAACCGCTCTGCGTTGTCCAACGGGGAACGTATAGCCGCATCCTTTGGCGCAGACTCAACACGGGTTTGTCGGATGATGGCCGGCAAGTCGTTGAGCCCGACGTGGCTGTCGTCGCACAAGGCGACCAGCGTGCGCAATACGGTGCGCAACTGCCGCACATTGCCCGGCCAGGCAAATGCCAGCAGGGCCTGACGCGCCGCCGCGTCAAGCCGCACCACCTGCCCGGCGGCTTCTTGAGTCAGGAGAAAGTCCAGCAATTGCGCTTTGTCACTGCGCTCACGCAACGCTGGCAGGGCAACTTCCAGCCCATTGAGCCGATAGTACAGGTCCTCGCGAAAGCTGCCATCCTGCACACGCTCCAGCAAATTCCGGTGGGTGGCGCTGATAATTCTGACATCGACAGCCATGGGCTCCCCGCCGATGGGCACGACCAGGCGATCTTCCAACACCCTTAATAGTCGGGTTTGCAGGGCCAGGGGCATATCGCCGATTTCGTCGAGGAACAAGGTGCCGCCATCGGCCTGCTGCAATTTACCTTGCATGCCTTCTTTACGGGCGCCGGTAAAGCTGCCGCCGCGATAGCCAAACAGCTCACTCTCGATCAGGCTTTCCGGGATGGCCGCGCAGTTGAGTGCAACGAACGCCTTGTCGGCGCGCTGGCTGGCCTGGTGCACGGCCTTGGCAAACGCTTCTTTGCCGGAGCCGGTTTCGCCATTGATCAGCAACGGCACATCGCGCTCGAACACCCGCAGCGCTTTGCTGAAATCTTTTTGCAGCACCGGATCGCCCAGGCAAATGCCGGGCAGACGCGGCCCCTCCAACACGGCGGGCTTGGCGACAGGCGCAGGGGCGCTGCGTGCCTGGCCGCGCAAGGCGGCGAACAATTGCCGGCCATCGCGGGTGCGCAACGGCCAACTGGCGGTGGCATTGGCGCTGGCGCGGCCAAGCAACTGGTCCAGGGAACATTCAAAAAACGCCTCCACCGGCTGCCCCAGCAAACCGCCACGCATCTGCCCCAACAGGTTCAGCGCGCTCTGGTTCACCGCACAAATACGCCCTTCGCCATCGAACGCCAGCAGACCTTCGCTGAACAGGCCCACCGACTCCGCCTGCAAGTGAAAGCGCAGCAGCCAGTGGTTTTCAAAGTGGCGCAGGAAGTAGCAACTCTCGATCATCTTCGCCGACAGATTCACCAGCGCCATGGTGTGGAACTGGCTCTGGCGCGACACCGCTTCGCGCGCCGACGATACGTCCAGCACCGCCAGCAAGTCGCCATGGGGGTCGAACACCGGGCTCGCCGAACAGGTCAACCCCGTGTGGCGGCCGCGAAAATGCTCATCGCGATGAATGGTCAGGGATTGGCGCTCCACCAGGCAGGTGCCGATGCCATTGGTGCCTTCGCACGCCTCGCTCCAGTCGGCACCCAGCCACAGCCCGGCGCGCTCGAAGATCTTGCGCTCGGACGGCGCGGTCACACAGTTGAGGATCACGCCACGGGCATCGGTGAGCAGCACCGCATGACCGGCGCCGGAGAGCTGCTGGTGCAGGCTATTCATCTCGCTGCCAGCGATATGCAGCACTTGTTGCAGGCGCTCGCGGCTTTCCAGCAAGCGGCCGTGCTCAAGCACAGTGGGTGCGACGGTTTGCGCAGGGTCGAGGTGGTAGTCCTCCAGGCAGCGCAGCCAGGAACGGGCGATGGAAGGGTCGCTCGATGGGTCGCGGCCATGGGCAACGGTGAGGACTTGCTGGGCATGGCGGCTGAAATGATCGTTGTGCATTTCTTATTATTCTCCCTGCGTGAGAACGTCCAGCATCCCCCAGGCACCCGACCAATGCAATCCCGGCCAGACCCACCGGTCACAGGCTGTCCCGTTTATGGCACAAACTGTCACATACCCTGTACCAGCCTTGTCACAGCAACGCCTTGCAACAAACCCCAACCCCTTGATTTCACTGGGCCTCGAAGCAGTGGCCCAACCTTTGCTCTACGCTTTATAGGCGCTTGCCGCGCTGCACTCCCAATAAACATAAGAGCCAGGAGATACCCACCATGCGTTACGCACACCCCGGTACTGAAGGCGCCATCGTTTCGTTCAAGGCCAAATACGGCAACTACATCGGTGGCGAATTTGTTGCGCCGGTCGATGGCAACTATTTCACCAACACCTCGCCGGTCAACGGCAAGCCCATCGCTGAATTCCCGCGTTCCACTGCCAAAGACATCGACAAAGCACTCGACGCCGCCCATGCCGCCACCGACGCCTGGGGCAAGACCTCGGCTCAGGACCGCTCGCTGGCACTGCTGAAAATCGCCGACCGCATCGAGCAAAACCTCGAACTGCTGGCCATCACCGAGTCCTGGGATAACGGCAAGGCCGTACGCGAAACCCTCAACGCCGACATCCCACTGGCCGCCGACCACTTCCGCTACTTCGCCGGTTGCATCCGCGCCCAAGAAGGCACCAGTGCCGAGATCAACGAACACACGGCGTCTTATCACTTCCACGAGCCGCTGGGCGTGGTTGGCCAGATCATCCCGTGGAACTTCCCGATCCTGATGGCCGCGTGGAAACTCGCGCCGGCCCTGGCCGCCGGTAACTGCGTAGTGCTCAAGCCGGCCGAGCAAACCCCGCTGGGCATCAGCGTGCTGCTGGAAGTGATCGGCGACCTGCTGCCACCGGGCGTGCTGAACGTAGTGCACGGTTTCGGCAAAGAAGCCGGCGAAGCCCTGGCCACCAGCAAGCGCATCGCCAAGATCGCGTTCACCGGCTCCACACCAGTGGGTTCGCACATCATGCATGCGGCGGCCGAGAACATTATTCCGTCTACCGTTGAGCTGGGCGGCAAGTCGCCAAATATCTTCTTCGCCGACATCATGAAAGCCGAGCCATCGTTTATCGAGAAAGCCGCCGAAGGCCTGGTGCTGGCGTTTTTCAACCAGGGTGAGGTGTGCACTTGCCCATCCCGCGCGCTGGTAGAAGAGTCGATCTACGACGACTTCATGAAAGTGGTGATGAAGAAGATCGAGTCGATCAAACGCGGCGACCCGCTGGACACCGACACCATGGTCGGCGCCCAGGCCTCCGAGCAGCAGTTCGACAAGATCCTGTCCTACCTGGAAATCGCCAAGGGCGAAGGCGCGCAGCTGCTCACCGGCGGCAAGGTCGAGAAGCTCACTGGCGACATGGAGGGCGGCTATTACATCCAGCCGACCCTGCTCAAGGGCACCAATGAAATGCGCGTGTTCCAGGAAGAAATCTTCGGCCCGGTGGTGAGCATCACCACCTTCAAGGACGAAGCCGAAGCCCTGGCCATTGCCAACGACACCGAGTTCGGCCTGGGCGCTGGCGTGTGGACCCGCGACATCAACCGCGCCTACCGCATGGGCCGGGCGATCAAGGCCGGCCGTGTATGGACCAACTGCTACCACCTGTACCCGGCGCATGCCGCGTTTGGCGGTTACAAGAAGTCCGGTGTAGGCCGTGAGACCCACAAGATGATGTTGGATCATTACCAGCAGACTAAAAACTTGCTGGTGAGTTACGACATTAATCCGTTGGGGTTCTTCTAACTAATTCCCCCCTCCCACATTTGAAATGCAATTAAAAATGTGGGAGCGGGCTTGCTCGCGAAAGCGGTGTATCAGTTACAAACTCATCAACTGACACACCGCTTTCGCGAGCAAGCCCGCTCCCACATTTAGATCTTCACAAGTACTTGCGATTTGCATTCGGCACACAGAGGCCGAGTTAAAAAACAATAACAACGAAAGGTACTTTCCCATGCCTAGCGAACAGACTGGATCTTCCGTCGACTTCGAAAAAGTCGACTCCCAATACTTCCAACAACGCGAACTTAAAAAAGGCGCCGCCGGCTGGGTGCTGTTAGTGGGCCTTGGTGTTGCCTATGTTATTTCCGGCGATTACGCCGGCTGGAACTTCGGCCTGGCCCAAGGGGGTTGGGGCGGTATGTTCCTCGCCACCCTGCTCATGGCCACGATGTACCTATGCATGTGTTTTTCCCTGGCCGAACTGTCGTCCATGATCCCCACCGCCGGTGGCGGCTACGGCTTTGCCCGCAGTGCTTTCGGGCCGTGGGGCGGGTTTCTCACGGGCACCGCCATCCTGATCGAATACGCCATCGCTCCTGCGGCCATCGCTGTATTTATCGGCGCTTATTGCGAGTCGCTGTTCGGCATCGGCGGCTGGATGATTTACCTGGCGTTCTACATCATCTTTATCGGCATCCATATTTTTGGTGTCGGTGAGGCCTTGAAGTTGATGTTCGTGATTACCGCCGTCGCCGCTATCGCCTTGGGCGTGTTCCTGGTAGCGATGGTGCCGCACTTCAATGTGGCCAACCTCTTGGATATTCCGGTGACTGAGGCCAAGGGCGCCAGCACCTTCCTGCCGTTTGGCTACGTGGGCGTGTGGGCGGCGATTCCTTATGCGATCTGGTTTTTCCTCGCCGTAGAAGGCGTGCCATTGGCGGCGGAAGAAACCAAGAACCCAAAACGCGACCTGCCACGCGGTTTGATCGGCGCCATTGTGGTGCTCACCAGTTTTGCTCTGTTGATCCTGGTAATCGCTCCGGGCGGCGCCGGCACCTACGCGCTGATCAAATCCGGCAACCCGCTGGTGGAAGCGCTGGCGTTGTCCTACGGCGGTTCGACCTGGATGGGCAGTTTCGTCAACCTTGTAGGCTTGGCGGGGCTGATCGCGAGTTTTTTCTCGATTATCTACGCCTATTCGCGGCAGATTTTTGCACTGTCCCGCGCCGGTTACTTGCCGCGCAAACTGTCCCAGACCAACAAGAGCAAGGCACCGGTGCTGGCACTGGTAATCCCCGGCATTATCGGTTTTGGCCTGTCGCTGACCGGCCAGGGTGACCTGTTGATCCTGGTAGCGGTGTTCGGCGCGACCATTTCCTACGTGTTGATGATGGCTGCACACATTACGTTGCGCATCCGCCGCCCCAAAATGGACCGCCCTTACCGCACACCCGGCGGCATCTTCACCTCCGGCGTCGCTCTGGTACTGGCTTGCGTGGCCGTGGTTGCGGGCTTCCTGGTGGATCCACGCGTGGTGATTGGCGCGGCGATCATCTATGGAGTATTAATTGCTTACTTTGCTTTCTACAGCCGGCATCACTTGGTAGCAGGCACGCCCGAAGAGGAATTCGCGGCGATCCAGGCCGCAGAGGCCGCCTTGCACTAACTGCCGAAAACCTCGATGGGGGCCGCGGCCCCCATCGTCAAGGAGACACTGTATGGCAAGCTTTTCCCACGCGGTGGGCACACAAACCTACCGCTTCGACAGCCTCAAGGACGTGATGGCCAAGGCCAGCCCAGCCCGTTCCGGGGACTTCCTCGCCGGCGTGGCCGCACAGAATGATGGCGAGCGGGTGGCGGCGCAGATGGCGTTGGCAAATATCCCGCTCAAGCACTTCCTTGAGGAAGTGCTCATCCCTTATGAAAGCGATGAAGTCACCCGACTGATCATCGACACCCACGATAAACAGGCGTTTGCGCCGGTCAGCCACCTGACCGTGGGCGGTCTGCGGGACTGGCTGCTCAGCGACGCTGCCGATGAACACAGCCTACGGGCGTTGGCGCCAGGTCTTACACCGGAGATGGCGGCGGCGGTGTCCAAGATCATGCGCGTGCAGGACTTGGTGCTGGTGGCGCAGAAAATCCGTGTGGTCACCCAATTTCGCGGCACCATGGGCCTGCGCGGGCGTTTATCCACGCGTCTACAACCCAACCATCCTACCGACGAACCCGCAGGGATCGCTGCGAGCATTCTCGACGGCCTGCTGTACGGCAACGGCGACGCCATGATCGGCATCAACCCGGCCACCGACAGCATCGCCTCGATCTGCGCGATGCTGGAGATGCTCGATGCGATCATCCAGCGTTACGAAATCCCCACCCAAGCCTGCGTGCTGACCCACGTCACCACCTCCATCGAAGCGATCAACCGTGGCGTGCCGCTGGACCTGGTGTTTCAGTCGATTGCCGGTACGGAGGCGGCCAACGCCAGTTTCGGCATCAACCTGAACGTACTGCAAGAGGGTTACGAAGCAGGCTTGAGCCTCAATCGCGGCACGCTGGGCCAGAACCTGATGTATTTCGAAACCGGCCAGGGCAGCGCCTTGTCGGCCAACGCGCACTTTGGCGTTGACCAGCAAACCTGCGAAACCCGCGCCTATGCCGTGGCGCGGCATTTCAAGCCGTTTTTGGTGAACACCGTTGTAGGCTTTATCGGTCCGGAGTACCTGTACAACGGCAAGCAAATCATCCGCGCCGGCCTCGAAGACCACTTCTGCGGCAAGCTGCTGGGTGTGCCCATGGGTTGCGACATCTGCTACACCAACCACGCCGAAGCCGACCAAGATGACATGGACACCCTGCTGACCTTGCTCGGCGTGGCCGGGATCAACTTCATCATGGGCATTCCGGGCTCCGACGACATCATGCTCAATTACCAGACCACTTCGTTCCACGATGCCCTGTACGCCCGCCAAACCCTGGGTTTAAAGCCGGCGCCGGAGTTTGAACAGTGGCTGGCGAAAATGGGCATCTTTACGCAAGCCGACGGCAAGGTGCAGTTTGGCAACAGCTTGCCACCGGCCTTTCGCCACGCCTTGGCGCAATTGGGATGAAGGAGCCGCCCGTGCAACTCGACCTACCTGAGAACCCGTGGCTGGAACTGCGTCGCCTAACCCCGGCGCGCATCGCGCTGGGGCGTACCGGCACCAGCATTCCCACCAACGCCCAGCTTGATTTTCAATTTGCCCACGCCCAGGCGCGGGACGCAGTGCATCTACCGTTTGACCCTGCGGGCCTTAGCAGCCAACTGGCCGAGCGGGGCCGCGATAGCCTGTTGCTGCACAGTGCTGCGACAGACCGGCATATGTACCTGCAACGCCCGGACCTGGGGCGGCGCCTGAGCGATGAGTCGGCACAGTTGCTGCGCGAGCATGCTTCGGCCAACCCTGGCGGCGTGGACTTGGCGGTCGTGGTGGCTGACGGCCTGTCGGCCTTGGCGGTGCACAAACACACCCTGCCGTTCCTGACACGCTTGGAGGAACAGAGCAATGCAGACGGTTGGTCACTTTCACCCGTGATCCTGGTGGAGCAAGGTCGCGTGGCAGTGGCCGACGAAATCGGGCAATTGCTTGGCGCCAAGATGACCGTGATCCTGATCGGCGAACGGCCAGGGCTTAGTTCGCCGGACAGCTTGGGACTGTATTTCACTTACAACCCCAAGGTCGGCCTCACCGACGCTTATCGCAACTGCATCTCTAATGTGCGTTTGGAAGGCTTGAGTTATGGCATGGCGGCCCATCGTTTGCTGTACTTGATGCGAGAGGCGTGTCGTCGCCAGTTATCGGGAGTCAATCTGAAGGATGAGGCACAGGTTCAGACCATTGAGTCGGACGATCCGGACCTGATGAAAGGCAATTTCCTGCTTAGTCCACCTAAGGACTGATACCCACACGATTGCGCTTTTTCGCGTCTTTAGGCAGCATCGAGTCACGGCCGCTCGCGTGGTCATACCCCATTTGGAAGTTGAGGCCTGGCATGCGGATCACTCAAGCGACCCTGGAACACCTGGACCTGTTGACCCCGTTGTTCGTCAAATACCGCGAGTTTTACGGGGCTCTGCCCTTCCCGGACTCATCGCGGGCCTTCCTGGAAAAGCGCCTGCGTCGCAAGGAATCGGTGATCTACCTGGCCCTGGCTGACGATGACGACAAGAAAGTGCTCGGCTTTTGCCAGCTGTACCCGAGTTTTTCATCGTTGTCGCTCAAGCGGGTGTGGATCCTGAATGACATCTACGTGGCCGAAGACGCCCGCCGGCAGTTGGTGGCGGACAACCTGATGCGCACCGCGAAGAAAATGGCCAAGGAAACCCATGCGGTGCGGCTGCGGGTATCCACCAGCAGCGATAACGAAGTGGCGCAGAAGACCTATGAGTCGATTGGGTTTCGTGAGGATACGGAGTTCAAGAACTACACGTTGCCCATTAGTGAAGACTAAACGCCAACTCCACAAACGCCACAAATCCTCTGTGGGAGCGGGCTTGCTCGCGAAAGCGGTGTGTCAGTCGACACATGTTGGGCTGATTCACCGCATTCGCGAGCAAGCCCGCTCCCACACAAGCCCGTTCCCACATTTGGATCAGCGTATAGGCTTGATAGCTACGACATCCCCCGCTACAAAACCAACAGGCTTTTCACCTCTCAATCCGTATAATGCGGACCTTTCAGGGCTGTAAGAAACACGGCATACATTTGTAGCCTTACTTACCCCAGCGTCCGCACTGGCCTGCTGAGCCGGGCCATTCACACAGGTGCCATCCATGGATTTCAACCCGCTCGATCTCATCCTGCATCTCGACGTGTACCTCGATACGCTGGTGAGAAACTATGGAGTGTGGATTTACGCCATCCTGTTCCTGGTTATTTTTTGCGAAACCGGCTTGGTGGTCATGCCCTTCCTGCCGGGTGATTCGTTGCTGTTCATCGCTGGCGCCGTGGCGGCGGGCGGTGGTATGGACCCGGTGCTGCTGGGCGGCCTGTTGATGTTGGCAGCGATCCTCGGGGACAGTACCAACTATGTGATTGGGCGAACGGTGGGCGAACGCTTGTTCAACAACCCGAACTCGAAAATCTTCCGCCGCGACTACCTGCAAAAAACCCACGATTTCTACGACAAGCACGGCGGTAAAACCGTGACCCTGGCGCGCTTCCTGCCAATCCTGCGCACCTTTGCGCCGTTCGTCGCCGGTATCGCCAAAATGCCGTATGCACGGTTCTTCGGGTTCAGCGTGCTGGGCACTATCCTCTGGGTTGGCGGCCTGGTGACCTTGGGCTACTTCTTTGGCAACGTGCCATTTATCAAGAAAAACCTGTCGCTGCTGGTGGTGTTCATCATCCTGCTGTCGCTGGTGCCGATGATTATTGGTGTGTTCCGCAGCCGTTTTGGTCGCGCATCCTCCGAAGCAAAGCCGCACTGACCTGCGATGTGGTCCCTGAGCGCCTGGCGTCGCCGGCGCCTGCTGGCCAAGCACCCGATTGCCGATGACACCTGGCAACGGGTGCGCCACCACCTGACCTTCCTCGACGGCATCAGCGCCGAGCAGGACCAGTGGCTGCGTGAAGCCTGCGTGGTATTCCTCGCCGAAAAACACCTCACCGCCCTGCCCGGCGTGGAGCTGCACCAAGAGCAGCGCCTGTTGCTCGCCGCCCAGGCGCAACTGCCGCTGATGAACCTGGGCGACCTTGACTGGTACCAAGGTTTCCACGAAATCGTTCTATACCCCGACGACTTCATAAGCCCCCAGCGCCACCGCGACAGCAGCGGCATCGAACACGAATGGGACGGCGAGCACAGCGGCGAAGCCTGGCAACAAGGCCCGGTGATCCTCGCCTGGCCCGGCGTACTGGCCAGCGGCAACTGGGAAGGCTACAACCTGGTCATCCACGAACTGGCCCACAAGCTCGACATGCTCAACGGTGACGCCAACGGCCTGCCGCCGCTGCACAACGACATGCGCGTGCAGGAGTGGGCCAGCGTGATGCAAAGCGCCTACGACGACCTCAATCGCCAACTGGACGCCAACCCGGATGCGGACACCGAGATCGACCCCTACGCCGCCGAAAACCCTGCGGAATTCTTTGCCGTCACCAGCGAATATTTTTTCAGCGCCCCGGATTTACTGGTCAATAGTTATCCACAGGTGTACGCCCAGCTCAGCCGCTTTTATCGCCAGGATCCCCTGGCCCGCTTGCTCCAACTGCAAGCCCACGACCCGCGTTATCAGCCGCAAGACGAATGACCTTGCGACGTCTGGCGCATGGCATCGGCGTCAGAATGTGCCTATAATCGCCGCCACTTTTAGGCCAATCCGGCCAAGTTTCTTGGCCAATTAACGGGGGCAACGCCCAATGAGCTACAGCAAGATTCCGGCTGGCAAAGACCTGCCGAACGACATCTACGTCGCCATCGAGATTCCGGCCAACCACGCGCCGATCAAATACGAAATCGACAAAGACAGCGACTGCCTGTTCGTTGACCGTTTCATGGCCACCCCGATGTTCTACCCGGCCAACTACGGTTTTATCCCTAACACCCTGGCTGACGACGGTGACCCCCTCGACGTGCTGGTTGTAACCCCTTACCCGGTTACCCCAGGTTCGGTTATCCGTGCCCGCCCAGTCGGCATCCTGAACATGACCGACGACGGCGGCGGCGATGCCAAGGTGATCGCGGTTCCTCACGACAAGCTGTCCCAGCTGTACGTGGACGTGAAGGAATACACCGATCTGCCACCGCTGCTGCTGGAACAGATCAAGCACTTCTTCGAGAACTACAAAGACCTCGAAAAAGGCAAATGGGTGAAGATCGACGGTTGGGGCAACGCAGACGCCGCCCGCGCCGAGATCCTGAAGTCGGTTGCTGCCTACAAAGGCTGATACCGATTACTCATTGCTCCGGCAATCAAAAAAGCCCCGACTATTCGGGGCTTTTTTATGCCTTGAATTAAACCAATAGTTTAATTAACAACAACAGAAGTTTAGAAATCCACGCAATCCGACAATCCAAGCTACAACTAAGCAAAAACCTACACGAGCAAGTCAACGCATAGTTTATTTGAATAATTTTTCCGGCCAGTAAACTCTGCGTTTATGAATAAATCAGGTGATCGTTTAAAAGAGCTATTGCGGGAAGTTCATCTTTCCGCCTCCGATTTCGCCAAGAACCGCGGTGTCACGCCTCAACACGTGAACAATTGGTTCAAACGCGGTGTGCCCATGGGCCGACTCAACGAGTTCGCAGAACTGTTGTGCGTCTCCAGCCGCTGGCTGCGCACAGGCGAAGGTCCCAAACACCCACCGGCCAACTTTCTGTTGGAAGGCCCCACTGCAAGGAATGCACTGCCCACCCGCGAAGAGAGCGGCAAGTACCTCACGGGCCCAGCCCGCCACCCGGAAAAAGTCGACGTGGAGATCCCCCTCCACCCCACCTTCACCTCAACCGAACACATCCGCGTCTCCCTGCACACCCTGGAAACCCTCAACGTTCACCCCGACCGCGCACTGGGTGCCTATATGGTCGACAACAGCATGACCGACATCATCCAACAAGGCGCCACCCTCGCCCTGGACCGAGGCCGCACCCAAATCATCGACGGCGAAATCTACGCCGTCGAACACGACGGCATGCTGCGCATCAAATACCTCTACAACCGGCCTGGTGGTGGTTTACGCATGCGCAGCCACAACACCGCCGAACATCCCGACGAATACCTGAACTACGAAGAACGCTTCGAGCAAAACTTCAAGATCGTCGGCTGGGTGTTCTGGTGGTCCACCCTCAACAACCGCCGCCCGCCAGTGCCGCTGGATGAGCACTTGTTGGGCTGGGAAGGCTCTAAGTCGGAACCGGAGGTGGGCATTTGAGGTGAATGTGGGTATTATGCGCGGCACATTTGGCAGGGGTTGGCTCAACGCTACTCACCCTGCCAGGCAATGCGACGCAGCTGCCGCAGATGCCCCTACTATTCAGCCAGACGCGACGTTGGCTGAGCGATTTGAAGGCTGGTGAGGCTTGTCAAAAACAAGCTGAAGCAGTCCCCGAGAAGCCGGCCACAAGCCGGCTTTTTAATGCCCGCAAAAACCCAATTCAATAGCCCAACAAGTCGGTGGGCAATTGAATGGCCAAAAGCGGCCAGCACGAATCGCCCCCCGCCTCCGAATGGCGTTAGGTAGCCTGCATAGACTCCACCGCCCGATCCGCCACCATCCCCGCCATTTCCACCAAGTGCATCACCGTCCTGTGCGGCGCACCCGGATGCGCCCTGCTAACGGTTCAAAATCATGCCGAAATCCCCCCTGTGTTCCCCCCACCCACCTGTGTCCCCTGGTGACACCTCTGTGCCCTCCTCCCCACTTCATACCCCCAAATGAAACGTCCTACACAAACATCTAAACGACCCGTTTGACCCGCCATGCTCCCGCTCTGGCCCAAAACCTGCTTATTGCACACCGCACAATAAAACCGGTTCAAACCGGACCAACACCCATTACCGCTGCACACCGCAGCCAGGGGAACGCTGATGTCCACACCACCGCTTCACTCTTCCGACCATGGCCTGGCGCGGTCACTCAAGGAACGCCACGTCATGCTGATCGCAATCGGCGGAATCATCGGCGCCGGTTTGTTTTTGGGCTCGGGCAAGGCGATTGCCACCGCTGGGCCGGCGTTGTTACTGGCGTATGCATTGTGTGGAGGGATGGTGTATCTGATTGCGCGGGCGCTGGGGGAGTTGTCGTTGTACCGGCCCAGTAGTGGCTCGTTTGCGACCTATGCAGAGGAGTTTTTAGGGCCACGGGTGGCGTTTATCACGGGGTGGTCGTACTGGATGATCTGGATTCTGGTGGGGGTGCTGGAGGTGACCGGGATCGGTTTGTTGATGAAGTATTGGTTCCCGGAGTTGCCGCAATGGATTCCAGCGCTGGTCACTGTGGGCATGTTGATGGTGATCAATCTGTTCGCGGTAAAGACGTTCGGCGAAGTGGAGTTCTGGCTGGCGTTGATCAAGGTGTTGACGATTGTCGGGCTGATTGGCGCAGGTTTGGTGATTCTGGTGTTTGGGCTGGAGACGTCGGCGCAAACGACGCCTTCGGTGAGCAACCTCTGGCGTCATGATGGGTTTTTTCCGAATGGCTGGAGCGGCTTTTGGTTCGCGGTACCTGTGGCGGCTTTTACCTTTGCGGGGATCGAGGTGGTGGGCCTGGTGGCGGCGGAAACAGCGGAGCCACAGCGCACGTTGCCGCGAGCAATCAATAGCATCCTTTGGCGGATGGCAATTTTTTACCTGGGGTCGACGGCGGTGATCATGGCGCTGTACCCGTGGAATCAGATCGACACATCCCAGAGTCCGTTTGTGATGGTGTTCGACAGTATTGGTCTGGGTATAGCGGCTGGTTTGATCAATTTTGTGGTGATCAGCGCGCTGGCATCTTCATGTAATACCGGGCTGTTTGCCACTAGCCGGATGTTGTTTGCGCTGTCGCATATCCAGCAGGCGCCGCGCCAGCTACAGGTGTTGAGCCCGCGCCAAGTTCCGGCCCGGTGCCTGATGGTGTCGACGGCGATTTTGCTGGTGGGTGTGCTGCTGAATTATCTGATCCCGGAGAGCATTTTCAGCCTGTTGATCACGGGCATCCTGGGTCTGTTGATTTGGGTGTGGGTGGTGATCATCACGGCGCATATGGCCTATCGCCGTAAAGTGCAGCGCAGCGAATTGGCCGAGGTGCGTTACCGACTGCCCTGGCCCAAGGTCAGCAGTGTATTGGTGTTGGGTTACCTGGGTGTGCTGACGGTATTGGTGATCCGTGACCCGGAAACTCGCGCAGCATTTTATGTAGCCGCCGCGTGGTTCGCGTTGCTGTTGCTGGTGTATCCCAAGCGTGCCGTGTTGAAGAAGGGGGTGAGTGATGCCTCGAATGCCTGAGCTGGAGCGCTGCATCCAACGATACATCCAGGCCAACCCCAACAGCGCGCACCAGTTGGGCGCGGCGGCTCGTGTGATGCCTGGCGGTAATACCCGCTCGGTGCTGTTTTATGAGCCGTTCCCATTGGTGATGACGGCCGGCAACGGATGTTTTCTCGATGATATGGACGGGCACCGCTACGTGGATCTCCTGGCGGAATACACGGCGTCGCTGTACGGCCACTCTCATCCAGTCATAACCCATGCACTGGCTAGAGCCATGGAGAATGGGCTGAACCTGAGTGCCCATACACCATTGGAAGCGCGGCTAGCGGCATTGATGGTGCAGCGCTTCGGCTGTATCGAGCAGGTGCGCTTTACCAACTCCGGCACCGAGGCGAATCTACTCGCGCTGGCGGCGGCAAAGGCCTACACCGGGCGTAACGCAGTTATCGCGTTCAACGGCGGTTATCATGGCGGCGTGTTGAGTTTTGGCGGGGCGAACACGTCGATGAATGTGCCGCATCGGGTGCACCTCGCCGACTATAACGACCTGGATGGCGTCGAGCGTTTGCTGCGCGAGCAGGTCGACATTGCGGCCATCCTGGTAGAGCCGATGCTCGGTGCGGGCGGCTGTATCTGCGCCGAGCCGGGTTTTCTTGAAGGCTTGCGGGAAAGGAGCCAAGCCCACGGCACGTTGCTGATCTTCGATGAAGTAATGACCTCACGCCTCGCCCCCGGCGGCTTGCAGGAAAAACTCGGCATCACGCCTGACCTGATCACCCTGGGTAAATACATCGGCGGCGGCATGCCGTGTGGCGCACTCGGTGGGCGACGGGACATCATGGGGCAGTTTGATCCACGTCACGGGAGCCTCTCCCATGCGGGTACGTTCAACAACAATGTGCTGACGATGGCCGCGGGCATCGCAGGGTTGGAACAGGTGTACACCCGCGACGAAGCATTGAAGCTGAATGCGCGAGGCGACAGGTTGCGTGAGCAACTCAATGAGGTGCTGGCACCCATGGCGATGCAATACACCGGGCAAGGGTCGGTCATGAATCTGCATCCCACGGGCTTACCGATTCGTCGGCCTTCGGATATCCCAACGGACCGCAAAGAGCTACGCGACCTGTTCTTCTTTCACCTGCTCGAATGGGGGATCTACAGCGCACGACGTGGGTTGCTTGCGCTGAGTCTGCCGCTGACTGAGCACGAACTGCATCGGCTGGTCACCGCCACACAGGCGTTTGTGGAGCGCTACGCAGGGAACTGACAACGCCTGCGCAGGAGCGACAGCGAATCGGTGAGCCGCTATCCTTTCGCCGTCGCTCAACCGGAACCCACAACAATGACCAGCAAAACCGCTAACCCACGGGGCAGGCGTAAGAAGACCGCTGACGAAGACGCAAAAAACCCACTGAACAAGGACACCATCATCACCGCCGCCCTGGCGTTGATCGACCGTGATGGCCTGGAAAAATGCAGCCTGCGCAACCTGGCCAGCAGCCTGGGCGTGTACCCAACGGCGATTTATTGGTACGTATCTTCGCGGGAGTTGCTGTTGAGCGACGTACTGGCCAAAGTCCTGGAAGAGGTAGCGCCGCAACCCCAGGAGCGCTGGCAGGATTACCTGCGTGCGGCGATGGTCAACTGCCATGACGCTGTGCACCAACATCCGAATATCGCCCCGTTGCTGGGTTCGCAATTGGTGTCCAACTCCAGCACCGACTTCAAGTTGGTCGAAGGCGTGCTGGCGGCATTACAACAGGCCGGTTTCAGCGGAAACGCCTTGGCCGGCGCCTACAACACCTTTATCGCCGCCCTCGCCGGATTCACCACGCTTGAGTACGCGCCACTGCCGGAAAACACCGAGGCATGGCAACACCAAGTGCAGGAAACCCTGCGGGCTGTCGATGCAGAACAGCATCCCACCCTCGCGCAGAATATGGGCCAATTGAGCAACCGCGGGTTCAGCCTGCGCTGGGAAAATGGTGTACACGCCGCGCTGGATGAAAGTTTTGCATTCTATGTGGAGACCATCCTCTGCGGCCTGGAAACACTGGCTGCCCGCTGCTGAAAATTCATACAAAAAAACCAGAAACGCCACTAATTGTACGACGTACAACTAATCGCTACAGTCCGCTACGCAAGAGAACCCCATGACCCGAATAACAATAACGTCAGAGGTCTTTTATCGTGGCGACTGCATTCAACGACACTGCATTCAACGACGTAATCCAGGGCCAACTGCTCTGGCAGCCTCCCCCCGAACAACTTCAACACGCTCGTCTCACCCACTACCTGAATTGGCTAAGGCAGGAGCGCAGCCTCAGGTTTGCCGACTACCACGGGTTATGGCAGTGGTCGGTCAATAACCTGGAAGCCTTCTGGCAATCGATCTGGGATCACTTTCAGGTCCAGGCCAGCAGCCCCCACCACAGAGTGCTGGGTGATCGTTCGATGCCAGGAGCGCGGTGGTTTCCCGGCGCGCGATTGAATTTTGCCGAACACATTCTGCGCAATGAGCAGGACGGCGACGCATTGCTCTACCTGAATGAAACGACCGGCCTGCAGGGCATGCATTGGACTGAATTTGCCAATCAGGTACGCACGTTGGCTACCTGTCTGCGCGAGTGGGGCGTGGTACCGGGTGATCGAGTGGCGGCTTATCTGCCGAACATCCCCGAAGCGATGATCGCACTGTGTGCCTGCGCGGCCATCGGTGCGGTCTGGGCCAGTTGCTCGCCGGATTTTGGCGTGGATGGTGTGTTGGACCGAATGCGGCAGTTGTCGCCGAAGGTGTTGTTGGCGGTGGATGGCTATCGTTATGGCGGCAAACTATTTGATCGACGGGAGCAGGTCCGTCAAATCGCCCGCGAACTGGACAGCATCGAGCACATTATTGTGCTGCCTGCGCTGTTTCCCGATGAACCGCTGACACTTGCCAACACCCTCGACTGGCATGCGCTGCACCTGCGCCCAACCGTGTCCGCTGCCGATTTTCAGTGCGAGCAATTGCCCTTCGACCATCCGCTATGGGTGCTGTTTTCGTCCGGCACAACCGGCCTGCCAAAAGCCATCGTACACAGCCACGGCGGGATGCTTCTGGAGCAATTGAAGGCATTGCCCCTGCACCTGGATTTTCGCCCCGGCGATGCTGCATTCATCTTCACCACCACCGGTTGGATGATGTGGAACACCTTGTTCAGCGCCCTGCTTTGCAAGGTCCGTCCCGTGCTGTACGACGGCCATCCAACCTGGCCGAATACCGAAACGCTGTGGCAAATCGTGCAAGACAGCCGCGCCAGCTTTTTCGCTACCAGCCCCACCTATATCGAGACGATGAAACGCCACGGCGTGGTGCCCAGTGAACGCTTCGACCTGGGCGCACTGCGCACCGTGATGCCAGTGGGCTCGCCGGTTTCGCCACAGTGCAATGCCTGGTTTTATCGCAACCTCAAGGCCGATGTGTGGGTGACCACGGGCAGCGGAGGGACGGACATTTGCACCGGTTTGGTAAGCGGTGTGCCGACGCTACCGGTGTATGCCGGCGAGATCCAGGCCCGGGCCTTGGGTGTGGATGCCCAGGCATTTGATCAGCACGGCCGGGCGGTGATCGATCAGGTTGGCGAGTTGGTCGTGACATCGCCCATGCCGTCGATGCCGGTGTATTTATGGAATGATCCGGGGGGCGAGCGCTACCGCGAAAGCTATTTCCAGCCGTGGCCAGGCGTTTGGCGCCATGGGGATTTTTTCCTGCTCAACGCGCGCGGCGGTTGCCAGGTGCTGGGCCGTTCGGATGCGACGCTGAACCGCTTTGGCGTGCGTATTGGCACGGCGGAGATCTACCGGGCGCTGGAGAAAATAGCCGAAATCGACGATGCCTTGATCGTCAATCTGGACCTTCCCGAAGGCGGTTTCTTTATGCCGCTGTTTGTCCAACTGCGCCGTGGCACGCCATTGGACGAAGCACTTTGCCAGCGCGTGCGTAACTGCCTGCGCCAGGCGTGCACGCGCCGTCACGTGCCTGACCAGATCATCGCGGTGCCGCTGATTCCTCTGACCCTGACCGGTAAAAAAATGGAAGTGCCGGTGCGACGAATCCTGATGGGCCACGACCCGCAAACCGTCGCCAACCCTAGCGCGATGCGCGACCCGCAGGCGCTTGCGTTTTTTATCGAGTACGCCAGCCAAAGGCGCCAACCATGAAGGGCAAAGCCTTTCTCGTCGGCGCCTACGAACACCCCACGCGCCACGCGGTGGACCGCTCCCTCGCGCAATTGCATGCAGACGTAGCCCGAGGTGCCTTGACCGACGCGGGCTTGAGCCTCAGCGATGTGGACGGCTATTTCTGCGCGGGTGACGTGCCCGGCTGGGAAGCACCGGGTGTGGGGCCCTTTTCCATGGTTGAGTACTTGGGCATACGACCTCGGCACCTGGAGACCACAGAAAGTTGGGGTTCCTCCTACCTCCATCACGTCGCCCAGGCTACCCGCGCCATTGCCGACGGCCGCTGCACTGTCGCTCTGATAACCCAAGCCGGGCGACCACGTGCCGAGCGCCAACGACCAGACGCCAGCCACCTCGACCAAGCCCAAACCACCTGCGAGTCGCCCTTCGAAATGCCCTACGGCGCCGCCGTGACCAACCTCTATGCAATGTGCGCCATGCGCCACCAGTACGAATATGGCACCACCGCCGAGCAACTGGCCTGGATCAAAGTCGCGGCATCGCACCACGCCCAGCACAACCCCCAGGCGATGTTGCGCAACCTGGTAACGGTGGACGACGTATTGAATTCACCGCTGATCGCCGCACCATTGCGCCGCTTGGATTGCTGCGTGATCAGCGACGGCGGTGGTGCGCTGGTGGTGGTTCATCCCGCCATCGCCCGCTCACTCAAGCGACCGCTGATTACACCCATCGGCGCGGGCTACTCGATCAGCAACTTGAACGGTGGCTACTTCGATCTGCTGGCCTCTGGCGCAGTGAAGTCCGGCGCCGACGCGTTCGCCCAGGCCCGGCTCAAACCCAGCGATATCGGCTACGCCTCGCTGTATGACAGCTTCACCATCACCGTACTGATCCAACTGGAGAACCTCGGCTTCTGCGCTCCCGGCCAGGGCGGTGCCTTCGTCACCGACGGCCAATTGATCAGCGGTGTAGGGGCCTTGGCGGTCAACACCGACGGTGGCGGGCTGTGCAACAACCACCCCGGTAATCGCGGCGGCATGGCCCGGCTGATCGAAGCCGTGCGCCAGCTTCGCGGCGAAGCACACCCCGCCGTGCAACGCCCCAACTGCGCGCTGGCCCTTGCCCACGGCACCGGTGGTTTGCTGGGATCACGACATGGCAGCGCCACCCTCATTCTGGAGCGGCTCTGATATGCACCTGACCTCGCCACACATCACCCCCGAAAGTGCGCCGTATTGGGCTGCAGCCAACCGCGAGCAACTGCTGCTGCGCCGCTGCCTCGACACCGGCAAAGCGTTCTTCTACCCCCGCGACCACAGCCCTTTTACCGGCAGCGCTGCCTGCGACTGGATCGTCGCCAGCGGCAACGCCACCTTGTATAGCTTCAGCTACAGCGGTCGAGAAGACGAAAGCCATTGCATCGCCTACGTGACGCTTGATGAAGGGCCGACCATGCTGTCGGTTGTCCTGTGCGACGAGCCGCCACAGTTACGCATCGGGCAACGGCTTAAAGTGATCTTCGTGCCAACACCCAGCGGGCAAAAAATACCCGCATTCGTATTGTCGCCTACAAGTTGACGGTAAGACACATCCCACCCGATTTATCACCCCCAGCCAACCCATTAATCTGTGCCCATGTTGAACGCAACGCCCTAACCCACTTAAACAAAAAAGGATTCAACCATGAGCACTCCAACCTACAACCGCCTCAACAAAGACGACGCCGTAGTTCTGCTGGTCGACCACCAAACCGGTCTCATCTCCTTGGTGCAAGACTTCTCCCCCAACGAGTTCAAAAACAACGTGCTCGCCCTGGCGGACCTGGCCAAGTTCTTCGAACTGCCGACTATCCTCACCACCAGCTTCGAACAAGGCCCCAACGGCCCGTTGGTGCCAGAGCTGAAAGAGATGTTCCCGGACGCGCCGTACATCGCCCGCCCTGGCCAGATCAACGCATGGGACAACGAAGACTTCGTCAAGGCGATCAAGGCCACCGGCCGTAAGCAGATCATCATTGCTGGTGTGGTAACGGATGTGTGCGTGGCGTTCCCGACACTGTCGGCGCTGGCGGAAGGGTTTGATGTGTTTGTGGTCACCGATGCTTCCGGTACGTTCAACACCACGGTGCAGCAGGCGGCGTGGAACCGCATGACTCAAGCCGGCGCGCAGATGATGAACTGGTTCTCGGTGGCCTGTGAGCTGCATCGCGACTGGCGCAACGACATTGAAGGGCTGGGCAACTTGCTGTCCCAGCGGATTCCGAACTATCGCAACCTGATGAATGGTTATTCGGCGCTGACGGCACGTAAGGACTGATTAACCACGCCACACACAAAGCCTGCCCTGAAAAGCAGGCTGTTTTAATTGCTGCACACTTGACTCTCCCCTATACAGCACCCCCTACCCTGAAACCCCAATTTCAGGACCACGCTCATGCCCCAACGCATCCTCGTCATCCTCGGCCATCCCTCAACAACCAGTTTCTGCGCCGCCCTGGCCGACACCTACACCCACCGCGCACAATCCGCTGGTCACGAAGTGCGCGCCCTGTGCCTGGGCAATCTCACGTTCGATCCGGTCTTGCACCATGGCTACACCCAAATCCAGCCCCTGGAGCCGGATTTGCTCAGCGCCCAATCCGACATTCTCTGGGCCACGCACCTGACGTTCGTGTTCCCCATCTGGTGGGGTGGAATTCCGGCCTTGATGAAGGGCTTTCTCGACCGAATCTTCCTACCCGGCTTCGCCTTTAAATACCGCGCGGGCAAGGCATTCCCCGACAAGCTGCTGGCCGGCAGAACCGCCCACTTGCTGGTGACCTTGGACACGCCGCCATGGTATTACCGCTGGTTCTACCGCATGCCGGGTATCCATCAGATGCGCAAGACTACGTTGGCGTTTTGCGGGATCAAGCCGGTCAAGACGTTGCTGTTCGGCCCCGTGCTGGGCTCTACTGCGGTGCAACGGGTCAAGTGGCTGAAACGGGCTGACCTACTCGCGGGAAAAGGGAATTTTCATGTACATCGGCAAAGCCGCGCAGTTGTCGGGCACGACCATCAAGGCGATTCGTCATTATGAGGCGATTGGGCTGCTGCCCGCGCCGCAGCGTCTGGGGCAGTACCGGGTTTATACCGAGCAATGTGTCGAGCGGCTGATGTTTATCAAGTGTGCGCAGCAGTTGGGGTTCAAGCTCAAGGAGTTGCAGGGCATTCTTCGAGACCATCAGGGCGATGAACTTCCCTGGGCACGGGCGGATAAGGCCATTGCCGACAAAAAGCGCGAACTGGCCGTCCAAATTGGCCTGCTACAGAACATGTACAAGGGGTTGTCGGAATTTGAGGCACAGTTAAAGAACGCACACGGGCGGTGCTCATCATCAGCGAAAAGCGATTGACGGACCATGAGCCGAATAACTCATTTGATCGGCTCATGCCCTCGGTCCTGTCCCCCACTCATTTGCCCGCTTATTTGCCCAGAACCCCCATGTCTGCTAGTGTCGCGCCAGTTTACCGTCTACCGGAATAGCCGCCATGGCCCGCAAAAAAGTTGCACTCGATTTCGAACAATCCCTCGCCGACCTGCAAACCCTGGTCGAGCGTCTGGAGAACGGCGAGTTGTCGCTGGAAGACTCGTTGACAGCGTTTGAGCAAGGCATCGGCCTGACCCGCGACTGCCAAAGCGCCCTGGCGCAGGCTGAGCAGAAGGTGCAAGTGCTGCTGGAACGTGACGGGGAGTTGGCCGAAGAACCCTTCGATGCGGAACAGCCGGAATGATCGACGCGTATCAGGCCAGTAGCCAAGCCCGGGTCAATGCGGCCTTGGAACCCTTGTTTGTTGCGCCAAGCCCCGAATTGAATCGCCTCTATGAAGCCATGCGCTATAGCGTGATGAATGGCGGCAAGCGCGTGCGCCCACTGCTGGCCTATGCCGCCTGCGAAGCCCTGGGCGCAACCGCCGAGCAGGCCAACGGCGCGGCGTGTGCGGTGGAGTTGATCCACGCCTATTCCCTGGTGCATGACGATTTGCCGGCGATGGACGATGACGATCTACGTCGCGGCCAGCCCACCACTCACAAAGCATTCGACGAAGCCTGCGCGATCCTCGCCGGTGACGGCCTGCAAAGCCTGGCGTTCAGCGCACTGCTGGACCCAACGCTGAGCAGCGTCAATGCCGAGATCCGCTTGCGCATGGTCACCACCCTGGCTGTCGCTGCTGGCCCCGCCGGCATGGTCGGCGGCCAGGCCATCGACCTCGGTTCGGTCGGCCAGAAGCTCGATCAACAGGCCCTGGAATACATGCATCGCCACAAGACCGGTGCGCTGATCGAAGCCGCCGTACAATTGGGCGCCCTCGCCAGTGGCCGTGCTGAGGCCGAACAATTGGCCGCATTGAAGACTTATTCCCGCGCCATCGGCCTGGCCTTCCAGGTGCAGGACGACATCCTCGACGTCGAAAGTGACACCGCCACCCTGGGCAAACGCCAGGGCGCCGATATCGCCCGCGACAAGCCGACATATCCTGCATTGCTCGGGCTGGACGCGGCCAAGGCCTACGCCCTGGAACTGCGCGACCAGGCCTTGGACGCCCTGCGACCTTTCGACGCGGCAGCCGAGCCGTTGCGGGACCTGGCGCGGTATATCGTCGAACGCCGCCACTGATAACAGCGGCCTTTGCGGCCGCATATCGGCCAAGTTCGGCGCTCTGCGTGGGCAGTTTGCAATGCTTGAGGTAAACTGCCGCCTCTTCTATACCTATAACGATTCGCCTGATGCCCACGACGTTTCAAGAGATTCCCCGCAAGCGCCCGTCCACGCCCCTGCTCGACCGTGCTGTCACGCCGGCCGGCCTGCGCCGTCTGGGTGAAGCCGAGCTGGAAACCCTGGCCGATGAGTTGCGCCTGGAATTGCTCTACACGGTCGGCCAGACCGGTGGGCATTTCGGCGCCGGCCTGGGCGTCATCGAGCTGACTATCGCCCTGCATTACGTGTTCGACACCCCGGACGACCGGCTGGTGTGGGACGTGGGCCATCAGGCGTATCCGCACAAGATCCTCACGGGTCGCCGCGAACAAATGGGCACCCTGCGCCAGAAGGACGGCATTGCTGCCTTCCCACGTCGCTCCGAGAGCGAGTACGACACCTTTGGCGTCGGCCACTCCAGCACCTCCATCAGTGCAGCGCTGGGCATGGCCATTGCCGCCCGCCTGCAAGGCAGCGACCGCAAGGCCATTGCCGTGATCGGTGATGGCGCGCTGACCGCCGGCATGGCCTTCGAGGCGCTCAACCATGCGCCGGAAGTAGACGCCAACATGTTGGTGATCCTCAACGACAACGACATGTCGATCTCGCGCAATGTCGGTGGCCTGTCCAACTACCTGGCAAAAATCCTCTCCAGCCGCACCTATGCCAGCATGCGTGAAGGCAGCAAGAAGGTGCTCTCGCGCCTGCCCGGCGCGTGGGAAATTGCCCGTCGCACCGAAGAATATGCCAAGGGCATGCTGGTGCCCGGCACCCTGTTCGAAGAGCTTGGTTGGAACTACATCGGCCCGATCGACGGCCACGACCTACCCACCCTGATCGCCACGCTGCGCAACATGCGTGACCTCAAGGGCCCGCAGTTCCTGCATATCGTCACTAAAAAGGGCAAAGGCTTCGCCCCGGCGGAAGTCGACCCAATTGGCTACCACGCCATCACCAAGCTGGAACCGGTGGACGCTCCCGCTGCTGCGCCGAAAAAGGCCAGCGGCCCGAAGTATTCCGGTGTGTTCGGCGAATGGCTGTGCGACATGGCCGCCGCCGACCCGCGCCTGGTGGGCATTACGCCTGCGATGAAGGAAGGCTCGGACCTGGTGGCGTTCAGCGAGCGTTTCCCGCTGCGCTACTTCGACGTGGCGATTGCCGAGCAGCATGCAGTCACCTTCGCGGCTGGCATGGCCTGTGAGGGCGCCAAGCCGGTGGTCGCGATCTACTCCACCTTCCTGCAACGCGGTTACGACCAGTTGGTGCACGACGTCGCGGTGCAAAACCTCGATGTACTGTTCGCCATCGACCGCGCAGGTTTGGTGGGCGAAGACGGCCCGACCCACGCCGGCAGCTTCGACTTGTCCTACCTGCGTTGCATCCCCGGCATGCTGGTGATGACGCCGAGCGACGAGAACGAACTGCGCAAGATGCTCAGCACCGGCCACCTGTACAACGGCCCGGCCGCCGTGCGTTACCCGCGTGGCAACGGCCCGAATGCAGTGATCGAAAAGGACTTGGCGCCTATCGAGATCGGCAAGGGCATCGTCCGTCGCCAGGGCAGCAAGACGGCGTTCCTGGTATTTGGCGTGCAATTGGCCGAAGCGCTGAAAGTGGCCGAGAAGATCGACGCCACCGTGGTGGACATGCGTTTCGTCAAACCGCTGGATGAAGCACTGGTGCGCGAGATCGCCGGTAGCCATGAGCTGCTGGTGACTGTCGAAGAAAACGCCATCATGGGCGGCGCCGGTGCGGCGGTCAGCGAGTTCCTAGCGCGGGAGAATATCCTCAAGTCGGTGCTGCACCTGGGCTTGCCGGATGTGTACGTCGAACACGCCAAGCCGGCGCAGATGTTGGCGGAGTGCGGGTTGGATGAGGCTGGGATTGAAGCATCAGTCCTGAAACGCACGGCGCAACTGGGCCTGTAAACCGGGATCAAAAAATGTGGGAGGGGGCTTGCTCCCGATAGCGGCGGGCCAGTTAAAGAAATTGAGACTGACACACTGCAATCGGGAGCAAGCCCCCTCCCACATTTTTGACCGCGTACACCATTCAAGGTGGGAGCTGGCTTGCCTGCGATAGCGGTGCCACAGGTTCGGTGCAATCACCTGACACAACCGCCCCAGCGCCTCCACCATCTGCCCACTGGGCCTTTCCAGCCCTTTATCCGGCACCAGCCAGAGGCGCTTCATCCCAATTGGCGGGGGATGCGATAGAGGTAGAACAGCACCAAGGTCGACAGCGCCAGCAGAAACAGCGGCACCGCTTCCAGCCCCACGAACACCGCCAGCGTACCGATCCAGGCCGGCAGGGCAGCAATCATCAAGGCCGTACGCCGACGAGCCGCCAGGGTGATCCAGGCCGCTGGCTCTTCGGGGGTATCGAGGGCTTTTGAGGTGGCGATCAACGCGTGTTTATAGCCGTTGAAGTAGCGCAGGCTGAGGAACATCGAGGCCACGCCGGCGATAAAGAACGGCATGGCCAGCACCGGCAGCAAGGACTGGGCTTGGCCGAACACCAGGTTAATCACAAACAGGGGAAGCAACGCCAGGGCCAGGTACTGCCACCAGTTGAAGGACAGTCGCCGTTTTACCTGGCCACGGGTCACGCGCGGTCGACCTCGCCCTGGTGCTCGTTGCCCATCATGTGGTCGAGCTTGCTGGCCTTGGTGGCCAGGTACAGCTTGTTATGCGGGTTGTGCCCGGTGTGCAGCGGCACGCGCTCGGCCACGGTGATGCCCATCTCGGTCAAGGCTTTGACCTTGCGCGGGTTGTTGGTCATCAAGCGCAAGGATTTCACGCCGAGGTGTTCGAGCATCGGCAGGCAGATCGCGTAGTCACGCTGGTCGGCAGCGAACCCCAGGCGCTCGTTGGCTTCAACAGTGTCGGCGCCGCCATCTTGCAGCTCGTAGGCGCGGATCTTGTTCATCAGGCCAATACCACGGCCTTCCTGACGCAAATACAGCAACACACCGCGGCCTTCACGGGCAATGGCGCGCATGGCGGCTTCCAGTTGCGAACCGCAGTCGCAACGCTGGCTGAACAGTGCATCACCGGTCAGGCACTCGGAGTGCACGCGGCCAAGCACCGGGGCGCCGTCAGCGATATCGCCCAGGCTGAGCACGACGTGCTCGCGGCCGGTGGCTTCTTCGAGAAAGCCGTTCATGGTGAACGTGGCAAAAGGGGTAGGCAGCTTGGAAGCGGCGACGAAAACGACGGGCACCGTGTGCTCCTGATTTCAGTTTTTACAAAGGCGGCCATTGTAACAGCACGTTCCTACAGACGCTTAAGCTGAATTATCGCTGATAAAGATCAATAGGTTCGATTGGCCTTCATCCTGGTTCTATGCAGTTCAGAACGGATAGGGCTGTTTCCACTGCTCGAAAATTGGCTTCAGCTCGCCGCTCTTTACCAGTGCCCCCATGCGCTGGTCGAACACTGCCATCAGGCCCCGGCCTCGCTCGTTATCGGCAAACCCCACGTACAGCGGCAGTTCGGCGACATGGGTGAGGCGGAACTGGGAGGGATCGTGGGCTTGTTTGAGGACCTCGGTCACTTCGGTCAGGGCATCGATGTAGAAGTCGGCCCGGGCGTGTTGCAGCATGGAAGGGATGCCGTCGCGGCGCTCAATCTGGTTGAAGCGGCGCACGTTGGGCAGGTAGTCCTCGTACTTGTAGCCGCGTACCCAGGCCAGGCGGTAATCGCCCAGGGTCGCCGCAGTCGGGGCCGGCGTAGTTGCCAGGCCGAGGGCGTAGATGTGGTCGGAATCGAAGTTCCAATGGGGGTACAACACGCCTTTGGCTTCGTCGCGGTAGGCGCCAACCCAGCCATCCACCTCGCCACGCTGGGCCAAACCGACCGAGCGTGTGTACGGCTCGGTGCGGGTTTGCAGGGTAATCCCCGCCGGTTCGAAAACCTTGCGCAACACGTCCCAGGCCAGGCCTCGGCCGTCAGCGTCGGTGTAGTCATCCCACGCTTCACTGGCCAACAAGACCTTGCCGGGCGCTACCGGCACCTCACCGGCATGCACCCAGGATGTGAAGGCGCACAGCACTACCACCAGCCAGCGGCGCACATCCATGGGACAACCTCCTACTCCGTGATGATCGTATAGAGGGTAGCGCAGGACGCCGGCTTACGGCGCCTCGCGAAAATGCTGATAACCACGGATGGCCGGGGTTATGTCCTGCCCGCCGGCATCCAGCAGCGTCACGCCCTGCCCCGCCACGACCCGGCCGATCACGTGGACCGGCCAGCCGTCGGCCAGCAACGGCGCCAACTCGGCAGGCGGCAGGGTGAACACCAGAATGTAGTCATCGCCGCCACTCAAGGCCGCCACCCGCGCCGCTTCATCGCCGACAAACGCGAGCAAGGCCTTGGACAGCGGTAACTGCTGGCGCTCGACCAACAGACTGACAGCCGACGCCTTGGCGATATGCCCACAATCGGCCAGGAGACCGTCTGAAATATCCATCGCAGACGTGGCCTTGCCCCGCAGCGCCAGCCCCAAGGCCAACTGCGGCTGTGGCGACCAGTAATGGGCCAGCAACGGTTCGGCGATGGCGGCCTCAGCCGTGCGCTGGCCCAATACCAGCGGTAAGGCACCCGCCGCGTTGCCCAGCTCACCGCCCACACACAACAGGTCACCCGGCTGCGCGCCACTACGGGTCAACGCTTGACCGGCCGGCACACGGCCGAATACGGTCAGGGTCAGGCTGAGCGGGCCACGCGTGGTGTCGCCGCCTACCAAGCCAACGCCGCAGCTTTGCGCCATGGTGTTTAAACCCTGGGCATAGCGTTGCAGCCAATCGGCATCGACCGTCGGGGTGGTGAGGGCAAGGGTAAACGCGAGGGGGTTGGCGCCCATGGCAGCCAAGTCACTAACAGCCACGGCCAACGAGCGTTGGCCCAGCAAAAACGGGTCGCAGGGGTCAGCAAAATGCACCCCGGCCACCAATGTATCGGTGGAGATCGCCAACTGCTCCCCAGCGGGGAGCGCCAGCAGGGCGCAGTCGTCGCCGATCCCCAAGGCAATGCCTTCGCCGCCCTGCGCACAAGGCGCGGCAGCGAAGTATTTACGGATCAGCTCAAACTCGCCCATTCAGGACTCAAGCGCCGGTTAGCGCTTGTACGCCTTCACTTCGGCTTCACGCAGGCGCGGAGCCAGCTTGTCGAGCACGCCATTGACGAACTTGTGGCCGTCGGTCGAACCGTAGACTTTCGCCAGTTCGATACCTTCGTTGATCACCACGCGGTACGGCACGTCGACCCGGTGCAGCAATTCCCAGGTGGACAGGCGCATCACGCACAGTTCAACCGGGTCCAGCTCTTCGATGGTCAGGTCCAGGCAAGGTGCCAGGGCCGTGTCGATCTCGGTCAGGTGTGCATGCACACCGTGCAGGATGTCGTGGAAATAAGCTTGGTCGGCGAAGGTGAAATCGTTGTCGACGCGAAACTGCGCTTCGATTTCGTTCAACGACGCACCGGCCAAATGACGCTGGTACAGCGCCTGGGTCGCCAACTGACGAGCAGCGCGACGCTTCTCGTTCTTGGATGGCTTGCCAGCGTCTGCTGGGCGTGGCTCGCGTGGGTTGAAGTTGTCGCTCTCGTCGGAAATCACTTGGCCTCCAACTGCGACAGCAGGCTGACCATTTCCAAGGCGGACAAGGCAGCTTCAGCGCCTTTGTTGCCGGCCTTGGTGCCGGAACGCTCGATGGCTTGCTCGATGGAATCCACGGTCAGTACGCCGAAAGCAACCGGCACGCCGAACTCCATGGACACCTGGGCCAAGCCCTTGGTGCATTCGCCGGCCACGTATTCGAAGTGCGGAGTACCGCCACGAATCACCGCGCCCAGGGCGATGATCGCCGCGTATTCACCCTGTTGGGCAACTTTTTGCGCAACCAGTGGAATTTCGAAGGCGCCAGGGGCACGGATGAGGGTGATATCGCTCTCGCTTACACCGTGGCGAACCAGGGCGTCCACGGCACCGCTTACCAGGCTTTCAACCACGAAGCTGTTGAAGCGGCCAACTACCAGGGCGTAGCGGCCTTTGGGGGCGATGAAGGTACCTTCGATGGTCTTCAGGGTCATTCGACAAATCTCTTAAAGAGCCGGGACGCGAAAAGGGCGTCCCTTAGTGATGATTTAACCGCGAACAAGGGGCAAAAAACGCCGGCCTTTATTCGGAGGGCACGTATTCTACAACTTCCAGATCGAAACCGGATATCGCATTAAATTTCATCGGTGCGCTCATCAGGCGCATTTTGCGCACGCCGAGGTCACGCAGGATCTGCGAACCGGCACCGACGATGCTGTAGGTGGTCGGTTTTTTCACCGGTGCGTGGTCGGCCGTTTCGCGGATATGCGCCAGCAGTACATCGCCATCCAACGGGTGACCGAGCAACAGCACCACCCCGCTGCCAGCCTCGGAGACCGCGGCCATAGCGGCCCGCAGACTCCAACGGCCCGGTTGCTTGACCATCAGCAGGTCCCGCAGTGGGTCCATGTTGTGCACGCGCACCAGGGTCGGTTCCTCGGCACAAATGGCACCCAGGGTCAGGGCCATGTGCACATCGCCTTCCACTGAATCACGGTAGGTCACCAAATTGAATTGGCCCAGTTCGCTGTCCAGTGGCTGCTCGGCAATCCGCTGAACGGTACGTTCGTGGATCATGCGGTAGTGAATCAGGTCGGCAATGGTGCCGATCTTGAGGTTGTGTTCGGCCGCGAAGGTTTCCAGCTCAGGGCGACGGGCCATGGTGCCGTCGTCGTTCATCACTTCGCAGATCACGCCGCTGGGCTCGAAACCGGCCATGCGCGCCAGGTCGCAGGCCGCTTCGGTATGGCCAGCGCGGGCCAGGGTGCCACCCGGTTGGGCCATCAGCGGGAAGATGTGGCCAGGGCTCACAATGTCTTCGGCCTTGGCGTCCTTGGCGGAGGCGGCTTGCACGGTGCGCGCGCGGTCAGCGGCGGAGATACCGGTGGTGACGCCGGTGGTTGCTTCGATAGAAACCGTGAACTTGGTGCCAAAACCCGAGCCATTACGCGGCGCCATCAACGGCAGCTTGAGCAGTTCGCAGCGCTCGCGGCTCATGGGCATGCAGATCAACCCACGGGCGTGCTTGGCCATGAAGTTGATGTGCTCGGCCTGGCAGGCCTCGGCGGCCATGATGATGTCGCCTTCGTTCTCGCGGTCTTCGTCATCCATCAGGATGACCATCTTGCCTTGGCGGATGTCTTCAACCAGTTCTTCGATGCTATTGAGCGCCACGCGGCACCCCCTTGGTCAGGATTTCAGGTAGCCATTAGCGGCCAGAAAACTTTCGGTGATGTTACCGGCAGCAGGCTCTGCGGCCTTTTCGCCCAGCAACAGGCGCTCCAGATAACGGGCAAGCAAGTCGACTTCCAGGTTCACCCGGCGACCTGGCTGGTACGCGGCCATGATGGTTTCGCTGAGGGTGTGGGGAATGATGGTCAGTTCAAATTCGGCGCCATTCACGGCGTTCACGGTGAGGCTGGTGCCATCAACCGTGATCGAGCCTTTGTGGGCGATGTACTTGGCCAGCTCTTTGGGCGCGCGGATACGAAACTCCACGGCGCGTGCATTTTCGCTGCGGGAAACCACTTCGCCTACGCCATCGACGTGGCCGCTGACCAAGTGACCGCCCAGGCGAGTGGTAGGTGTCAGGGCTTTTTCCAGGTTGACCGGGCTGCCGGCCTTGAGGTCGTTCATCGCAGTGCAGTCCAGGGTTTCCCGGCTGACATCGGCGGCAAAACCGTTGCCCGGCAACTCGATAACGGTGAGGCACACGCCGTTGATGGCGATGCTGTCGCCCAGCTTGACGTCGCCGAGGTCGAGCTTGCCGGTTTCAACCGACAGGCGAACGTCGCCGCCCTTTGGGGTCATTGCACGAATGCTGCCGATGGATTCAATGATGCCGGTGAACATGGCCTTCTCCTGGAAATCGGTGCGGGGCCCTTGAGCGCCCGGTCAGAATTATACGCTCGCTGGTGATACCGGGACGGCAGTGACTCGCCAGTCGTCGCCCACAGCGCGCATTTCAATGATCTTGAGTTGGGGGGCATCGGCCAGTTTCTCAAGCGGCCAGTCCAGCAAAGGCCGCGCAGCGGAGCCGAGGAACTTGCCGGCGATGAAAATTACGTACTCATCCACCAGGCCCTGCTGGGCAAAGGCACCGGCGAGACTTGGACCGGCTTCCACCAACACTTCGTTGACGCCACGGGCCGCCAGGGCCACCAAGGCTGATCGCAGATCCACTTGCCCTTCGACGCCGGGCACCACCAGGCACTCAGGGCCACGGGGGAATTGATTTTCCGGGGTCACACAGGTGATGACCAATGCAGGCCCCGCCTTGAAGAACGGCGCGTTGAGCGGCACCCGCAGGCGGCCATCGATCAACACCCGCAACGGCGGGCGCGACATCGCGAGCGCGGTGGTCGCTTCATCCAGGCCCAGTTCGGCGGCGCGTACGGTCAGACGGGCGCCATCGGCCAGCACCGTGTCAGCGCCGGTCAGCACCACGCTGGCCTCGGCGCGCAGACGCTGCACGGCGGCACGGGCGGCAGGGCCGGTAATCCATTGGCTTTCGCCACTGGCCATCGCGGTGCGACCGTCCAGGCTCATCGCCAGCTTGACCCGCACAAACGGCAGGCCGTGTTCCATGCGCTTGAGGAAGCCGGGGTTCAGCGCACGGGCTTCACTTTCCAGCACACCGCTGCGGGTCTCGATCCCGGCCTGGGCCAAGCGTTGCATGCCACGCCCAGCCACCTCCGGGTTCGGGTCCTGCATGCCTGCCACAACACGCGCCACACCGGCACTCACCAGTGCATCGGCGCAGGGAGGCGTACGGCCATGGTGGCTGCACGGTTCGAGGGTCACGTACACCGTGGCGCCACGAGCCTTGTCGCCAGCGGCCCGCAGGGCATTCGGCTCGGCGTGGGGTTCGCCGGTGCGCTCATGCCAGCCTTCGCCAACAATCTGCCCATCGCGCACGATCACGCAACCGACCCGTGGGTTGGGGTGGGTGGTGTACAGGCCCTTGCGGGCCAGTTCCAGGGCGCGGGCCATGTAGTGGGCATCGAGGACGGCTTGTTCGGCAGACAGTGGGGTCATTGTTTGGCAGGCTCTCGGGCCAGGCGGTCGATCTCTTCGCGGAACTCATTGAGGTCCTGGAAGCGTCGATACACCGAGGCGAAACGGATGTAGGCAACTTCGTCGAGCTTTTGCAGCTCGCCCATCACCAGTTCACCCACCACCAGGCTCTTGACCTCGCGTTCACCGGTCGCCCGCAGCTTGTGCTTGATATGCACCAGCGCCGCTTCCAGGCGCTCGACGCTCACTGGGCGTTTTTCCAGGGCACGCTGCATACCGGCGCGCAGTTTTTCTTCGTCGAAGGGTTGGCGGCTGCCGTCGGACTTGATCAGCCGTGGCAACACCAGTTCGGCGGTTTCGAAGGTGGTGAAACGTTCACCGCAGGCCAGGCATTCGCGCCGGCGACGCACTTGATCGCCCTCGGCGACCAGACGCGAGTCAATGACCTTGGTGTCGTTGGCACCGCAGAAGGGACAGTGCATGGTGGCAGGCAACAAAAAAAGGGAGGGCCATGGTAGCGCATCCCCGTGGCAAGACAAGCCATAGCCTTTACGGTATACAGGCAGGCTTATATGTTTATTTGTGTTCAAGTCACGGATTTTGCCCTTCCTGGAGCCGTACATGCAGTTACGACCACTTGTTTTGCTCGCCCTGTTCAGTGTTTTGGTCGCCTGCAGCAGCGAAGCCCCCAAGCCTGCCGCCCCGCAACCGACGCCCGCCCAAGAGAAAAAAGTGCCCGGGATTGAAGACCTCGGCCCGTTGCCGGCGTATCAGCGCGAAATCAGCGGCACCCTCAACGGCGTACCTGCCGCTGCCGAGGTCGAACTGGCCTTGCTGGTGATCGACGACCGTTCGCGCCCACAACAGCTGCTCGCCAGCAGCGTGCTGACCGGCAACGGCCAACCTTTGGCCTTCCGCCTGCGCTTTAACCCCGAAGCCTTCCCGGCCGGTGCGCGGGTTGAATTGCGTGGCCGCGCCAGCCAGTCAGGCCAATTGATCCTGCACCTGCCCGCCGTGAGCATCACCCAGGCGATTACCCAATCCACAGGCCCCCTGCAATTCGTCAAGGCACCATGACACCACCGCTGGCCCTACAAGCGGCGCTGAGTGAACTGATCGGCGACGCCCACCTGGTGCCCTGCCCGCTGCCGGGCACCGCGCTGTCGTTGTGGCTGCTGGACGCGGACAACATGGACCGCGCCTTCAGCCCCGAAGAAACCCGTCGCATCCTGCACGAGCCACCCTACTGGAGTTTTTGCTGGGCCAGCGGCTTGGCGCTGGCCCGTTACCTGGCGGCCAACCCCGAGTGGGTCGCGGGCAAGCGCGTGCTGGATTTCGGCGCAGGTTCCGGCGTGGCCGGGATTGCCGCCGTCAAAGCCGGGGCGCTGGAAGTGGTGGCTTGCGACCTTGACCCGCTGGCGCTGGCCTCATGCAGGGCAAATGCCGAACTCAACGGTGTAGAGCTGGGTTATTCGGAGGACTTTTTCGCCGAAGCCGACCGCTTCGACCTGATCCTGGTGGCCGATGTGCTCTACGACCGCGCCAACCTGCCGTTGCTCGACCAGTTCCTCACCCGTGGCCGAGAGGCGCTGGTGGCGGATTCACGGGTGCGGGACTTTCAGCATGCGGCTTACCAGCGGCTGGAGATCCTCGACGCACTGACCTTGCCAGACTTGGCCGAGCCTTGGGAGTTTCGCAAGGTGAGCCTGTACCATTCGCGGCGCTGAGCTCGCACGTTACAAATTTTCGGCAATAGATTGGCTGAGACAGTTAAAGACGGGGTATGGACAATGCCCACCTTCTGTACACGGCCTGGACAATCGACCTGCATGCCCTTCCAGATAAAGCCACTTATCACCCGCCCTCTTAAGGGCTTGCACAAATCCAGGCAGCTGCCTAATCTTTACGGCAATACACCCGCCATGCCTCTGGTTGCGTCAGTAGCCAAGCACAAATTGTGCGGGTTTTTTATGCCCGGTACTTTCCTGTCATGAGGGCATTCAGGAAACCCGCCATCGACGTTCCTGCCCAGTTGGAACTGCTCAAACGCCGCGGATTGCACATTCAAAATGAGGAACACGCCGCAGCTTTTTTGCAGTCGGTCAGTTTCTTTCGGCTTAGCCCTTACATGCGCCCCTTCCAACAACCGGAAGATATCGGCCATCGTTTTCGTGAGGGCAGCCAGTTTAGGCAACTCACCCGCCTCTATGATTTCGATCGACGGCTTCGCTTATTGACCATGGACGCCATCGAGAGAGTCGAAGTGGCATCGCGCTCGGTCATTAGCAACCACATGGGGCCTAACCATGGCTGCCATTGGTATCTCAATCCGCAGATGTTCCATCACGCTTTTGATCATCAACGTCTCCTTGCAACGTTGTCGAACAAACAGGCCGCAGCAACGCGTGACTATTTACGCGAATGCGAGCGCATCGATAGATCCCACGCTGACCACTCAAAAAAAGACCGCCTAAAACGGCAAAGGGCGAAAGAAAGCTACGCTCGCCATTATCCCGCAACCTATATTGACCCGCCGCTGATGCCTGGCTGGGCAATGCTGGAAGAACTGACATTGGGAGATTTATCCCACTTGTACAAAGGCCTGTCGAAAGACTCGGACAAGAAAGCGATTGCCAAGCGCCTCGGGCTGGCAGCTCCGCTGATGCAGTCTTGGTTGCACACCCTGACCACGATCCGAAATATGTGCGCCCATCACTCACGGATGTGGAATCGGGAACTGGGTATTCGCCCAGAGTTGCCGAAGAAGGCGAATTTCTTATGGCCTGTGCATCTACTCCAAAAAGGGCCACATACCCGAATCTTTGCGGTGCTTTGCATCCTTAATCACTTGATGCACCAGGTCAGTCCGCGTACTCGTTGGGATCAAGGCCTGCTTCAACTGATCCAGGAGTTACCCGACGTCGACCTGAGGTCGATGGGATTCCCAAGCGACTGGTACCAAGATCCTTTTTGGCATGTACCCCGCACCTGAGCCGCATGTTGCTTCCGATAGCCGTCTCCAGCCCTTATAGTTCCCCCCATTCCCGCTTTATTCGAGACGCGCCATGAGTGAGCCCACGCCGTATATCTTCGATGTCACCACTGCCACGTTTGATCAGGCGGTGATCGAGAACTCCTTCCACAAGCCTGTACTGGTGGATTTCTGGGCCGAGTGGTGTGCGCCGTGCAAGGCGTTGATGCCGCTGCTGGCGCAGGTTGCCGAGAGTTATCAGGGCGAGTTGCTGTTGGCCAAGGTTGATTGCGAGGCCGAGCAGGATATCGTTGCGCGCTTTGGCATTCGCAGCCTGCCGACGGTGGTGTTGTTCAAGGACGGCCAGCCAGTGGACGGGTTTGCTGGAGCGCAGCCGGAGTCGGCCGTGCGGGCGATGTTGGAGCCTCATGTGCAGATGCCGCCGCCGGCTGCGGCCGACCCGTTGGAGCAAGCTCAGGCGTTGTTTGCCGAGGGGCGCATCAGCGATGCCGAGGCGGTGCTGGTGGCCTTGCTCGGCGAGGACAACACCAACGCTGCGGCGCTGATTCTGTACGCACGCTGCCTGGCCGAACGCGGCGAGCTGGGCGAAGCCCAGGCCGTGCTGGATGCGGTCAAGAGCGACGACCACAAAGCCGCCCTCGCTGGCGCCAAGGCGCAGATCACCTTTCTGCGCCAGGCCGCCGACCTGCCTGACGCTGCCGACTTGAAAAGCCGCCTGGCGCAAAACCCGCAGGACGATGAAGCCGCCTATCAACTGACCATCCAGCAACTGGCGCGCCAGCAGTACGAGGCAGCGCTGGAAGGTTTGCTCAAGTTGTTTATCCGCAACCGCAGCTACAGCGAGGGCCTGCCCCACAAGACCTTGCTGCAGGTATTCGAGCTGCTGGGCAATGACCACCCGCTGGTCACGGTGTACCGCCGCAAGTTGTTCGCCGCGCTGTACTAATCGCCGATCCAACTGTACAGCGGCGTATCCACGCCGCTGGCCACCTTCACCTTGGCGCTATGGCGCAGGCGCACCAGCAGGCGCTTGCCCGTCGCGGCATCGCCGGCCAGGCCTTCCAACTGATCGAGCAGTTCCAGGCCACTGAGCTGCCCGGCCTTGCGCAATAGGTCCTGGGCGTTCTGCCACTGATCCTCATCTTGCTTGACTGGCGCCGCTGCCGGTGCGCTTGGCACCGGCGTGGCCTGCAATTGCGCGCCCAGGCGTGCCCAATCGCCGTCGTCCAGCTCCAGGGTCAAGTCCACCGGCAGGTCACCGACGGTTCCACGAATTCGCAACATCGTCCTTCCTCCTGCAGTTTTTCTGACGAGCATGCTCCCATGTGGCTTGCGCAACGCCAAGCGGGCGGTCAAACTCTCGGCTCTATTGTTATAAGATCACATAACAAAACTTTCATACTCTGGAGCCGTCCCATGCGCCGTCTGTTGCTCGCTTTGCCGTTTGCCCTGCTGCCACTGGCGGTTGCCCATGCTCACGAAGATCACGACCACGAACACGGCAGCCTGGGTGCTCACGAACATGGCGTCGGTCGTCTCAACGCCGTTTTGGACGGCCAGGCCCTGGAACTGGAACTGGACAGCCCGGCAATGAACCTGGTGGGCTTCGAACACCTGGCCACCACCGCCGCCGACAAAGCCAAGGTTGCGGCGGTACGCAAACAGCTGGAGAACCCGCTGGCCCTGTTCAACCTGCCCAAAGGCGCCGGTTGCGTGGTGAGCACCCAGGAACTCAACAGCCCGCTGTTCGGCGACAAGCCAGAAGCCGATCATGACGACGATGACCACGATCACGACGCCAAAGCCGGCGAACATCATCACGACCACAGCGAAATCCACGCCCACTACCAGTTCACCTGCGCCACGCCGACCGCCTTGAGCAACCTCGACCTGAGCCAAGTATTCAAGACCTTCCCCGCCACCCAGAAAATTCAGGTACAACTGATCGGCCCGAGCGGCCAGCAAGGTGTTGAAGCGACGGCCACAGCAGCCACCCTGAAGTTCTGAGTTCCCATGACCCAAGCACTGATCCAACTGTCTGACCTGGGCTTCAACTGGCCCGGTCACCCGCAGTTGCTGGACATCCCTGCTTTCCGCCTGGAAGCAGGGGAAACCCTGTTTCTCAAGGGGCCGAGCGGCAGTGGCAAAACCACGCTGTTGGGCCTGCTCGGCGGCGTACAGAAGCCCAGCCGAGGCAGCATCCGCCTGCTTGGCCAAGAGCTCACCGAGCTGTCGGCCGGCGCCCGCGATCGCTTTCGCGTTGACCACACTGGCTATATCTTCCAGCAATTCAACTTGCTGCCGTTTCTATCGGTGCGCGAAAACGTCGAGTTGCCGTGCCACTTCTCCAAGCTGCGCGCACGGCGGGCCAAGCAGCGCCACGGCAGTGTCGACCAGGCCGCTGCTGCCTTGCTCGCGCACCTGGGTTTAAAAGACAAAAACCTGCTGGAGCGCCGCGCCGACTCACTCTCCATCGGCCAACAGCAACGGGTCGCCGCAGCCCGCGCGCTGATCGGCCAACCGGAACTGGTGATCGCCGACGAGCCCACCTCAGCCCTGGACTACGACGCCCGCGAAGCCTTCCTGCAATTGCTGTTCGCCGAATGCCGCGATGCGGGCGCCAGCCTGTTATTTGTCAGCCACGACCAGAGCCTGGCCGCGCTGTTCGACCGCAACCTGTCGTTGGCCGAACTCAATCGCGCCGCCACGCCCGCAGAGGTTTGAGATGTATCTGTTCCGTCTAGCCATGGCCAGCCTGGCTAACCGCCGCTTTACCGCGATCCTCACCGCCTTCGCCATCGCCTTGTCGGTATGCCTGTTGCTGGCGGTGGAGCGCGTGCGCGTCGAGGCGCGCAACAGTTTCGCCAGCACCATCAGCGGCACCGACCTGATCGTCGGCGCCCGCTCAGGCTCGGTGAACCTGCTGCTGTACTCGGTATTCCGCATCGGTAACGCCACCAACAACATCCGCTGGGACAGCTTCGAGCATTTCGCCGCCAGCCCCCAGGTGAAGTGGGCGATCCCGATTTCCCTCGGCGACTCCCATCGCGGCTACCGCGTGATGGGCACCAACGAAGCCTACTTCGAGCACTACCAATACGGCCGCAAACAAAACCTGGAACTGGCCAGCGGCCGCGCCTTCGCCACCGACCCGTTCGAAGTGGTGCTGGGTGCCGAAGTCGCCGACGCGTTGCACTACAAGCTCGGCGACAAGCTGGTACTGGCCCACGGTGTGGCCGTGGTCAGCCTGGTCAAGCATGACGACAAGCCCTTCACGGTGGTCGGCATCCTCAAGCGCACCGGCACGCCGGTGGACCGCACGTTGCATATCAGCCTCGGTGGCATGGAGGCGATCCACATCGACTGGCACAACGGCGTGCCGGCCCAGGGCAAAGGCCGCATCAGCGCCGACCAGGCGCGCAATATGGACCTCACGCCCCAAGCCATCACCGCGTTTATGCTGGGCCTGAACAACAAAATTTCTACCTTTGCCTTGCAACGAGAGATCAATGAATTCCGTGGCGAGCCGATGCTGGCGATCCTGCCCGGTGTAGCCTTGCAAGAGCTGTGGAGCATGATGGGCACCGCCGAAAAAGCGCTGTTCGTGATCTCGTTGTTCGTGGTGTTGACCGGTTTGATCGGCATGCTCACGGCGATCCTCACCAGCCTCAACGAGCGCCGCCGCGAAATGGCGATCTTGCGTTCAGTGGGCGCACGCCCTTGGCACATCGCGACGCTGCTGATCTTTGAAGCGTTCGCCCTGGCGTTGTCGGGTGTGATTGCCGGCGTTGGCTTGCTCTACGTGTGTATTGCTGCGTCACGCGGTTACTTGCAGGCCAACTACGGCCTGGACCTGCCGATGGCGTGGCCCAGCGAATATGAATGGACCCTGCTGGCCGGTATCCTGGCCGCCGCGCTGTTGATGGGCAGCGTGCCCGCGTGGCGCGCCTATCGACAATCCCTGGCCGACGGCCTGTCCATACGTTTATGAGGAAGGCTTCGATGCGTCGTGTGCTGTTTGCGCTGTTGCTGCTGGTGGTCGTGCCGGCTTGGGCCGATGAGCAGCCCAAGGATTTGTCGTGGCAGGAAATGATCCCACCGGACGCGCCGCCGGAAGTGCCCAATATGAAACCGCTGCACGACCTGTCGAACATGGCCGATGCCTTGTCCGTCGAGGCCGCGCCTGCGGCCAAGCAGGACCTGCCCAACGCGCCGGTGGTGCAGGGCCTGGACGGCAAGCACATCCGCCTGCCGGGCTATATCGTGCCGCTGGAAGTGAATGAAGAAGGCCGCACCACGGAGTTCTTGCTAGTGCCGTATTTCGGCGCGTGCATCCATGTGCCGCCACCGCCGTCGAACCAAATCGTGCATGTTAAAAGCGAAGTCGGCGTGAAGCTCGACGAGTTGTATCAGCCGTATTGGATCGAAGGCGCGATGCAGGTGAAGCCGTCCACCAGCGAACTGGCCGATGCCGGTTACCAGATGGCCGCCGAGAAGATTTACATGTACGAACTGCCGGAATAAGGCTGATCACCCTTTCATTGAGCTGAGTCAAAAGACCGAACGGAACGATCTTTACCATTGGACCTACAACTTTTAAACGTCCTTTGGAGCTCCCATGAACAAGTCTCTGCTCGGCGCGTCCCTCTTCGCGCTCGCCCTCGTCGCCCCCGTTGCACACGCTCACGAAGCGGGCGACATTCTGGTTCGCGCCGGTGCAATCACCGTGAACCCGAAGGCCGACAGCGGCCACGTGAAGGTTGACCAAGGCCCGCTGGCCGGGACCAACCTGGGCGGCAAGGCGACCATGAGCAGCGACACCCAACTGGGTTTGAACTTTGCCTACATGATCACCGACCACGTCGGTATCGAACTGCTGGCGGCCACGCCGTTCGAGCATGATGTGAAGATCAAAGGCACCGCCCTGGGCGCTGCCAACGGCAAGCTCGGTACGCTCAAACACCTGCCGCCGACCCTGAGCGTCGTGTACTACCCGCTGGATAACAAGTCTGCGTTCCAACCGTATATCGGTGCCGGTATCAACTACACCTGGATCTACGACGAACACGTCGGCAGCCGCGCCTCCGAAGCAGGCTTCAGCAACTTCAAGGCCAATAACTCCTGGGGCTGGGCCGCGCAGATCGGTGCGGACTACATGATCAACGACAAGTGGATGATCAACGCCCAAGTGCGTTACATCGACATCAGCACCACTGCCACTGTGGAAAACAACGCTGTGGCTGCGGGCACCCGTGCCAAGGTGGATGTGGACGTGGACCCGATGGTTTACATGGTGGGTATCGGTTACAAGTTCTAACTGAGATCCAACAAACACCGCATAGCAAATGTGGGAGCGGGCTTGCTCGCGAAAGCGGAGTGTCAGTCAACAGATTCATTGACTGATTCACCGCTTTCGCGAGCAAGCCCGCTCCCACATTTTGGATCTCTGTTTCTTCAGGTATGGCGGTAGTAACGGTCCAACAACGCCGGCAACCCCGCCCGCCACGCCCGTGGCTTGATACCAAAGGTGTGCAGGATCTTCTTGCAGGCCAGCACCGCGTGTTGTGGCTCATCACTCGCATCCGGCCGCGCCGCGTGGGCCTGGGCAGTGGGCGATTCAATCGCCAGCGGATGAAAAGTTCGCGCTTCGGTAAGGATCGCCTGCCCCAGCGCCAACGGCGTGGTCGCCTCCTGGCCAGCGTAATGGTAGGTGCCCCACAGCGGCGCCGCGCAATCGAGTTGCTTGAGCACCGAGATGATCACCCGCGCCGCATCGTCCACTGGCGTCGGGTTACCGCGACGGTCATCGGCCATCAATAACTCATCCGGTTTCTCGGCCCGGGCCAGGAAGCGCCCCAGGGCGCCATCGACGCTGTCATCCAGCAGCCAACCAAAGCGCAGCAGCACGTGCTGTGGGCAGGTCGCGCGTACGCTCTGCTCGATGCGCCACAACGCCTGGCCGCGCAGGCCCAGAGGCACTGGCTCGTCTTTCTCGCTGTAGGCGGTGGCGCGGGAGCCATCGAACACGCGGTAGCTGGACGGCTGTAGCAACGTGATGGTGTGGTGCTGGCACAGTTCGGCCAGGCGTTCGATAGCGAACTCCTGGGCGGCCAAGCGGGTTTCGCTGACCGCTTCGGCTTGGAACCAGTCGAAGTAGTAGGCGAGGTTGATCAACGCATCGGGACGGGTGTCGTCGAGCAATTGGGTAAGGCTCGCGGCATCCCAGCCGTCTTGGGGCGGTTTGGGTGCGAGGAAACCGATGTCTTCCTCTGCACCAAGGCGAATCAGCGCTTGCCCGAGGGCATTCCCGCCGCCCAGTAACATAAGGCGCATTCGCATAAATTGAGCAGGCCCGGTCAGTTTGGAACGATGGCTATTTAGGTATGTGCCTGAATCGTTGCATTTTGCGGGTTTGTAGCGCAACCGTCACGGATTAACTATCTTCGCGCCACCCTCGGCTCCCTCATGCTCCAGGGCCGCCCGCTGGGGCACCATTACCTGTTGTGGATAAGTCTGCGCGAACTGCACCTGGTCGCAGTTATCCACAAGCTTTTTCAGACGCTGGTTAAACGCACGGCTCACCGCGTACTGCCCGCCCGACACCGTGCGGAACTGCGCCGTGAGCACTACGCCGTTGAGGTCCATCTTGTCGACGCCAAACACCTCCAGCGGCCCTTGCAGGTTGTACTTGAGGAACACATCGTCGCGAATCGACTGCCCCGCCTCGCGGATCAACTCTACGGCTTTATCCACATCGGTGTCGTAGGTGAACTGTACCGAGAAAAATGCATAGGCAAATTGCCGCGACTGGTTGGTCACCGCCTTGATCTGCCCGAACGGCACCGAATGCACAAAGCCCTTGCCATCACGCAGGCGCAGGGTACGGATGGTCAGGCCTTCGACGGTGCCGGCGTGGCCGGAGTCGAGCACCACCCAGTCGCCGATGGACAGGGTGTCTTCGATGATGATGAACAGCCCGGTGATCACGTCCTGCACCAATTGCTGGGAGCCAAAGCCGATGGCCAGACCGACCACACCGGCACCCGCCAGCAGCGGCGCGACATTGATGCCCAGGTTGGCCATGGTGGTGATCGCGCAGATCACCACCAGAATGATCTTCACCGCATTGCGCACCAGCGGCAGGATGGTTTTAACCCGCGTACTCGGCTGGCGGTTAGAGCGCTTGTTCACGGGCGGTTTGAGCGCTTCCTGGATCGCCGTGTCGAGCACTACCCAGAACAACCAGGTCATCAGCAGGATCAGGCCGATGCTGCTCAAGGAATCGCTGATCGCCCGGCCCACCGAGTTGCGTTGGGCAAACTCGAACAGCGACACGCCCCAGATCCGCCCGAGAATCTCGATAAACGCGATGGCCATGGCGATACGCAGAATGGCGTGCAACAGACTCAGGAAGCGCTCCTTGTACGCACTGCTGCGTTGGATCGCCACCTGGCTGCGAGACTTGAACAGGTGCTGCAACACGGTGCTGAGGAACACGGTGCCAATCAACAAAATGGTGGTGAACAACGCACAGCGCAGGGCCTTCTGGTTATCGTCGCCCGCGCCGATCAGGTTGATGGCCGACACCAGCACCATCAGCAGAATGGGCCAATACCACAACCCGGAAAACACCCGCAGCGATTGCTGCAACGCCGGGTGCTTGAGGCGCGGGGCCAACGGCCGGTTGCGAATCAAGTGGGCCACCGGCCGCCGCAGGCGCACCACCAATACCCCAAAGATCACCGCCGCAAACAACCCGGTAAATACCGCGACACTGCTGGTGATATTGCCGCCCAACTGACGGGCGATCTGCGGGCTGGTCAACGCATCGCTCAGGGCCGCAAGAAAGCCGATCAAGAACAGCGGTTTGGGACAGTAGTCGCGAATAATCCGCACCGCCGGGCGCTTGTGGCCGACATTGAACATGACGATGACGCACAACAATATCGAGGTAGAAAAGATGCCGCTGCTGGTGGCATAGGCGAAACACAGCGCCAGCGCACGGCCCACGGAAGTGGGCAGAAAGTGGCTGACATACAGGGTCAAGGGCAGGCACATCAGTGCGGGAATCGTATAAGGCACGATGTAGCCAAGCACCCCTTGCAGCCGCCCACGTTGTTCGACAAACGCGCGCCGACTCAAACGCAGCACGATAAAACGCCCCAACAGCGTCAACAGGGTAAATGCGCCGACCCACACACCAGACAGCAACAGAAAGTCCCCGGCCACGCTCCATGGCGAGCGTTCAGACGTCTGATCGACCAGGCGCCCTACTTCGTCCGCAGCCCGATCGGCACGCAGGCGCCAGGCATCGATCAGGTTTTGGTTGAGGTCGAGTTTGTCCTGCACATCGTCGATGGAGGAACTGATGGCACCGAGCAAACCGCCTTCGACCAGCAACTCAGGCTTGGCGGGGGCGGGCTCAGGAGCCGCGGCTTGCAGCGCGCCGCTGCCACACAACAACAGCGCACCGAGCAGTAATGCAGTCTTGAGATTGCGCAAAACACCGGGCTCCTTACAGAAGGGTCTGTAAGGAACTGACGGAATTGAGTCGTGATCGTTCCCTGTAGGAGCGAGCTTGCTCGCGAAAATCGTCAACGATTACGTGGGCATTCTGAATGAACGCGGTGCCTGTGCGCTCTTCGCGAGCAAGCTCGCTCCTACAAAGGTGGTTATTTCAGGTCGACATTCAGGCTTGGCGCACCAAATGCCACCAACTGCGCGTTGGAGGCGGCGAACCAGCCTTTCCAGAAGTCTTCCAGCGCCTGGATGGTCTTGCCCGAGCGATAGGCCTGCTTGATGTCCTTGGTCACCAGGGCAGCGCCGACCACATACACCCGGGCGCCTTGCAGGTCGGCAAACAGGTGCTTGTCCCCTACCCGCTTGAGCTCAGCCTCCGGCTGTAAATCACGTATGCGGTTGTTGGCGTAGAAGCTGCCGAAATCGCTGTTTTCAAGCATGTCGGAGACCAACAGCACCACTCGCTCCTGGGCCGGTTGCTGGCCCAGGTCGTTACCAATCTCGCGCAGCGAATGGAAGATCTCGCTGCGGGCGATATCTTCGGAGGCTTCGCGCAGCGTGCTCACAAACACCTTGCCCAAGGTCTTGTTGAAAAAGCTGCGCTGCTCGGTCAGGCACGTGTCGAAGGTGCGCAGCGACTGCATGCCGACGTTGTTGCGCACCTTGTCATCAATGCCCCGGTTGAGTTGGCCGGCAAACCGCAGTTGCATGAACTGCCCCGGCACAAACGCCGAGAAGCTGTACAGCCGCACCTTGTCCCCCGGCTGCACAAAGCGCTGCACCTGGGCCCACGTGGCCTTTTGGATCACCTCGGGCATCGGGATCGTCTGGTCGATGATCACCGTCAGCTCGCGGCCACTGTCGGCCGGGCGATAGTCCCCGACCTTGGCGTAGGCATAGCAGTCCGGGATGTCGTTGCGCTCGCCGGCCACCGCCAGCAATGGCGCCAGCAACAGGGCCGGGAAAAACCGCGAGATCTTCATTCAGGCACCTGCTGCGTCGAAGTCTTTGAGCAGTTGCTGTTCGGCCCGCAGCGCCATTACCTGTTCCAATGGATGGCCCTTGGCGCGGCTGATGGTTGCCAATTGCTCTTCGGTGTAGGCGGTCAGGTCTTTGCTGCGCAGGGCGTCGAGGCTCGACGGCGAAGCGGCGGGTACAGGTTGTTCAACCGGGGCGCTAACCGGCGCTGCCACTTCGGCCACAATCGGCGCAACCGGTGCGGCGGCTGGTTTGGCCGGCGCTTGCGGCGTACCCGGCATGACCTGCTTGCGCGCCAGGTACGTCTCAAAGTTGCGGTTGTGCGCGCTGGTCAACGCCGCCTGTTGCTGGGCGTTGGTGGTGGAACGACCGGCCAGCTTGAGTTGCAGCTTGCTCAACTTATGGTCGGCATGGGAGGCAATCTCCACACGCTGGCTCTGCATCCAGTTTTCCAGGGCTTCGCCGCTGGAAAATTTGTGGGTGTGCTCCCAAGCGGTCTTGGACTCCACGCCGGCAAACCCGAAGATCGACGCCAGCCAGATGCTGGTGATCTGGATCGCGATGTAGATCACCGACAGCACGATGAAGGTGATCAGCGAGGCTTTGCGAATCGCGTCCATCTTGTCGGTGAGGGTTTGTTTGTCGGCTTGCTCGTTGATCGCCGCCGAATCAGCTGGCAGGTCGAACGGGCTGGCCGATTCGTAGTTCTGCTGGGCAAACGCGTGGGGGCTGCCAACCATTTCAGTCTCAATGCTCTTAAGCTGCATGGTGCGGATACCAAACGCCGCCACCGCAATGATCGCGATCCAGATGCCGGTGGTGATCATCCAGCCACGGCTTGGGGTCACGGTGTGGTTGGTGTTGATGCGCGCCAGGATGCGGCTGTAATCCTTGCCGTCTTTGTCGCTGTCGGTGTCTTTGATGCCAATGCCCGGCAGTTCCTTGAGTTGTGGCGGGCGATTGCTGTCGGTGTCGTTTTCCCACCAGTGGCGTGCCTTGCTGATCAGCGCGTTCTTGTGCACGGCACGGCCGGTCACTTCCGCCAGGATCGCCGAAGCCACAGCCAGCAGGAAGGCGAACAACCAACCCATCCAGCTCTGGTCATTGGCCGACAGGTTCTGGTTGATGAACGGCACCAGCACGTAGGCAAAACCCACGGCCTCGAACATGATCAGCATGAAGATCAGCGCAAACACCCAGAACGGCCGTTCGCGGCGGCCGCGCTCGCCGATGGTGCGCAGGTAGGACTCACTTTTGTTGAAGAAATCGACGTCTTTGGCGCCGATCTTTTCATAGCGCGAGTAGTACGCGTCGCACAGTTCGCTTTCCGATTTCGGCCAGCCGTGGGAGTCGAGCATCAGGCTTTGCTTGGACAACCGCGCCACCTTGCCGATCAGCGGCACGCCGTGCCATACGCGCATCACGAAGTAGCCCACTTTGTCCCAGTAAGCCTGGATCAAAATGGCCGCCAGCAGCGTGGAAATCACAAGGCCTGTGATCAACTTGTTTGCCCAGAGCAGGGCTGTCAGCGCATTGAAGCTGAACTCTTCCATGGTGTGTTTCCTTGAGACTTATGCGCGAATCGGCACGAAACGGGTGGTGAAGGCTTCGCGGCTGCGGGGGTAGACCAACGCACCGTCAGTGGCTTCGGAATTTTTCTTGCTGAACACCACGTCGATACACGACACCGGCGCCTTGGGGTCCTGGGTGAACACCCGATACAACACCAGGTCCTCACCTTCGTAGGTGTTGGCCACGGCTTTGCTTTTGATCGACTTGCGATTGCCTTGGTCGTAGCCCTTGACCACTTCGATGAAGGGCTGGCGGCCGACGCTGGCGCCGTCGCGCAGGATCGACACCGGCGACAACGTCACCAAGTGGCCATTGACCACATTGGCCCACACGCGGTTGTTGTAGCCCGGCAGGTATTCGGTGGTGGTCTGGGTATCCAGTGCCTTGCCGCTGGCGAGGTTGAATACCTTGCCGCTTTCCCGTGGGCGGTCGGCTTCGCAACTGCTGGACGGCAAGTCGCCGGCGTGTGCGCTGGAAATCAGGGCAAACCCGGCCTTTTTCGGCGCGATGGCTTGGCCCATGGTCCAGCGGGTATCGCTGGCCGGTTCGCCGCCGAAATCCACCAGGGCGGTGCCGGCATCGGCAGGTTTGCTCTCGGTGGCGGGTTTGGCCGCCACGGCAGGCTTGGCCTTGGGCGCGCTGGCCACAGTGCGCGCAGGCTCGGTCGAGGTGCCGTGGGCAAGGTACTTGGTGTTGTTCTGCTCGGCATTGACGCGCTTGACCAGCATGTTGCGGTCGGTCACTTCAACGATTTCCACGCGGCGGTTCTTGCCGCGTTGCGCGCTGTCGCTGTTGTCGGCAATCGGCCGGGACGCACCTGCGCCCTGGAAGAACATGCGCTGAGGGGCAATGCCTTGCTCGGCGAGGATCGACGCCACGGCGCGGGCGCGCTGCTCGGACAGGCGTTGGTTGGTCGCGGCGCTGCCGGTGGCATCGGTGTGGCCCACCACCAGAATCGCCGCCTGGGAATTCTGCCCCTGCTTGGGGGCGAAGGCAGCAGCCAGTTTGCGCACCTGGCGCTGGCCATTGGTGCTCAACTGCGCGCTGCCGGTGGCGAACATGCCTTCGTCCTGCACCTGGGCGACGATGCCCGCCTCGGTCGGCGCTGGCGCACGGGAGTTGCCGGCGGCCACTTCCTGGCTCTGCAAGGTTTGCACCTGGATATTCAGGTTCTCTTCCTTGGCGATGCGCTCCAGCTCCTGCAAGCGGTTCTGCCACAGGTTACCGGCCACACAGCCAGCAGCAGCGCCCACACCACCGCCCACGACGGCTTTTTTGGCGTCGCCGGTGATCGCATAGGTCAGGCCGGCGCCCAGTATCGCGCCGCCAGCGCAGCCGATGGCCGTGCCGTAGTTTTTGCCCGCTTCGTTAAGGGTTGCACAGCCACTGAGCGCAATCGCGCCAGCCAGCAGGCTGATTTTTCGGGTAAGGGAGGTATTCACGTGATGGGTTCCGGCCTTTATCAAAAAAGAGCCGCCGACCCCACTGCCAACACTAGAACAGTGTCAGCGGCATCATCCATGAACAGGCCCTGCAAAATCGTCGAATTAAACAAATCGCGCGGAATTTGATCACGTCACTAATGGCATTTCAATACTACTTGTAACTCTTTATTGCTCTAGGCCGGGCACCTTCACGTTAGGCGCCGTCTGTAGGACGCTGGAAACTTTCCGCCAAACATCGCAGTCAGCCATAAACGGGGGCCAGGCCCCCAAACTCTTTTTCAGGAGCCACCATGGCTGCGATTCCCGACTGGGTGCCCATCACCCCCAGCGTCGCCATCACTCGCTTCACGGTGCTGACGGTCAATATCCACAAGGGTTTCACCGCCCTGAATCGACGTTTCATCCTGCCCGAGCTGCGCGAAGCGGTGCGCAGTGTGGGCGCCGACATGGTGTTTTTGCAGGAAATCCACGGCACCCACGAGCGCCACCCCCAACGCTACAGCGATTGGCCAAACATGCCGCAGTACGAGTTCCTCGCCGACAGCATCTGGCCGCAGTTCGCCTATGGGCGCAACGCCGTTTACCCCCATGGCGACCACGGCAACGCGCTGCTGTCGAAATTCCAGATCGTTAATTACGACAACCTCGACATCTCCCAAAGCGGCCATGAAAACCGTGGCCTGCTGCATTGCGTGCTGCGCCTGCCGGGCACCGGGCAGGAGGTGCATGCGATCTGCATGCACTTGGGCCTGCGCGAAGTGCATCGCCAGCAGCAATTGCGCTTGCTGGAGCAGCGCATCAGCGAGATCCCGGCCGATGCGCCGTTGATAGTCGCCGGTGATTTCAACGACTGGCGCCAAAAGGCCGACCTGAGCCAGAGCGGCCTGCGGGAAGTGTTCGTCGAGACCCATGGCAAGCCTGCGCGGACGTTTCCGGCACGCCTGCCCTTACTGCCGCTGGACCGCATTTATGTGCGCAATGTGAAGGTGCATAACCCCCGCGTACTGACCACTCGGCCCTGGTCCCATTTGTCGGACCATGTGCCGCTGTCGGTGGAGATCGAGTTATGAACGTGGCCGTCGAACACATCGCCACCGACCAGCCGCCAGACGAAGCCAAGGCCCGCGACCTGGATTACGGCTGGCAAAGTGGCAACCAGGTGATGTTGCTGGAGAACGGCGAGGCGTATTTCCCACAAGTGTTCGACGCCATGCGCGGGGCGCAGCGGGAGATCCTGTTGGAGACCTTTATTCTGTTCGAAGACAAGGTGGGCCATGAGCTGCAAGGCATCCTGATTGAGGCGGCGCAACGTGGCGTGAAGGTGGTGGCCAGCCTGGATGGCTTTGGCTGCGGCGAGTTGAGCCCGGGGTTTCTCGGCGAGTTGGCCGACGCCGGGGTGACGGTGCAGATGTTCGACCCGGCCTCGCGGACCCTGGGGTTTCGCACCAATTGGTTTCGCCGCCTGCACCGCAAGATTGTAGTGGTGGATGCGAGCGTGGCGTTTATCGGCGGGATCAATTTTTCGGCCGACCACCTGGGGGATTTCGGCCCCGAAGCGAAACAGGACTATGCCGTGCAAGTGACCGGCCCGGCGGTGGCCGACCTGCATCATTTTGCCCTGGTACAAAGCGGCCGCCAGGTGCGTACACGGCGCGGTTGGCGACGGCGCCAGCAGCGGCCATCTGCGTGGTCGGCCGATAACGCCGAGGGCCTGGTACGCCTGATTTATCGCGACAATGTGCAACACCGCGATGACATTGAAGAAGCCTATATCCACGCCTTGAGCAAAGCGCAAACACGCGTGGTGATCGCCAACGCCTACTTCTTTCCCGGCTACCGCCTGCTACGGGAAATCCGCAATGCCGCGCGCCGTGGCGTGCAGGTGCAACTGATCATGCAGGGTCAGCCCGATGTGCTGCTGGCCAAGCTCGCGGCGCGCATGCTCTATGACTATCTGCTCAAGGACGGCGTGGTAATCCACGAGTATTGCCAGCGCCCGCTGCACGGCAAAGTCGCGTTGGTGGATGATGAGTGGAGCACCGTAGGGTCCAGCAACCTCGACCCCTTGAGCCTGTCGCTGAACCTTGAGGCCAATGTGTTGATTCGCGACCGCGCTTTCAATCAGCAGCTCTATGAACGCCTGCAGGTGCTCGCCAAGGAGCATTGCCAAACCATGCCGGAGAACCGCAAGCCGCGCTTGTGGCTGTGGCGGTTGACCGTGGGTTTTCTGGTGTTTCATGTGATGCGCCACTTCCCCGCGATGACCGGTTGGTTGCCCGCACACAAACCCCGGTTGAAACCGTTCGAGGGCCAGGCCCATGACCACTGAATCGCGCTTCAAGCGTTGGAAGAAACCGCTGACCGTGGTGTTTTTTCTGGCGCTGATTGTGTTGTTCACCCTGCTCGCCCGGCGCATCGACTGGAGCGAAGTGGTTCAAACCCTGGGGGACTTCAAACTGCGCACCCTGCTGATCGCGGGCGCGGTGACGCTGTGCAGTTTTCTGGTGTACGCCAGCTTTGACCTGATCGGTCGCACCTACATTCGCCAGGACCTGGGCTGGAAGCAGATCTTGCCGGTGGGGGTCATCAGTTATGCGTTCAACCTCAACCTGAGTGCGTGGGTAGGCGGTATCGCCATGCGCTATCGGCTGTATTCGCGGCTGGGGGTCACCACCGGCAATATCGCCAAGATTTTAGGCTTGAGTTTGGCGACCAACTGGTTTGGCTATATGGCGTTGGCCGGGGTGGTGTTCAGCAGCGGGCTGGTGACGATGCCGCCGGGGTGGAAAGTCAGTACCACCGCGCTGCAAGGTATTGGCGCCGTGTTGGTGCTGGTCAGCCTGGGGTATTTGGCGGCCTGCCAGTTCTCGAAAAAGCGTGCGTGGACGATTCGCGGCATGGAGATCAACCTGCCGTCGGTACGCATGGCCTGCTTGCAGTTGGCGCTGGGCGCGCTGAACTGGTCGCTGATGGCGGCGGTGATTTTTACGCTATTGCCAGCCAAGTTGGATTATCCGTTGGTGTTGGGAGTGCTGCTGATCAGCGCAATTGCCGGGGTGGTCACGCACATTCCGGCCGGGCTTGGGGTGTTGGAAGCAGTCTTTATTGGGTTGCTGCAGCATGAAGCGTCGCGGGGCAGCTTGTTGGCGGGGTTGATTGCTTATCGGGCGATCTACTTTATTTTGCCGTTGTTGATTGCCTTGGTGATGTATTTGGGGGTGGAGGCCAAGGCCAAGGCGTTGCGGGTTAAGAAGGCGCCGGCTTGAATCTGCGTTTGCTGGACTGGCGCTATCGCGGGCAAGCCCGCGATAGCGATCTGAAGAACACCCAAATCATTGCGCCTGAATAATGCTCAACCGCTCCCCCACCACCATCTCGGTAATCCAGTCCACCAGGATCGAGGTATAGGCCTGCTGCGACACCGGATCACTCAGCGAATGGTCGGCGCCATCAATGATGCGGTGAGTCAGCGAGTGAGTCTGCTGGCACGCGGCCCGATAGCTCATGATGGTTGCGTGGGGCACGTGGTCGTCGGTTTCCGACTCGACGATCAGCACATCTCCGGTGAAGTTCGCGCAGGCATGCAAGGCGCGGTTGGTCTCGGCGTGCACCAGCGTACTGCGGTAATCCATCAAGTCGACTTTATCCAGATCGCGCTTAGGCTTGAGCCATTCCTGGTCGCGGTACAGCGCCGGCACCCGCAGCGCCAGCCAGCGCACCGGGCGCAGCGAGGTGAGAATGGCGGCCAGGTAACCGCCATAACTGGTGCCCACCACCGCAACCGCCGAGGTGTCGATGGCCGGATGGGATAACAGCCGGTCGTAGGCCGCCAGCAGGTCGCGCAGGTTGTCCTCGCGGGTGACGCGCGACAGCGGAATGCCTGCGCCGGCGTGGCCGCGCAGGTCGAACGTCAGGCACACGCAGCCAAGGCCCGCGATGCCTTTGGCACGCTCAAGGTCGCGCTCCTGACTGCCGCCCCAACCGTGCACAAACAACACCCCCGGCACTTTGGATTTGGGGCTCAGGAAGGTGCCACTCATCTGTTCGTCGTCGATGTCGATCGCAATGCTTTCGCTTCTAGCCGTCATAAGGTTTAACCGTCACGTACTTGAGAAGAAAGTCGCTGTTTTCTGCCGGGCCTCGGTACACCTCAATGGCATCCGCGGGCAGTGCCTGGTCCACGTAGGTTTCTACCGAGGACACGCGGATTGCCCGCAGGCCCGGATTGTGGATAAAGCTCTGCAGCGCCGCGACTTCCGCGCTGCTGGCCCCGCCCATGCGCCAAGACTGTTCGAGCACGCCACTGCAACGATGGCCGTGGCTGTCCAGGCCTTGGGCGATGTCGTAGTTGCGCCTTGAAGCATAGAAGCCGGGGTAGGCTTCGTCGGCGGCCGTGTCGAAGACCTGGGCTTGTTGGATGGCCAGGCGCACATCGTCGGGTAGGTCGAGCTTGAGCAGATCCTTGTAGTCGCCCGGCACCACCAATAGATTGGAGCCGCCGTAGACATCTTCGCCCTGCCCGTCCTGGGTCAGGTATTGATCGCCGCAGTAGCTGATCACGTGATCGCCGAAGAAGCTTTGGCCGACACTGTGAGTTATTACCTCTCGCAGATCTTGCTCAAACACCACGCCTTGGTTGAACAACGCTGCCGCATCGGGACGCGCCAGCACGGCATCAAGCTCTTTAGGGTTGTGGATAACTTCCTGGCCGCGCCCGGCGCAGGCGTGCACCGGTTTCAGGCGTATGGGGCCGCCTTCGAGCAACCGCATCCCAGCGGGCCGAGCATCTTCCAGAGCGAATACACTCAGGCCCTCCAGTACGACTTTTCGCACACGCTCGCCGAACAATGGCGACCAGCCTTCGGGGGCGCTGGCGTCCGGGCTGGAAAGCCCATGGCTGATGGCTTTGGTCGCGATGAATTCGTGATCCACATAACCGCCCCACAAGTCTTGCGGGCCCTTGATGTTAAGGGCTCGGGCTTGCGCAGGGCCGACCAGGGTTTGAGTCGGCAGCAGATACAGCGCCCGGCCAAGGTGAAGATCCAGGTCGTAACTGCCACCGAACGTGAGCCCGAGAACTTGCGCCAGCCAGCGCGCCAACGCGCGGTTGGTCTCGATCTCGTGCAACGGCGCAGCCTCCCGTGTGGAGTGAGCCACTACCAACTTGTTGCAATGCGTCGGGGTCATGCGTCCCCCTTGCCCGTCGGGCGATTCGTGTAGGGAGAACGCTGCAGGGATCAGGCCAAGGGGCTGTGGATAAGGATGGCCGTGAAATCAGGTAGTTACTCAGAAACCGATAGCACTTGGCCTGTTTTATTCTGCACGAAGCTACCGTTGGTCGGCGGCGTTCTGCACGACTTACACCCCAAATCGGCTGCGGTAATCGCTGGGGGCCAGCCCGGTGATTTTTTTGAACGTGGCGCGGAAGGCGCTGGGGTCCTGATAGCCCACGGTCCAGGCGATATGGTCGATGGTGCCGTTGGTGAATTCGAGCATTTGCCGCGCCTTGCCCACGCGCAGGTGCTGGCAGTATTCGGTCGGTTTCAACCCTGTCGCATTGCGAAAACGCCGCAGGAACGTGCGCTCCTCCAGGCCCGCCTCTTGGGCCATGGCCGCGACGGACACATCCACCGCGCCGCTGGCCTGCAACCAGTGCTGGACCTTGAGGATCGCGCCATCGCCGTGGCCAAGGATCGGTGCGAAGTTACTGCCGCACTGGCTGGCACTGTCGCTGTGTTCTATCACCAGGAAACGCGCAGTATCGGCAGCGATGCTGGGCCCCATCAGGCGGTCTACCAGGCGCAGGCCCAGTTCGGACCAAGCCATCAGGCCGGCGGTGGTGATCAGGTCGCCGTCATCGACGATGGGTTTATCGGCTTCAAGACGCACCGCCGGATAACGGGTGGCGAATGACTGGGCGGACGACCAATGGGTGGTGGCGCTGCGCCCATCCAGCAGACCACTGCGCGCCAGCATGATCGAGCCGATGCACACGCCGCCGAGCACCGTGCCGGCCGCATGCTGCTGGCGCATCCATTCCAGCAGCGCGGGCGGCGCCTGTTCTTCGGTGAACTCACCAATCGAGGGCGGCACCAGTACCGCCATCATCGGTTGATCGGGGCCGGGATGGCTGTCGAATACCTTTGCCGGCTTGCCGGCGGCATCCACCTGCCAATGACTGACCCGCAGCAATGGCAGTTGCGCGGACTGATGCTCGGCGGCGATCCGGTTGGCCACGCCAAACAGGTCGGTCAGGCCATGCACGGCCGCCAGTTGCGCGCCTTGGTAAATCAACACACCCAGCTCAACAACGACCATTGTCAGTTTTCCCCCTGTTATTGTCGGTGCAGCCAATCCCAGGTCTTGGCGCCAGCTAAGATACTGGGCCCCATCAACCCATCACGAGGCACTACCCATGGCCAAGCAAGCGCTCATCCTAATCGATATCCAGAACGACTACTTCCCCCAGGGCAAGTGGCCACTTGACGGCGTGGAAGCCGCAGCTGACAAAGCCGCGCAGGTGCTGCAAGCGTTTCGCCAAGCCGGGGATGCGGTGATTCACGTGCGCCACGAGTTCACCTCCGAGGACGCGCCGTTCTTCACCCCGGGCTCCGAGGGTGCACACCTGCATGGCAAGGTATTGAACGAAGGTAATGAACCGGTGGTGCTCAAACACTTCGTGAATGCGTTTCGCGAAACCAACCTGCGCGCCCTGCTGGAACAACGCAGCATCACGGAACTGGTGGTGGTCGGCAGCATGAGCCATATGTGCATCGACGGCGTAGTACGCGCGGCGGCGGACTTTGGCTATACCGTTACGGTGATCCATGACGCGTGCGCCACTCGCGACCTGGAGTTCAACGGGCAGGTGATTCCAGCGGCGCAGGTCCACGGGGCTTACATGGCTTCGCTGGCCTTTGGGTATGCGGGCGTGGTGTCGGCGGATGAGTACTTGAAGGCGCAAGCGGCGGCGGCATAACCGCCACCTGCGCTTGCCACGTCAGCGGGTAGCGATGATGAACAGGCGCGGGAAGGGCAGCAACACAGTGCCATCGCCCAGGGCTGGGTAAGCCTGGGTAATCCGCGTTTGGTAATCCTGTAGGAAGGCCGCTTTTTCGCTATCGGTCAAAGGTGCGAGGAATGGTCTAAGCGCGGATGCCTTGAACCATTCCACCACCGCAGCATGGTCTACCAATGGGTGCAGGTACGTGGTGCGCCATACATCAACGGTGCTGCAATGCTTGCTCAGCAGTTCGTAGTAGTAGCTCGCGGTGTGGCGCTCGTTGTGTTTGACCGAACCGATCTTGGCCGCCCACGGGCCATCGGCCGCGACTTCGCGGGCGAGTCGGTGGGCGGGTTCATCGAGGTTGTCCGGCGTTTGCACCGCCAGCGTGCCGCCAGGCGTCAGTTGGTTGACCAGGTGCGGATAGAGCGTGGCGTGGTCTGGCAGCCATTGCAGGGACGCGTTGGCCAGAATCACGTCGAAGGCTTGCGCGGGGATCCACGCACCGATATCCGCCAGCTCAAAGTTCAGCGCTGGCAGGCGTTTGCGGGCGTCGACCAGCATGTCGTCGGAGCTGTCCATGCCGGTGACATGCGCCTGCGGGAAGCGTTCGGCCAGCACTTGGGTGGAATTACCGGGGCCGCAACCCAGGTCGACCGCGGTGCGTACCTCGGAACTCGGGATAGCCGCAACCAAGTCACGCACGGGGCGCGTGCGCTGTTGCTCGAACATCGTGTATTGCTTGGCAGACCAGGTCATTGCGGCGCTCCTTCCTGTTTAAGGTGGGCCACAGCCTAAATCCTATGGGCCAGGAGAACAAACGCCAGGAATGGCAGGCAATAAAAAACCCCCGTGGCCAGGGCCATCGGGGGTTTGCTCGTTCCAGGCCTTAGACCTTAGAACGGGATATCGTCATCAAAGCTGTCGAAATCCGGAGCCGGTTGCGGAGCGGCCTGCTGTGGCGCTGGGCGCGACTCACGCTGTGGCTGCTGGCTTGGCTGTGGACGCGACTGCTGTGGACGCGGTGCCGAGTTGGACATGCCGCCCTGGCCCTGTTGGTCGCCCTGTGGACGGCCGCCCAGCAGTTGCATGGTGCCTTGCATGTCGACCACGATTTCAGTGGTGTAACGCTTGATGCCGTCTTTTTCCCACTCGCGGGTTTGCAGCTTGCCTTCGATGTAGACCTGCGAACCTTTACGCAGGTATTCACCGGCGATCTCGGCGACCTTGCCGAACATCGACACACGGTGCCATTCGGTTTTCTCGACCTTCTGGCCGGTTTGCTTGTCGGTCCACTGTTCGCTGGTCGCCAGACTCAGGTTGGTCACGGCGTTACCGTTAGGCAAGTAGCGAACTTCGGGATCCTGGCCGCATGTACCGACCAATATGACTTTGTTAACCCCACGGGCCATAACGTTCTCCTAGGCTGGGCGCGCTGTCGGCACTGGGTTGACCAGTTGCTCAAGCGTCGCGCGATCCAATAATTCGGTGTCCAATTTGATGTAGATGGCGGCTTCTTCGGCGATCACTACCGCATCTGTTACCCCAACAACGGCCTTAAGGCGCTCTACCAGGCCGGCTTCACGAATTGCTTCGGGCGACAACGGCAGGCGCAGGCTTGTGACGTATGGAGGTTCGCGCATGGTAACAGCAAAGGCCAACCAAAGTGCAGCAAGGCCGGCGCATCCGAGGAACACAACCGACAAACCGCCATGCTGGAACATCCAGCCACCCATGATGCCACCCAGTGCAGACCCCAGGAACTGGCTGGTGGAATACACCCCCATTGCCGTGCCCTTGCCACCGGCCGGTGAAACTTTACTGATCAGCGACGGCAACGAGGCTTCCAGCAGGTTGAACGCGGTGAAGAACACCACCGTGCCGATTACCAGCGCCCGTAGGCTGTCGCCGAACTGCCAGAAGAATAGCTCAGTGAGCATCAGCGTCGCGACGGCGCCGAGCAAAACCTGTTTCATTTTGCGTTTCTTCTCGCCATAGATGATGAACGGGATCATGGCGAAGAACGAAATCAGCAGCGCAGTGAGGTAGACCCACCAGTGCTGCTCCTTGGGCAGCCCGGCTTTTTCCACCAGCGCCAGGGGCAAGGCGACGAAGCTGCACATCAGCATCGCGTGCAATACGAAGATACCTAAATCCAGGCGCAGCAGGTCCGGGTGCTTGAGCGTCGGCAACAAGGCCTTGCGCGCAACGCCCGACTCACGGTGCTGCAACGTGCCGGTGGAGCGCGGCACCATGAAGGCCACGATCACGATGCCAAACAACGCCATGCCGCCGGTGGCGAGGAACAACCCGTGCAGGCCGAACGCGCGGGTGAGCAAGGGGCCGACCACCATGGCCACGGCAAACGACAGGCCGATGGTCATGCCGATCATGGCCATGGCTTTGGTACGGTGCTGCTCACGGGTCAGGTCTGACAGCAACGCCATGACCGCGGCGGAAATCGCCCCGGCGCCCTGTAGGACGCGGCCAGCAATCACACCCCAGATCGAGTCGGATTGAGCGGCGAGCACACTGCCGAGGGCAAACACGATCAACCCGAGGTAAATCACCGGGCGGCGGCCAATGCGGTCGGAAATGATCCCGAACGGAATCTGGAAAATCGCCTGGGTCAGGCCATAAGCGCCAATGGCCAGGCCGATCAGGGCGGGGGTCGCTCCTGCGAGATCCATTCCATAGGTCGCCAGTACCGGCAACACCATAAACATGCCAAGCATACGGAATGCGAACACCAGGGCCAGACCGCTTGCCGCTCGGGTCTCGCCGCTACTCATGCGTTCGCTGTGGGGATCGTGCATGGAAAAACCTCGTGTGAACCGGCGGCGATTCTACCAGTCCCATCGATTGAGAGGGTATATGCGGCGCTTTGCCGCGCAGCTTTCATGTAAGGCTGCACCCGGCACTTTGGCAGTGTATATTCATCCAGTCTTTAGCCGTATACTCCGGCATTATTTACGCCCGCCGTGCGAGGCCATCTTGGACAAGATCCTGATTCGTGGGGCTAGAACCCACAACCTGAAGAACATCGACCTGACCCTGCCCCGGGACAAGCTGATCGTCATCACCGGCTTGTCCGGCTCCGGCAAATCGTCCCTGGCGTTCGACACGCTGTATGCCGAAGGCCAGCGTCGCTATGTGGAATCGCTGTCGGCCTATGCCCGCCAGTTCCTGTCGATGATGGAGAAGCCCGACGTCGACACCATTGAAGGCCTGTCGCCGGCGATCTCCATCGAACAGAAATCGACCTCCCACAACCCGCGTTCCACCGTGGGCACCATCACCGAAATCTACGACTACCTGCGCCTGCTTTATGCACGCGTGGGCATTCCTCGCTGCCCGGACCACGATATTCCCCTGGAAGCCCAGACCGTCAGCCAGATGGTCGACCTGGTGCTGGCCCAGCCGGAAGGCGCCAAGCTGATGCTGCTGGCGCCGGTGATTCGCGAGCGCAAGGGTGAGCACCTTTCCGTCTTCGAAGAGCTGCGCGCCCAAGGTTTTGTGCGTGCACGCATCAACGGCAAGCTGTATGAGCTGGATGAAGCGCCAAAACTCGACAAACAGAAGAAGCACTCCATTGATGTGGTGGTCGACCGCTTCAAAGTGCGTGCCGACCTGCAACAGCGCTTGGCGGAATCCTTCGAAACCGCCTTGAAGCTGGCGGACGGCATTGCCTTGGTGGCGCCGATGGACGACGAGCCTGGGGAAGAAATCATCTTCTCCGCACGCTTCGCTTGCCCGATCTGCGGCCATGCCATCAGTGAGCTGGAGCCCAAGCTGTTCTCCTTTAACAACCCCGCTGGTGCTTGCCCGACCTGTGATGGCCTGGGGGTTAAACAGTTCTTCGATATCAAGCGGCTGGTCAATGGCGAGCTGACACTGGCGGAAGGTGCGATACGCGGCTGGGACAGACGTAACGTTTACTACTTCCAGATGCTCGGGTCGTTGGCGTCCCACTACAAGTTCAGCCTGGAAGTGCCGTTCAACCAACTGCCGGCGGACCAGCAAAAAGTCATCCTGCATGGCAGTGGCTCGCAGAACGTTGACTTCAAGTACCTGAACGACCGTGGCGATATCGTCAAACGCTCGCACCCGTTCGAAGGCATCGTGCCAAACCTGGAGCGCCGCTACCGCGAGACCGAATCGGCGAGCGTGCGTGAGGAGTTGGCCAAATTCCTCAGCACCCAACCGTGCCCGGACTGCCGGGGCACTCGCCTGCGCCGTGAGGCACGGCATGTGTGGGTAGGCGAGAAGACATTGCCGGCAGTTACCAACCTGCCGATTGGCGATGCCTGTGAGTACTTTGGTGTGCTCAAGCTGACCGGGCGCCGTGGGGAAATCGCCGACAAGATCCTCAAGGAAATCCGTGAGCGGCTGCAGTTCCTGGTCAATGTTGGCCTGGATTACCTGTCGCTGGACCGAAGCGCAGATACGCTATCTGGCGGTGAGGCGCAGCGTATTCGCTTGGCCAGCCAGATTGGCGCGGGGCTTGTGGGCGTTCTGTATATCCTCGATGAACCGTCGATTGGCCTGCACCAGCGGGACAACGATCGTCTATTGGGCACGCTGAAACACCTGCGGGATATCGGCAACACCGTGATCGTGGTCGAGCACGATGAAGATGCGATCCGCCTGGCGGATTACGTGGTCGATATCGGCCCGGGTGCGGGTGTGCATGGTGGGCATATCGTTGCCGAGGGCACGCCGGCCGAGGTAATGGCCCACCCGGATTCTTTGACCGGCAAGTACCTGTCCGGCCGCGTGAAGATTGAAGTCCCCGCCAAGCGCACACCGCGCAACAAAAAGCTGGCGCTGCACCTCAAGGGCGCGCGTGGCAACAACCTGCGCAATGTCGACCTGGAAATTCCGCTCGGCCTGCTCACTTGCGTGACCGGGGTTTCCGGCTCGGGCAAATCGACGCTGATCAACAACACGTTGTTCCCACTCAGTGCCACTGCTCTGAACGGCGCAACCACCTTGGAAGCCGCAGCGCACGACAGCATCAAAGGGCTGGAACATCTGGATAAAGTGGTCGATATCGACCAGAGCCCGATTGGTCGTACGCCGCGCTCCAACCCGGCAACCTATACTGGGCTGTTCACGCCGATTCGTGAACTGTTTGCTGGCGTGCCAGAGTCGCGCTCGCGGGGCTATGGGCCTGGGCGGTTCTCTTTCAACGTCAAGGGCGGGCGCTGCGAAGCCTGCCAGGGCGATGGCTTGATCAAGGTGGAGATGCACTTCCTGCCCGACATCTACGTGCCCTGCGATGTGTGCAAGAGCAAGCGCTACAACCGCGAAACCCTGGAGATCAAGTACAAGGGCAAGAGCATCCACGAAACCTTGGAGATGACCATTGAGGAGGCGCGGGTGTTCTTCGACGCGGTTCCGGCGTTGGCGCGTAAGCTGCAGACGCTGATGGATGTGGGCCTGTCGTATATCAAGCTGGGGCAATCGGCGACCACCCTGTCTGGTGGTGAAGCGCAGCGGGTGAAGCTGTCGCGTGAGTTGTCCAAGCGCGACACCGGCAAGACCCTGTACATCCTTGATGAGCCGACCACAGGCCTGCACTTTGCGGATATCCAGCAGCTGCTGGACGTGTTGCACAGGCTGCGTGACCACGGCAACACCGTGGTGGTGATCGAGCACAACCTGGATGTGATCAAGACTGCCGACTGGCTGGTGGACCTGGGGCCGGAAGGCGGTTCCAAAGGTGGCCAGATCATTGCGGTGGGGACGCCGGAGCAGGTCTCTGAAATGCCTCAGTCCCACACCGGTTACTACTTGAAACCGTTGCTGGAACGCGACCGGGCCTGACTTTATCGGGCCCAATGAAAAGCCCCTGCCACCTTTCGGTGACAGGGGCTTTTTTGTAGCCGGGAATCAGAACTGCGATTGCAGGTAATTCTCCAGGCCGACCAGCTTGATCAGGCCCAACTGCTTTTCCAACCAGTAGGTGTGATCTTCTTCGGTATCGTTCAATTGCACGCGCAAGATTTCGCGGGTGACATAGTCGTTGTGCTTCTCGCAGAGCTCGATGCCCTTGCAGAGTGCTGCACGGACCTTGTATTCCAACCGCAAGTCGCTGGCGAGCATCTCAGGCACTGTAGTACCGGTGTCCAGGTCGTCGGGACGCATACGTGGCGTGCCTTCGAGCATCAGGATACGGCGCATCAGAGCGTCGGCGTGCTGTGCCTCTTCTTCCATTTCGTGGTTGATACGTTCATAGAGCTCGGTAAAGCCCCAGTCCTCGTACATACGCGAATGGATGAAATATTGGTCACGAGCTGCCAGTTCGCCCGTCAGCAACGTGTTGAGGTAATCGATTACGTCGGGGTGACCTTGCATCGCCCTACATCTCCCTGCTTGAAAGCCTGTAGTTTGAACCATGATGACTCGGAGGTCACGGGATCAACGGCAGAAAAGTGAAGATTTCCGGAGAAAAGTAGTTGAAATAACGCAAAAACCGCCCAAATGAGGGCGGTTCTGCTTATCGTTTAGAGTCAGTTAAGCGATACACCCAATGCCTTTGCGATCGCTTCTCCATAAGCAGGGTCTGCCTTATAGAAGTGCTGCAACTGACGCTGGACCACATCACTGGACACCCCACCCATTGCACCGGCGATGTTGCTGGTGAGCAAAGCTTTCTGCTCATCACTCATCAGGCGGAACAGCGCACCGGCGTGGCTGTAATAATCGGTGTCTTCACGATGATCGTAGCGGTCAGCTGCACCGCTAAGGGCCAGGGCAGGCTCTGCGTACTGTGGCGCTTGCTTGGGTGCATCCGAGTAGCTGTTGGGTTCGTAGTTGGGCGCCGCGCCACCATTGCTGCCGAAAGCCATCGAGCCATCACGCTGGTAGCTGTTCACAGCATTACGTGGGGCGTTCACCGGCAGTTGCTGATGGTTGGTACCGACGCGATAGCGATGGGCATCTGCGTAGGCAAACACACGACCTTGGAGCATGCGATCTGGCGACAGGCCAACGCCTGGAACCATGTTGCTTGGACCGAACGCAGCCTGCTCAACTTCGGCGAAATAGTTCTGTGGGTTTCGGTTGAGTTCCAACTCACCCACTTCGATCAGCGGGAATTCTTTCTGCGACCAGGTCTTGGTCACGTCGAAGGGGTTCTCGTAATGAGCGTTTGCCTGCGCTTCGGTCATGATCTGGATGCAAACACGCCATTTTGGGAAGTCACCGCGCTCGATCGCACCGAAAAGATCGCGTTGGGCGTAATCCGGGTCGGTACCTGCCAAGCGTGCGGCCTCAGCCGGCGCCAAGTTCTTGATGCCTTGTTTGGTCTTGTAGTGCCACTTCACCCAGTGACGCTCGCCCTTGGCGTTGATCAGGCTGTAAGTATGGCTGCCGAAGCCATGCATGTGGCGGTAGCCATCAGGAATGCCACGGTCCGAAAAAAGAATGGTGACTTGGTGCAATGCCTCTGGGGAGTGCGACCAGAAGTCCCACATCATCTGCGCGCTTTTCAGATTGCTTTGCGGCAAGCGTTTCTGGGTGTGAATGAAGTCAGGAAATTTCAGCGGGTCGCGAATGAAGAACACGGGGGTATTGTTACCCACGATGTCCCAGTTGCCTTCCTCGGTGTAGAACTTCAAGGCGAAGCCACGTGGGTCGCGCTCGGTATCTGCCGAGCCACGCTCGCCGCCCACAGTGGAAAAGCGCAGGAATGTCGGGGTTTGCTTACCAACGGACTCGAACAGCTTGGCACTGGTGTATTGGGTAATGTCTTGGGTAACGGTAAAGGTACCGTAGGCACCCGAACCTTTAGCGTGCACACGACGCTCGGGAATGTTTTCACGGTTGAAGTGAGCAAGCTTCTCGATCAGATGAAAATCGTCGAGCAGCAACGGGCCGCGTGGGCCGGCGGAGCGGGAATTCTGGTTGTCCGCAACGGGAGCACCGCTTGCGGTGGTAAGGATTTTATTCTGGCTCATGTGCATATTCCTCAGGTCGGACTTGGAACTGCCGGCTAATCGGCTTGGTGGAGAGTATTGATCATCAACATGACACCCACAAATTCATTAAATTGCGGACATCAATAGAAAATTACTACCAACAACTCCAACGTCCATAGTGCCGAGCACAACCTGGGGAAGCTTGTACAAATCGCGCTTTTATTACGCGCACAAAAAACCGGGCACTAGGCCCGGTTCTTCGTTACAGACTGACGTCTTACTCGGCGCTTACAGCTTCGCCGGCAGTAGCACGATCAACCAACTCGACGTACGCCATAGGCGCGTTGTCGCCAGCGCGGAAACCGCACTTGAGGATGCGCAGGTAGCCACCCTCACGGGTAGCGTAACGCTTGCCCAGGTCGTTGAAGAGCTTACCAACGATAGCTTTCGAACGAGTACGGTCGAAAGCCAAACGGCGGTTAGCCAGGCTGTCTGTCTTGGCCAAAGTGATCAGCGGCTCAGCAACGCGACGCAGTTCTTTAGCTTTCGGCAGTGTAGTTTTGATCAGCTCGTGCTCGAACAGCGACACCGCCATGTTTTGGAACATGGCCTTGCGGTGCGAGCTGGTACGGCTCAGGTGACGACCACTTTTACGATGACGCATGGTTCATTCCTTACCAAACTCACGTTCGGTGATTACGACGATCAGGCAGTCGCCTTGTCGTCCTTCTTAAGACTTGCAGGCGGCCAGTTGTCGAGGCGCATGCCGAGGGACAGACCGCGGGAGGCCAGAACGTCCTTGATTTCAGTCAAGGATTTCTTGCCCAGGTTCGGAGTCTTCAACAGTTCTACTTCGGTACGCTGAATCAGGTCGCCGATGTAGTAAATGTTTTCCGCCTTAAGGCAGTTAGCCGAACGTACAGTCAGTTCCAGATCGTCAACCGGGCGAAGCAGGATCGGATCGATCTCGTCTTCCTGCTCGATTACCACTGGTTCGCTGTCACCTTTGAGGTCGACGAACGCAGCCAACTGCTGTTGCAGAATGGTTGCAGCGCGGCGGATAGCCTCTTCAGGATCCAGAGTACCGTTGGTTTCCAGATCAATAACCAGCTTGTCCAGGTTAGTACGCTGCTCGACACGGGCGTTTTCCACCACGTATGCGATACGGCGAACCGGGCTGAACGAAGAGTCAAGCTGCAAGCGACCAATGCTGCGGCTTTCGTCTTCATCGCTCTGACGCGAGTCGGCCGGTTCATAACCACGACCACGAGCTACGGTGAGCTTCATGTTCAGGGCGCCGTTAGACGCCAGGTTAGCGATTACGTGATCGGGGTTAACGATCTCGACATCATGATCCAGCTGAATATCGGCAGCGGTAACCACCCCCGAACCCTTCTTCGACAAGGTCAGCGTAACTTCGTCACGGCCGTGCAGCTTGATAGCCAGACCTTTAAGGTTCAACAGGATTTCAATTACGTCTTCCTGTACACCTTCGATGGCGCTGTACTCGTGGAGCACACCGTCAATCTCGGCCTCGACTACTGCACAGCCGGGCATTGAGGACAACAGGATGCGGCGCAGCGCGTTGCCCAGGGTGTGGCCAAAACCACGCTCGAGAGGCTCGAGAGTGATCTTGGCGCGGGTTGGACTGACAACCTGCACATCAATGTGGCGGGGTGTCAGGAACTCATTTACCGAAATCTGCATGGATGCACCTATTTTCTAGCCCTTACTTGGAGTAGAGCTCGACAATCAGGCTTTCGTTGATGTCGGCGGACAGATCACTGCGAGCAGGAACGTTCTTGAAAACGCCCGACTTCTTCTCAGTGTCTACTTCTACCCATTCTACGCGGCCACGTTGGGCACACAGATCGAGAGCTTGGACAATGCGAAGTTGGTTTTTTGCTTTCTCGCGAACTGCGACCACGTCACCAGCACGAACCTGGTAGGACGGAACGTTTACGGTCTGACCGTTAACGCTGATCGACTTGTGCGATACCAGCTGACGGGATTCGGCACGAGTCGAACCAAAGCCCATACGGTATACAACGTTGTCCAGACGGCATTCGAGCAGTTGCAGCAGGTTTTCACCGGTTGCACCTTTCTTGCCAGCAGCTTCTTTGTAGTAGCCGCTGAACTGACGCTCGAGAACGCCGTAGATACGACGGACCTTCTGCTTTTCACGCAGTTGGGTGCCGTAGTCGGACTGGCGACCGCGGCGTTGGCCGTGGATACCAGGTGCTGCTTCAATGTTGCACTTCGATTCGATCGCGCGCACGCCGCTCTTCAGGAAGAGATCGGTGCCTTCGCGACGAGCGAGTTTGCATTTTGGACCAATGTAACGAGCCATTCTTTACAATCTCCTGGATTACACGCGGCGCTTCTTCGGCGGACGGCACCCGTTGTGCGGGATTGGCGTCACGTCGGTGATGCTGGCGATCTTATAGCCACAGCCGTTCAAAGCACGGACAGCAGACTCACGACCTGGACCTGGACCTTTGACGTTAACGTCGAGGTTTTTCAGGCCGTATTCCAGCGCAGCTTGACCAGCACGTTCAGCAGCTACTTGAGCAGCGAACGGGGTGGACTTGCGGGAACCGCGGAAACCCGAACCACCAGAGGTAGCCCAAGACAGCGCGTTACCTTGACGGTCGGTGATGGTCACGATTGTGTTGTTAAAAGAAGCATGGATGTGGGCGATGCCATCAACCACTGTCTTTTTAACTTTTTTACGAGGACGAGCAGCAGGTTTTGCCATGATAATTTTCCTGTCGATTCGCTGGGGCGATTACTTGCGGATCGGCTTACGCGGACCTTTACGGGTACGCGCGTTAGTCTTGGTACGCTGACCGCGTACTGGAAGACCACGACGATGACGCAGACCGCGATAGCAACCGAGGTCCATCAAACGCTTGATTTTCATGTTGATTTCGCGACGCAGGTCACCTTCAGTGGTGAACTTCGCCACTTCGCCACGCAGCTGTTCAATCTGCTCGTCGCTCAGATCCTTGATCTTAGCGGCTGGGTTTACCCCAGCAACTGCGCAAATCTTCTGCGCAGTAGTGCGACCAACACCATAGATGTAGGTCAGCGAGATAACAGTGTGCTTGTTATCTGGAATGTTAACGCCTGCAATACGGGCCATTCAGTGGGACTCCAATTGACAGCTACCTACGCCCCGGAAGCCAAGAAATAGGGCGCGAGATAATATCGCTGTAATAACAAATAATCAACCCGGCAGCGCACTAGCTGCCGGGCTTCAAGCGGATCACACTCAGCCTTGGCGCTGTTTGTGACGCGGTTCCGCGCTGCAAATTACTCGAACAACACCTTCGCGGCGAATAATCTTGCAGTTACGGCACAGCTTTTTCACCGATGCACGAACTTTCATCACCAACTCCTCGAACCTTATGGGTACTCAGCGCAACATGCCGCTGCCGTAGCCCTTCAGGTTGGCTTTCTTCATCAGGGATTCGTACTGGTGCGAAACGAGGTGCGATTGTACTTGGGACATGAAGTCCATCACAACCACGACGACGATCAGCAACGAGGTCCCGCCAAGGTAGAACGGAACGTTTGCTGCAACCACCAGGAACTGGGGCAGCAAGCACACGGCCGTCATATATAGAGCACCGAACAGGGTCAAACGAGTAAGAACGCCATCAATGTAGCGCGCAGACTGCTCACCTGGACGGATGCCCGGAATAAAGGCACCGGACTTCTTCAGGTTTTCCGCTACGTCTTTCGGATTGAACATCAACGCCGTATAGAAGAAGCAGAAGAAAATAATCCCTGCACTAAACAGCAGAATATTCAACGGCTGACCAGGAGCGATCGACTGAGAGAGGTCCTGCAGCCAGCCCATATTTTCAGACTGACCAAACCAGGTACCCAACGAAGCCGGAAACAGCAAAATGCTGCTCGCGAAAATTGCCGGGATAACACCGGCCATATTCACTTTCAGCGGCAAGTGGCTGGTCTGCGCAGCGAAGACCTTACGGCCCTGCTGACGCTTGGCGTAGTGAACAGCAATACGACGCTGGCCACGCTCAATGAACACCACAAAACCGATAATCGCTACTGCCAGCAAACCGATGGCAACCAAGGCGAAGATATTGATATCACCCTGACGCGCAGACTCGAAAGACTGCCCGATTGCTCTCGGAAGACCGGCGACGATACCTGCGAAAATCAACATCGAGATACCGTTACCAACACCGCGCTCAGTAATCTGCTCACCCAGCCACATCATGAACATCGCACCAGCCACAAACGTGGATACCGCGACGAAATGGAAGCCAAAGTCACCAGTGAACGCAACACCCTGCCCCGCCAGGCCAACGGACATGCCGATAGCTTGAACCAGGGCGAGGATGACAGTGCCGTAGCGGGTGTACTGGCTAATCTTGCGACGGCCAGCTTCACCTTCCTTCTTCAACTGCTCCAGCTGCGGGCTGACGGCGGTCATCAACTGCATGATGATCGATGCCGAAATGTACGGCATGATCCCCAGTGCAAAGATACTCATCCGCTCCAGCGCGCCGCCGGAAAACATGTTGAACAAGCTAAGAATGGTCCCCTCATTCTGTCGAAACAGGTCTGCGAGTCGGTCCGGGTTGATACCTGGAACCGGGATGTGTGCGCCTATTCGGTAGACGATAATCGCCAGGAACAGAAAACGCAGACGAGCCCAAAGTTCAGACATACCGCCTTTGCCGAGCGCTGAGAGAGCACCTTGCTTAGCCATTTATTCCTCGAACTTGCCGCCAGCTGCTTCGATAGCCGAACGCGCACCTTTGGTGGCGCCGATTCCCTTGCCGATAGTGACAGCGCGAGTCACTTCACCGGACAGCATGATTTTCACACGCTGTACGTTGACGTTGATCACGTTGGCATCTTTCAGGGTCTGCACAGTAACGATGTCGCCTTCCACTTTAGCCAGCTCGGACAGACGCACTTCTGCGCGATCCATGGCTTTCAGGGATACGAAACCGAACTTAGGCAGGCGACGATGCAGCGGCTGTTGACCGCCTTCAAAGCCTGGAGCAATGGTGCCACCGGAGCGGGAGGTTTGACCTTTGTGGCCACGGCCACCAGTCTTACCCAAACCGCTACCGATACCACGGCCCGGACGATGCTTTTCGCGACGGGAACCCGGCGCTGGACTCAGATCATTGAGTTTCATCGATTAACCCTCTACACGCAGCATGTAGTAAGCCTTGTTGATCATCCCACGATTCTCGGGAGTATCCAGGACTTCTACAGTGTGACCGATGCGACGCAGACCCAAACCTTTAACGCACAGTTTGTGGTTAGGGATGCGGCCGGTCATGCTTTTGATCAGCGTTACTTTAACGGTAGCCATGATCAGAAGATCTCCTTGATAGTCAGACCACGCTTAGCAGCGATGGACTCAGGAGATTGCATAGCTTTCAAACCTTTGAAAGTGGCGTGAACCACGTTTACCGGGTTAGTCGAGCCGTAGCACTTGGCCAGAACGTTCTGAACGCCAGCAACTTCGAGGACAGCACGCATAGCGCCGCCAGCGATGATACCGGTACCTTCAGAAGCAGGCTGCATGTACACCTTCGAAGCGCCATGGGCGGACTTCATAGCGTACTGCAGAGTGGTGCCGTTCAGGTCAACTTGGATCATGTTGCGGCGAGCAGCTTCCATTGCCTTCTGGATCGCAGCAGGCACTTCACGCGACTTGCCACGGCCGAAGCCAACACGGCCTTTACCATCACCAACCACGGTCAACGCGGTGAAAGTGAAGATACGGCCGCCTTTAACGGTTTTGGCTACGCGGTTAACTTGAACCAGCTTCTCAATGTAGCCTTCGTCGCGCTTTTGGTCGTTATTTGACATAACTTAGAACTCCAGCCCAGCTTCACGAGCAGCATCAGCCAGCGCTTTCACGCGACCGTGGTACTTGAAGCCAGAGCGGTCGAAAGCCACTTGCGAGACGCCAGCGGCCTTAGCACGCGTAGCGACCAGCTGGCCAACCTTTGTGGCCGCGTCGATGTTGCCAGTGGCACCATCACGCAGTTCTTTATCCAAAGTCGAGGCGCTTGCCAGGACTTTGTTGCCGTCGGCCGAGATGACCTGGGCGTAGATGTGCTGCGACGAGCGGAACACGCAGAGACGCACGACTTCGAGTTCGTGCATTTTCAGGCGTGCTTTGCGAGCGCGACGCAGTCGAGTAACTTTTTTGTCGGTCATTTGCTATGCCCTACTTCTTCTTGGCTTCTTTACGACGGACGACTTCGTCCGCGTAGCGCACACCTTTGCCTTTGTACGGCTCTGGTGGACGGAAGTCGCGGATCTCAGCGGCCACTTGACCTACCAGCTGCTTATCGATGCCCTTGATCAGGATATCGGTCTGGCTAGGGGTCTCAGCGGTGATGCCTTCCGGCAGTTCGTAATCCACTGGGTGCGAGAAGCCAAGGGCCAGGTTCAAAACCGTGCCTTTTGCTTGCGCTTTGTAACCAACACCGACCAGCTGGAGCTTACGCTCGAAGCCTTGGCTTACGCCTTGGACCATGTTGTTTACCAACGCACGCGTGGTACCGGCCATTGCGCGAGTTTGTTGATCGCCATTGCGAGCAGCGAAACGCAGCTCACCAGCTTCTTCAACGATCTCAACGGACGAATGGATGTTCAGTTCAAGAGTACCCTTGGCACCCTTCACCGAAAGCTGTTGGCCTGCGAATTTGACTTCGACACCGGCTGGCAGCTTAACGGGGTTCTTAGCGACGCGAGACATGCTTATCCCCCCTTAGAACACAGTGCAAAGAACTTCGCCGCCGACACCGGCAGCGCGCGCAGCACGATCCGTCATCACACCTTTGTTGGTGGAGACGATAGACACGCCCAGACCGCCACGAACTTTCGGCAGATCTTCAGCGGACTTGTACTGACGCAGGCCTGGACGGCTAACGCGCTTCACTTCCTCGATGACCGAACGGCCTTCGAAGTACTTCAGCTCGATGGACAGCAGAGCTTTTACATCGCTGCTGATCTGATAACCCGCAATGTAGCCTTCGTCTTTCAGGACTTTGGCAACAGCTACCTTCAACTTGGAAGATGGCATGCTTACGACGGACTTTTCAGCCATCTGGGCATTACGGATACGAGTTAGCATGTCCGCTAACGGGTCCTGCATACTCATGGGCTAGACGCTCCTAATACAAAAAAATTAGCCTTGCGGCTACATATGTCGCCGAGAATCTCCGGGTAAAAAACACGGGCTCAGGCGAGCCGCGTATTTTAGACACACTCCGGAAATGAAACAAGCCCCAAAAGGGGCTTGTTCCAGATTCAAGGTCACCGGTGGTCGTTATCTTGCGATTCCAACCACCTGGACGTTGAAAGTACTTACCAGCTGGCTTTAACCAGACCTGGAACGTCACCACGCATTGCCGCTTCACGCAGTTTGTTACGGCCGAGGCCGAACTTGCGGTAAACGCCGTGTGGACGACCGGTCAGGCGGCAGCGGTTACGCATGCGCGAAGCGCTTGCGTCACGTGGCTGCTTCTGCAGAGCAACTGTAGCTTCCCAACGCGCTTCTGGACTTGCGTTCAGATCAACGATGATTGCTTTCAGTGCTGCACGCTTCTTGGCGTACTTGGCAACCGTGAGCTGACGCTTCAGCTCGCGGTTTTTCATGCTCATCTTGGCCATGGTCCTACTCCAATCAGTTGCGGAACGGGAATTTGAAAGCACGCAACAGGGCGCGACCTTCATCATCGTTCTTGGCAGTGGTGGTCAGGGTGATGTCCAGACCGCGGAGAGCATCGATCTTGTCGTAGTCGATTTCCGGGAAGATGATCTGCTCTTTCACGCCCATGCTGTAGTTACCACGACCATCGAAGGACTTGGCATTCAGGCCGCGGAAGTCGCGAACCCGAGGCAGGGAGATCGACAGCAGACGATCCAGGAACTCGTACATACGCTCACGGCGCAGGGTCACTTTGACGCCGATCGGCCAACCTTCACGGACTTTAAAGCCAGCGATGGATTTGCGAGCGTAGGTCACAACGACTTTCTGGCCGGTGATCTTTTCCAGGTCAGCAACAGCGTGCTCGATGACTTTTTTGTCGCCGATCGCTTCGCCCAGACCCATGTTCAGGGTGATTTTGGTAACGCGCGGAACTTCCATCACGTTCCCAAGCTTAAGTTCTTCCTTAAGCTTAGGGGCGATTTCCTTCCGGTAAATCTCTTGTAGTCGTGCCATGGTCTAATCTACCTAGCAGTGTTCAAGCATCAACCGCTTTTTGGGTCGACTTGAAGACACGAATTTTCTTACCGTCTTCTACTTTGAAACCAACGCGGTCAGCCTTGTTGGTTTCGCCGTTGAAGATGGCGACGTTAGAAGCATCCAGCGGAGCTTCTTTCTCGACGATACCGCCCTGCACGCCCGACATCGGGTTAGGCTTGGTATGACGCTTAACCAGGTTCAGACCGCCGATAACCAGACGGTTATTAGCGAGAACCTTAAGCACCTTACCGCGCTTACCTTTGTCTTTGCCGGCGATCACGATGATCTCGTCGTCACGACGAATCTTTTGCATGTCGGATCTCCTTACAGCACTTCTGGGGCGAGCGAGACGATCTTCATGAACTTCTCAGTACGAAGTTCACGGGTCACTGGCCCAAAGATACGGGTGCCGATCGGCTCTTGCTTGTTGTTCAGAAGAACAGCAGCGTTGCCATCAAAGCGGATAATGGAGCCATCAGCACGGCGTACGCCGTGACGAGTGCGGACTACAACAGCAGTCATCACTTGGCCTTTTTTCACTTTACCGCGAGGAATTGCTTCCTTCACGGTAACTTTGATGATGTCACCGATACCAGCGTAACGACGATGGGAGCCACCCAGCACCTTGATGCACATAACACGGCGAGCGCCGCTGTTATCGGCCACATCGAGCATGGATTGAGTCTGAATCATATAATTTCTCCGACCCCTAGTCCTTAGACTTCCACAGCGCGTTCGAGAACATCAACCAGTGCCCAAGACTTGGTCTTGGCCAGCGGACGAGTTTCACGAATAGTGACTTTGTCGCCGATGTGGCACTGATTGGTTTCGTCGTGCGCGTGCAGCTTAGTCGAACGCTTAACATATTTACCGTAGATCGGGTGCTTAACGCGACGCTCGATCAGTACGGTGATGGTTTTGTCCATCTTGTCGCTGACAACACGGCCAGTCAGCGTACGGACAGTCTTTTCGGCTTCAGCCATGATCACTTACCTGCCTGCTGGTTGAGCACAGTCTTCACGCGAGCGATGTCACGCTTAACTTGCGAGAGCAGATGAGACTGCCCCAACTGGCCAGTTGCTTTCTGCATACGCAGATTGAACTGGTCGCGCAGCAAGCCGAGCAGTTGCTCGTTCAGCTGCTGTGCGGATTTTTCACGAAGTTCATTCGCTTTCATCACATCACCGTCCGTTTAACAAAGGAGGTGGCGAGCGGCAGCTTTGCAGCAGCCAGGGCGAAAGCCTCACGCGCCAGCTCTTCAGTAACACCCTCGATTTCATACAGGACTTTGCCTGGCTGAATCTGGGCAACCCAATATTCCACGTTACCCTTACCTTTACCCATCCGCACTTCGAGAGGCTTCTTGGAGATCGGCTTGTCCGGGAATACACGGATCCAGATCTTGCCGCCACGTTTTACGTGACGGGTCAGTGCACGACGCGCTGACTCGATCTGACGAGCGGTGAGACGACCACGAGCTACAGACTTCAGCGCGAACTCGCCGAAGCTGACTTTGCTACCGCGCTGAGCCAGACCACGGTTGTGGCCTGTCATCTGCTTGCGGAACTTCGTACGCTTAGGTTGCAACATTTGGCGTACCCCTTACTTAGCAGCTTTTTTACGAGGCGCTGGTGCTTGTGGTTTCAGTTCTTCTTGGCGACCACCAATTACTTCGCCTTTGAAGATCCAAACCTTTACACCGATCACACCGTAAGTGGTGTGAGCTTCGTAGTTGGCATAGTCGATGTCGGCACGCAGGGTGTGCAGTGGCACACGACCTTCGCGATACCATTCAGTACGTGCGATTTCAGCACCGCCGAGACGACCGCTCACTTGGATTTTGATGCCTTTGGCACCAATGCGCATGGCGTTCTGTACGGCGCGCTTCATAGCGCGACGGAACATTACGCGACGCTCCAGCTGCTGAGCTACGCTCTGCGCAACCAGCATACCGTCGAGCTCCGGCTTACGGATCTCTTCGATATTGATGTGCACAGGCACACCCATTTGCTTGGTCAGGTCCTGACGCAGTTTCTCAACATCTTCACCTTTCTTCCCGATAACGATACCTGGACGAGCGGTGTGGATGGTGATACGTGCAGTTTGGGCCGGACGATGGATATCGATACGGCTTACGGACGCGCTTTTTAGTTTGTCTTGGAGATACTCACGCACCTTCAGATCAGCGAACAAATAGTCCGCATAAGTCCGACCGTCTGCGTACCAGACGGAGGTGTGCTCCTTGACGATTCCCAGGCGAATGCCAATGGGATGTACTTTCTGACCCATCTCTTCGACTCCGTTACTTGTCAGCAACCTTGACAGTGATATGGCAAGACCGCTTGACGATGCGATCAGCACGGCCTTTGGCACGTGGCATGATGCGCTTCAGCGAACGCCCTTCGTTGACGAAAACGGTGCTGACCTTCAGGTCATCAACGTCTGCGCCTTCGTTATGCTCGGCGTTGGCTACGGCCGACTCCAGCACTTTCTTCATGATCTCGGCGGCTTTCTTACTGCTGAAAGCCAACAGGTTGAGCGCTTCGCCCACCTTCTTCCCGCGGATCTGGTCGGCGACCAAGCGGGCTTTCTGGGCGGAGATTCGAGCGCCCGACAACTTAGCGGCTACTTCCATTTCCTAACCCCTTAACGCTTGGCTTTCTTGTCTGCCACGTGCCCACGATAAGTGCGGGTACCGGCAAACTCGCCCAGTTTGTGGCCGACCATGTCTTCGTTAACGAGAACTGGGACGTGTTGACGACCGTTGTGTACTGCGATGGTCAGACCGACCATTTGTGGCAGGATCATAGAACGACGCGACCAGGTCTTAACTGGTTTGCGATCATTCTTTTCCGCCGCCACTTCGATCTTCTTCAGTAGGTGAAGATCAATAAAAGGACCTTTTTTCAGAGAACGTGGCACTGTCGTATCCCTCTATTTACTTGCGACGACGGACGATCATTTTGTCGGTACGCTTATTACCACGAGTCTTCGCGCCCTTAGTCGGGAAGCCCCATGGCGATACCGGATGACGACCACCAGAGGTACGACCTTCACCACCACCGTGTGGGTGGTCAACCGGGTTCATGGCAACACCACGAACGGTTGGGCGAACGCCACGCCAGCGTTTGGCACCAGCTTTACCCAGCGAACGCAGGCTGTGCTCGGAGTTCGAGACTTCGCCCAAGGTCGCACGGCATTCAGCCAGCACTTTACGCATCTCACCAGAACGCAGACGCAGGGTCACGTAGACACCTTCACGAGCGATCAGCTGAGCCGAAGCACCAGCGGAACGAGCGATCTGTGCGCCTTTACCTGGCTTCAATTCGATGCCGTGTACGGTGCTACCAACTGGAATGTTGCGCAGTTGCAGAGCGTTGCCCGGCTTGATCGGTGCCAGAGCACCTGCGATCAGCTGGTCGCCAGCGCTCACGCCTTTAGGGGCGATGATGTAGCGACGCTCGCCATCTGCGTACAGCAGCAGAGCGATGTGAGCAGTACGGTTTGGATCGTATTCGATACGCTCGACAGTGGCAGAGATGCCATCTTTGTCGTTGCGACGGAAGTCGACCAGACGATAATGCTGCTTATGGCCACCACCGATGTGACGAGTGGTAATACGACCATTGTTGTTACGACCACCAGACTTCGATTTTTTCTCGAGCAGCGGTGCGTGAGGAGCGCCTTTATGCAGCTCCTGGTTGACCACCTTGACCACAAAACGGCGGCCAGGGGAAGTCGGTTTGCATTTAACGATTGCCATGATGCACCCCTTCCTTACTCAGCACTGCTGCTGAAATCGAGATCTTGGCCTGGCTGAAGGGAGATAACTGCCTTCTTCCAGTCATTACGCTTGCCCAGACCGCGAGCAGTGCGCTTGCTCTTACCCAGAACATTCAGGGTAGTAACACGCTCAACTTTCACGCTGAACAGGCTTTCGACGGCCTTCTTGATTTCCAGCTTGGTTGCGTCAGTTGCAACCTTGAAAACGAACTGGCCTTTCTTGTCAGCCAGAACCGTAGCCTTTTCGGAAACGTGCGGGCCAAGCAGAACTTTAAATACGCGTTCCTGGTTCATCCCAGCAGCTCCTCGAATTTCTTCACGGCCGACACGGTGATCAACACCTTGTCGTATGCGATCAGACTAACTGGATCGGAACCTTGCACGTCACGTACATCAACGTGTGGCAGGTTACGAGCAGCCAGGTACAGGTTCTGATCAACAGCTTCCGACACGATCAAAACGTCGGTCAGGCTCATGTTGTTCAGTTTGCCCAGCAGATCTTTGGTTTTCGGGCTTTCAACAGCGAAGTCCTGAACCACGACCAGACGGTCAGTACGCACGAGTTCAGCAAGGATGGAGCGCAGAGCTGCGCGGTACATCTTCTTGTTGAGCTTCTGCGAGTGATCCTGCGGACGAGCTGCGAAAGTGGTACCGCCGCCACGCCAGATTGGGCTACGGATAGTACCGGCACGAGCACGGCCAGTGCCTTTCTGACGCCAAGGGCGCTTACCGCCACCACGTACGTCGGAACGGGTCTTTTGCTGCTTGCTACCTTGACGGCCGCCGGCCATGTAGGCCACGACTGCTTGGTGAACCAGCGTCTCGTTGAATTCGCCGCCAAATGTCAGTTCGGAAACTTCGATCGCTTGAGCGTCATTTACATTTAATTGCATGTCAGCTTCCCCTTAACCGCGAGCCTTGGCCGCTGGACGTACAACCAGGTTGCCGCCAGTAGCGCCAGGAACAGCACCCTTGACCAACAACAGATTGCGTTCAGCGTCGACGCGCACTACTTCGAGGGACTGCACGGTCACGCGCTCAGCGCCCATATGACCGGACATTTTTTTGCCCTTGAATACACGACCAGGAGTCTGGCACTGGCCAATAGAGCCCGGGACGCGGTGGGAAACGGAGTTACCGTGAGTGTTGTCTTGGCCACGGAAATTCCAACGCTTGATCGTACCCTGGAAGCCTTTACCTTTGGACTGACCGGTTACATCAACCAGTTGACCAGCGGCGAAGATTTCAGCGTTGATCAGATCGCCAGCCTGGTAGTCGCCATCTTCAAGACGGAACTCCATAACAGTACGACCAGCTGCAACGTTTGCTTTAGCGAAGTGACCTGCTTGAGCAGCAGTCACACGCGAAGCACGACGCTCGCCGACAGTGACTTGCACTGCACGATAGCCATCGGTTTCTTCAGTTTTGAACTGGGTGACGCGATTCGGTTCGATCTCAATGACCGTGACCGGAATGGAGACACCTTCTTCGGTGAAAATACGGGTCATACCGCATTTACGACCGACTACACCAATAGTCATGTTGTAAACCTCATGAGTGTACGGGGCTTTCACCCGCTATGGCCGCCCATTTCAGAGCGTTACACGACTAAGACCCAAGTCTTAGCCGAGGCTGATCTGTACTTCCACACCGGCCGCCAGATCAAGCTTCATAAGTGCATCAACGGTTTTATCCGTTGGCTGGACGATGTCCAGTACGCGCTTATGAGTACGGATCTCGTACTGGTCACGCGCGTCTTTGTTGACGTGCGGGGAGACCAGAACGGTGAACCGCTCTTTACGGGTAGGCAGTGGAATTGGACCACGCACTTGAGCACCAGTACGTTTCGCGGTTTCCACGATTTCCTGGGTGGATTGGTCGATCAGGCGATGGTCAAAAGCCTTCAACCTGATACGGATTTGCTGATTTTGCATTGGATTTCAGACTCCGGCTGCTATTCCCACCGAGCGCAATACGCCCGTTAAAAGGAGGCGCAATTCTATAGACGGCCCAGATAGGTGTCAACCCAATAAAAAAAGCCCCCGCTGAGCGGGGGCTTTTTCAAAACTTCAAGCTAACTCAAAAAGAGCTTACTCGATGATTTTAGCTACAACACCAGCACCAACGGTACGGCCGCCTTCACGAATTGCGAAGCGCAGACCGTCTTCCATTGCGATGGTTTTGATCAGGGTAACTTCCATTTGGATGTTATCGCCTGGCATTACCATTTCAACGCCTTCTGGCAGCTGGCAGTTACCAGTCACGTCAGTAGTACGGAAGTAGAACTGAGGACGGTAGCCTTTGAAGAACGGAGTGTGACGACCGCCTTCTTCTTTGCTCAGAACGTAAACTTCTGCGGTGAACTTGGTGTGCGGCTTAACCGAACCCGGCTTAACCAGAACCTGGCCACGCTCAACGTCGTCACGCTTAGTACCACGCAGCAGAACGCCGCAGTTCTCGCCAGCACGACCTTCGTCGAGCAGCTTACGGAACATTTCAACACCAGTGCAGACGGTGTTGGTGGTGTCACGCAGACCAACGATTTCCAGCGCATCTTGAACGCGAACGATACCGCGCTCGATACGACCAGTAACAACAGTACCACGACCGGAGATCGAGAATACGTCTTCGATTGGCATCAGGAACGGCTTGTCGGTCAGACGAACTGGCTCTGGGATGTAGCTGTCCAGAGTTTCTACCAGACGCTTAACAGCGGTGGTACCCATTTCGTTGTCGTCTTTGCCTTCCAGAGCCATACGAGCGGAACCGATGATGATCGGAGTGTCGTCGCCTGGGAAGTCGTAAGTGCTCAGCAGATCGCGCACTTCCATCTCAACCAGTTCCAGCAGCTCAGCGTCGTCTACCAGGTCAGCCTTGTTCAGGAAAACCACGATGTACGGAACGCCTACCTGACGGGACAGCAGGATGTGCTCACGGGTTTGTGGCATCGGACCATCAGCGGCCGAGCAAACCAGGATCGCGCCGTCCATCTGGGCAGCACCAGTGATCATGTTCTTCACGTAGTCAGCGTGACCTGGGCAGTCAACGTGAGCGTAGTGACGAATCGAAGAGTTGTACTCTACGTGCGCGGTGTTGATGGTGATACCACGAGCTTTTTCTTCTGGAGCGCTGTCGATTTTATCGAAATCAACGACTGCGGAACCGAAAACTTCGGAGCAGACGCGAGTCAGAGCTGCGGTCAGAGTGGTTTTACCGTGGTCAACGTGGCCGATGGTGCCAACGTTTACGTGCGGTAGGGAACGATCAAATTTTTCTTTAGCCACGACAATTAACTCCTTGCCTAAAGGACTGAATCAGCCTTGTTTTTTGGATACAGTTTCAGCGATGTGCGCCGGAGCTGTGTTGTATTTTTTGAATTCCATAGAGTAGCTTGCGCGACCCTGGGACATGGAGCGAACGTCGGTCGCATAACCGAACATCTCACCCAACGGAACCTCGGCGCGAATCACTTTGCCGGAAACCGTGTCTTCCATACCCAAGATCATGCCGCGACGACGGTTAAGGTCGCCCATGACATCACCCATATAGTCTTCAGGTGTAACAACTTCTACCGCCATGATTGGCTCAAGCAACTCACCACCGCCCTTCTGGGCCAGTTGCTTGGTTGCCATGGAGGCAGCCACCTTAAACGCCATCTCGTTGGAGTCGACGTCGTGGTAAGAACCGTCAAAAACGGTTGCTTTCAGGCCGATCAGCGGATAGCCGGCAACAACACCGTTCTTCATCTGCTCTTCGATGCCCTTCTGGATAGCCGGGATGTATTCCTTAGGAACCACACCACCAACTACTTCGTTCACGAATTGCAGACCTTCCTGACCTTCGTCAGCAGGAGCAAAACGGATCCAGCAGTGACCGAACTGACCACGACCGCCGGACTGACGAACGAACTTACCTTCGATTTCACAGTTCTTCGTGATGCGCTCACGATAGGAAACCTGAGGCTTACCAATGTTGGCTTCGACGTTGAACTCACGGCGCATCCGGTCAACCAGGATGTCCAGGTGCAACTCGCCCATGCCAGAGATGATCGTCTGACCAGTCTCTTCATCGGTTTTAACGCGGAAAGATGGATCTTCCTGAGCAAGCTTGCCCAGAGCGATACCCATTTTTTCCTGGTCATCCTTGGTCTTAGGCTCAACGGCAACCGAAATAACCGGCTCCGGGAAGTCCATGCGAACCAGGATGATTGGCTTGGCAGCGTCGCACAAGGTCTCACCAGTGGTGACGTCCTTCATGCCGATCAGGGCCGCGATGTCACCAGCGCGTACTTCCTTGATCTCTTCACGGGCGTTTGCGTGCATTTGCACCATACGACCCACGCGCTCTTTCTTGCCTTTAACCGAGTTGATCACGCCGTCGCCGGATGCCAACACGCCCGAGTAAACGCGGACGAAGGTCAAAGTACCCACGAATGGGTCGGTAGCGATCTTGAACGCCAGAGCCGAGAACGGCTCGCTGTCGTCAGCATGACGCTCCATCTCTTCTTCCTCGTTATCAGGGTTGGAACCCTTGATAGCAGGAATGTCGGTTGGAGCAGGCAGGAAGTCGATAACGGCGTCGAGAACCAGGGGAACACCCTTGTTCTTGAAGGAAGAACCGCAAACAGCCAAGACGATCTCACCAGCGATAGTACGCTGACGCAGAGCGGCCTTGATTTCCACGTTGGTGAGTTCTTCACCTTCGAGGTACTTGTTCATCAGTTCTTCGCTGGCTTCGGCAGCAGCCTCAACCATGTTGTTGCGCCACTCGTCAGCCAGCTCTTGAAGCTCGGCAGGGATAGGCTTGCGAACAGGAACCATACCTTTGTCGGCGTCATTCCAGTAAACAGCTTCCATGTTGATCAGATCGATCTGACCTTGGAAATTGTCTTCGGAACCGATGGCCAATTGGATTGGCACCGGAGTGTGACCCAGACGCTGCTTGATCTGACCGATCACGCGCAGGAAGTTGGCACCAGCACGGTCCATCTTGTTTACGTAAACAAGACGTGGAACGCCGTATTTGTTGGCTTGACGCCATACGGTTTCCGACTGAGGCTCAACACCCGAGGTACCGCAGAACACAACGACAGCGCCGTCGAGTACGCGCAGGGAACGCTCAACTTCAATGGTGAAGTCTACGTGGCCTGGGGTATCGATTACGTTGAAGCGGTGCTCGTCTTTGTACTGCTTCTCGGAACCTTTCCAGAAGGCGGTAATAGCAGCAGAAGTAATGGTAATACCACGCTCCTGCTCCTGAACCATCCAGTCTGTGGTCGCGGCGCCGTCATGCACCTCGCCCATTTTGTGACTTTTGCCGGTGTAAAACAGTACGCGCTCGGTGGTGGTGGTTTTACCAGCATCCACGTGAGCGACGATACCGATGTTACGGTAGCGGCTAATCGGAGTAGTACGAGCCATAAAGCCCTCGCAAAATTAGTGAAGCTAAAATTAGAAGCGGTAGTGCGAGAAAGCTTTGTTAGCTTCAGCCATACGGTGCACGTCTTCACGCTTCTTAACAGCAGCACCTTTACCTTCAGCAGCGTCCAACAGTTCGCCAGCCAAACGCAGAGCCATAGACTTCTCGCCGCGCTTACGGGCGAAGTCTACCAACCAGCGCATTGCCAGAGCGTTACGACGGGACGGGCGAACTTCAACCGGAACCTGGTAAGTAGCACCGCCTACACGGCGCGACTTCACTTCGACCAGCGGAGCGATGGCGTCGAGAGCTTTCTCGAAGATTTCCAGGGGGTCGCTGTTCTTGCGTTCTTTAACCTTTTCCAGCGCGCCATAAACGATACGCTCGGCAACGGCTTTCTTGCCGCTTTCCATCACGTGATTCATGAACTTGGCCAGGATTTGGCTTCCGTATTTTGGATCGTCAAGCACTTCGCGCTTGGCTGCTACGCGTCTTCTTGGCATGGATAAGCCCTCAAACGGTCTTCAGGTTCGCTCGGAATCGGTGCCCTTACGGGACGCCTCCGACCTTACTCTTATCGACTCAGAAAATTAGATGATTCAGTTTTACAAAAAGCCGCTACTACTTAGGCTTTTTGGTACCGTACTTCGAACGACCCTGGTTACGACCTTTAACGCCGGAAGTATCCAAGGAGCCGCGTACGGTGTGGTAACGAACACCTGGCAAGTCTTTTACACGACCGCCGCGGATCAGTACCACGCTGTGCTCTTGCAGGTTGTGACCTTCACCACCGATGTACGAGGAAACCTCGAAACCGTTGGTCAGGCGCACACGGCATACTTTACGCAGTGCCGAGTTAGGTTTTTTCGGCGTGGTGGTATACACACGGGTGCATACGCCACGACGTTGCGGGCAGTTCTGCAGCGCAGGTACGTCGGATTTCTCGACGATACGCTTACGCGGCTGACGTACCAGCTGGTTGATAGTTGCCATCTACTAGCTCCACTGTTGTCTTGCGACGCTATTGTCTTGCAAGAAAAGCAAAATGGCAGGAACGAATTCCCGCCAAATTTAGGGGTACAAGAGTCTAAAGAGGATCTTGCCCCCAGTCAAGGCAAGGCCCCGACCTCCCCTCTCGTCGAACCGGGGCAAAACTGCCTCGATCCGACGAATGGGGCTGCCAGGGCCCAGACTTATTTATCGCAGAACTCAGTTACCGCTTGAGTTCAGCGCTTCGGTCAGTGCAGCTTCCACTTCACTGGCGCTTACGCGCAACGGCTTGTCAGCATCACGGCGGCGCTTGCGCTCGCTGTGGTAAGCCAAACCGGTACCAGCCGGGATCAGACGACCCACAACCACGTTTTCTTTCAGGCCGCGCAGGTAATCGCGCTTGCCGGTTACCGCTGCTTCGGTCAGTACGCGAGTGGTCTCCTGGAAGGAGGCCGCCGAGATGAACGACTCAGTGGACAACGACGCCTTGGTGATACCCAGCAACACACGAGTGAACTTGGAAACGAATTTCTCGTCGTTCGCCAGGCGCTCGTTTTCTACCAGTACGTGAGTCAGTTCCATCTGGTCGCCCTTGATGAAACTGGAATCGCCGGATTCAGCGATTTCAACTTTACGCAGCATCTGACGCAGGATGGTCTCGATGTGCTTATCGTTGATCTTCACGCCTTGCAGACGGTAAACGTCCTGGATCTCGTTAACGATGTACTTGGCCAGCGCACTCACACCCAGCAGACGCAGGATGTCGTGTGGATCGCTTGGACCGTCGGAGATAACTTCGCCGCGGTTTACCTGCTCGCCTTCGAACACGTTCAGGTGACGCCACTTCGGAATCAGCTCTTCGTACGGATCGGTACCGTCGTTCGGAGTAATGACCAGACGGCGCTTGCCTTTGGTCTCTTTACCGAACGCGATGGTGCCGCTGACTTCAGCCAGAATCGACGCTTCTTTCGGACGACGAGCTTCGAACAAGTCGGCTACACGCGGTAGACCACCGGTGATGTCTCGAGTTTTCGAAGTTTCTTGCGGGATACGCGCGATAACATCACCGATCGCGATCTTCGCACCGTCCGCTACACCGACCAAGGCGTTGGCTGGCAGGAAGTACTGAGCGATTACGTCAGTGCCTGGCAGCAACAAGTCCTTGCCGTTGTCATCGACCATCTTCACGGCAGGACGGATGTCTTTACCGGCAGCTGGACGATCTTTCGCGTCGAGTACTTCAATGTTGGTCATACCGGTCAATTCGTCAGTCTGACGCTTGATCGTGATGCCTTCTTCCATGCCCACGTAGGTCACGGTACCTTTCATTTCGGTAACGATTGGGTGAGTGTGCGGATCCCACTTGGCCACGATTGCGCCAGCGTCGACCTTGTCACCTTCTTTTACCGAGATCACAGCACCGTACGGCAGCTTGTAACGCTCACGCTCACGACCGTAGTCATCAGCGATTGCCAGCTCACCGGAACGGGACACAGCAACCAGGTGACCATCCACTCGCTCAACGTGTTTCAAGTTGTGCAGACGGACGGTACCGCCATTCTTAACTTGAACGCTGTCGGCTGCGGAGGTCCGGCTTGCCGCACCACCGATGTGGAACGTACGCATGGTCAGCTGGGTACCCGGCTCACCGATGGACTGGGCAGCGATAACGCCGACCGCTTCACCGATGTTCACCTGGTGACCACGGGCCAAGTCACGGCCGTAGCACTTGGCGCAAATGCCGTAGCGGGTTTCGCAGCTGATCGGCGAGCGAACGATCACTTCGTCGATGCTGTTGAGTTCGATGAACTCTACCCACTTCTCATCTACCAGGGTGCCAGCAGGAACGATGATTTCCTCGGTACCTGGCTTGAATACGTCACGGGCAATTACACGACCCAATACGCGCTCACCCAGCGGCTCCACAACGTCACCGCCTTCAATGTGCGGAGTCATCAGCAGGCCGTGCTCGGTGCCGCAATCGATCTCGGTAACAACCAGATCTTGTGCAACGTCTACCAGACGACGAGTCAGGTAACCGGAGTTAGCGGTTTTCAACGCGGTATCCGCAAGACCCTTACGAGCACCGTGAGTGGAGATGAAGTACTGAAGTACGCTCAAACCTTCACGGAAGTTCGCAGTAATCGGCGTTTCGATGATGGAACCGTCCGGCTTGGCCATCAGGCCACGCATACCGGCGAGCTGACGGATCTGCGCAGCAGAACCCCGTGCGCCCGAGTCGGCCATCATGTACATCGAGTTGAAGGACTCTTGGTCAACTTCGTCGCCGTGACGGTCGATGACTTTCTCTTTCGAGAGGTTGGCCATCATCGCCTTGGAAACTTCGTCGTTCGCCTTGGACCAAAGGTCGATTACTTTGTTGTACTTCTCGCCCTGGGTTACCAGGCCGGAGGCGTACTGGCTTTCGATCTCTTTCACTTCATCAGTAGCAGCGTTGATGATGCGGGCTTTTTCATCCGGGATAACGAAGTCGTTAACACCGATGGAAACGCCGGAGATGGTCGAATAAGCAAAACCGGTGTACATCAACTGGTCAGCGAAGATCACGGTCTCTTTCAGACCAACCACGCGGTAGCATTGGTTGATCAGCTTGGAGATCGCCTTTTTCTTCATCGGCAGGTTGACGACGTCGTACGACAGACCTTTTGGCACAACTTGATACAGCAGCGCACGGCCGACGGTGGTGTCGACAATACGGGTGCCGCTCACGCTGCCGCCGTCACGGTCGTTGACGGTTTCGTTGATCCGCACTTTGACCTTGGCGTGCAGTGCGGCTTCGCCGGCACGGAACACACGGTCAACTTCTTGCAGGTCAGCGAACACACGACCTTCGCCCTTGGCGTTGATCGCTTCACGGGTCATGTAATACAGACCCAATACAACGTCCTGCGACGGAACGATGATTGGCTCACCGTTGGCTGGCGACAGAATGTTGTTGGTCGACATCATCAACGCACGCGCTTCCAACTGGGCTTCCAGTGTCAGCGGTACGTGCACGGCCATTTGGTCGCCGTCGAAGTCGGCGTTGTACGCAGCACAGACCAGAGGGTGCAGCTGGATAGCCTTACCTTCGATCAGTACCGGTTCAAACGCCTGGATACCCAGACGGTGAAGGGTCGGTGCACGGTTGAGGAGAACCGGGTGTTCGCGAATCACTTCAGCGAGAACGTCCCAAACTTCTGGCAGTTCGCGCTCGACCATTTTCTTGGCCGCTTTGATGGTGGTCGCGAGACCGCGCATTTCCAGCTTGCCGAAAATGAATGGCTTGAACAGCTCCAGAGCCATCTTCTTAGGCAGACCGCACTGGTGCAGACGCAGGGTCGGGCCTACGGTAATTACCGAACGACCGGAGTAGTCAACACGCTTACCGAGCAAGTTCTGACGGAAACGACCTTGCTTACCCTTGATCATGTCAGCCAAGGATTTCAGAGGGCGCTTGTTGGAACCTGTGATAGCGCGGCCACGACGACCGTTGTCGAGCAGGGCATCGACCGCTTCTTGCAACATACGCTTTTCGTTACGCACGATGATGTCCGGAGCGGACAGGTCAAGCAGGCGCTTCAAGCGGTTGTTACGGTTGATCACGCGGCGGTACAGGTCGTTGAGGTCGGACGTCGCGAAACGACCACCGTCCAACGGTACCAGCGGACGCAGGTCTGGCGGCAGAACCGGCAGAACGGTCAGCACCATCCACTCTGGCAGGTTGCCGGAACCCTGGAAGGCTTCCATCAACTTCAGACGCTTGGACAGTTTCTTGATCTTGGTTTCGGAGTTGGTTTGCGGAATTTCTTCGCGCAGACGGCCAATCTCGTGTTCCAGGTCGATAGCGTGCAGCAGTTCACGGACAGCTTCGGCACCCATGCGGGCATCGAAATCGTCGCCGAACTCTTCCAGCGCTTCGAAGTACTGCTCGTCGTTCAGCAGCTGACCTTTCTCAAGAGTGGTCATGCCTGGATCGATAACGACATAGCTCTCGAAGTAGAGAACGCGTTCGATATCACGCAGGGTCATGTCCATCAGCAAGCCGATACGGGACGGCAGCGATTTCAGGAACCAGATGTGGGCAACCGGCGAAGCCAGCTCGATGTGCGCCATGCGCTCACGACGAACCTTGGCCAGCGCAACTTCAACGCCGCACTTCTCGCAGATCACACCACGGTGCTTCAAGCGCTTGTACTTACCGCACAGGCACTCGTAATCCTTTACCGGGCCAAAGATCTTGGCGCAGAACAGGCCGTCACGCTCAGGTTTGAACGTACGGTAGTTGATGGTTTCCGGCTTTTTAACTTCACCGAACGACCACGAACGGATCATCTCAGGCGATGCCAACCCAATACGGATGGCGTCGAACTCTTCGACTTGACCCTGGTTTTTCAGCAAATTCAGTAGGTCTTTCAAGGCCTTTCCTCCTGGCGGAGCAGAGAGCGGGCTTAACGGCCCCGCTCTCGATTCGCGTCACGTGTTATTCGGTTTCCAGATCGATATCGATGCCGAGGGAACGAATTTCTTTGATCAACACGTTGAAGGACTCGGGCATGCCCGGCTCCATACGGTGATCGCCGTCCACGATGTTTTTGTACATCTTGGTCCGACCGTTCACATCGTCCGACTTCACTGTGAGCATTTCTTGCAGAGTGTAAGCAGCACCGTATGCTTCCAGTGCCCAGACCTCCATCTCCCCGAAACGCTGACCACCGAACTGAGCCTTACCACCCAGCGGCTGCTGGGTAACGAGGCTGTACGAACCGGTAGAACGAGCGTGCATCTTGTCGTCTACCAAGTGGTTCAGCTTCAGCATGTACATGTAGCCAACAGTAACCGGGCGCTCGAACTTGTTGCCGGTACGGCCGTCGAACAGCTGCATCTGGCCGCTTTCTGGCAGGTCTGCCAGTTTCAGCATGGCCTTGATTTCGCTTTCCTTGGCACCGTCGAACACCGGGGTAGCCATTGGAACGCCGCCGCGCAGGTTCTTCGCCAGATCCAGGATTTCCTGGTCGGAGAAGGTGTCCAGCTCTTCGTTGCGACCGCCGATCTCGTTGTAGATCTCGTGCAGGAACTTACGCAGGTCTGCGACCTTGCGTTGCTCTTCGATCATACGGTTGATCTTCTCGCCCAGACCTTTGGCCGCGAGGCCCAGGTGGGTTTCAAGGATCTGACCAACGTTCATACGCGAAGGTACGCCCAACGGGTTGAGGACGACGTCGACCGGGGTGCCATTGGCATCGTGCGGCATGTCTTCAACCGGCATGATCACGGAGACCACACCCTTGTTACCGTGACGACCGGCCATCTTGTCGCCCGGCTGGATGCGGCGACGGATTGCCAGGTAAACCTTGACGATTTTCAGCACGCCTGGAGCCAGGTCATCGCCCTGCTGCAGTTTGCGCTTCTTGTCTTCGAACTTGTCGTCCAGCAGACGGCGGCGATCAACGATGTAGGCCTGGGCCTTCTCGAGCTGCTCGTTCAGAGCATCTTCAGCCATGCGCAGTTTGAACCACTGGCCGTGCTCAAGACCGTCGAGGATTTCGTCGGTGATGTCCTGACCTTTCTTCAGGCCTGCGCCGCCTTCAGCCTTGTGGCCTACCAGAGCGGAACGCAGACGTTCGAAGGTCGCGCCTTCAACGATACGGAACTCTTCGTTCAGGTCCTTGCGGATCTCGTCGAGTTGGGTCTTCTCGATGGACAGTGCACGAGCATCACGCTCAACGCCGTCACGGGTGAAGACCTGTACGTCGATGACAGTACCTTTGGTACCGGTAGGTACACGCAGGGAGGTGTCTTTAACGTCGCTGGCTTTTTCACCGAAGATGGCACGCAGCAGTTTTTCTTCCGGAGTCAGTTGGGTCTCGCCTTTCGGAGTGACCTTACCCACCAGAATGTCGCCTGCGCCTACTTCAGCACCTACGTAAACGATACCGGCTTCGTCCAGTTTGTTCAGCGCAGCTTCACCCACGTTCGGGATGTCCGCGGTGATTTCCTCAGGCCCAAGCTTGGTGTCACGCGCCACACAGGTCAGTTCCTGAATGTGGATCGTGGTAAAGCGGTCTTCTTGAACAACACGCTCGGACAGGCAGATGGAGTCTTCGAAGTTGAAGCCGTTCCATGCCATGAACGCGATGCGCATGTTCTGACCCAGAGCCAGCTCACCCATGTCGGTGGACGGACCGTCGGCCATGATGTCGCTACGCTGAACGCGATCACCTTTGCTCACCAGCGGACGCTGGTTGATGCAGGTGTTCTGGTTCGAGCGGGTGTATTTGGTCAGGTTGTAGATGTCGACACCGGCTTCGCCAGTTTCAACTTCGTCATCGGCAACACGAACCACGATACGGCTTGCATCAACGGAGTCGATCACGCCACCACGACGAGCCACGACGCAAACGCCGGAGTCACGGGCTACGTTACGCTCCATGCCGGTACCTACCAGCGGCTTGTCAGCACGCAGGGTTGGTACAGCTTGACGCTGCATGTTGGAACCCATCAACGCACGGTTGGCGTCATCGTGCTCCAGGAACGGGATCAGCGACGCTGCGACCGAAACTACCTGCTTCGGCGATACGTCCATCAAGGTGACGTCTTCCGGCGCCTTAACGGTGAACTCGTTCAAGTGACGAACAGCTACCAGCTCGTCGACCAGGACTTTCTTGTCGTTCATCGTGGCCGAAGCCTGAGCGATCACGTGATCAGCTTCTTCGATGGCGGACAGGAACACGATCTCGTCGGTAACCAGAGCGTCTTTCACCACACGGTACGGGCTCTCGAGGAAGCCGTACTGGTTGGTGCGCGCATAGGCCGCCAGGGAGTTGATCAGACCGATGTTCGGACCTTCCGGCGTTTCGATCGGGCAAACACGACCGTAGTGCGTCGGGTGTACGTCACGAACTTCGAAGCCTGCACGCTCACGGGTCAGACCGCCCGGGCCCAGTGCGGATACACGGCGCTTGTGGGTGATCTCGGAGAGCGGGTTGTTCTGGTCCATGAACTGGGAAAGCTGGCTGGAACCGAAGAACTCTTTCACCGCCGCAGCCACTGGCTTGGCGTTGATCAGGTCTTGCGGCATCAGGCCTTCGCTTTCAGCCATCGACAGACGCTCTTTGACCGCACGCTCAACACGCACCAGGCCAACGCGGAACTGGTTTTCAGCCATTTCGCCTACGCAGCGAACACGACGGTTACCCAGGTGGTCGATGTCATCGACGATGCCTTTGCCGTTACGGATGTCGACCAGGGTCTTCAGAACCGCAACGATGTCTTCCTTGCACAGCACGCCCGAACCTTCGATCTCGGTACGACCGATACGACGGTTGAACTTCATCCGGCCGACCGCAGACAGGTCATAGCGCTCAGGGCTGAAGAACAGGTTGTTGAACAGGGTCTCGGCAGCGTCTTTGGTTGGCGGCTCGCCTGGACGCATCATGCGATAGATCTCGACCAGCGCTTCCAATTGGTTGCTGGTGGAGTCGATCTTCAGAGTGTCGGAGACGAACGGGCCGCAGTCGATATCGTTGGTGTACAGGGTCTCGATACGAACAACCTGAGCCTTGGCGATCTTGGCCAGGATTTCAGTGTTCAGCTCGGTGTTGCACTCGGCCAGGATTTCGCCTGTAGCCGGGTGAACGATGACCTTGGCAGTAGTACGACCCAGGACGTAGTCCAGAGGTACTTCCAGCTCTTTGATACCGGCTTTTTCGATCTGGTTGATGTGGCGCGCAGTGATACGACGGCCAGCTTCAACAATGACCTTGCCTTTTTCATCCTGGATATCCAGAACGGCAATTTCACCACGCAGACGCGAAGCGATCAGCTCCAGCTTGAGGGTTTCATCCTTCAGGCTGAATACGTTGGTGGTGTAGAAAGCGTCCAGCACTTGCTCAGTGGTATAACCGAGCGCGCGCAGCAATACCGAGGCCGGCAGCTTACGACGACGGTCGATACGCACGAACACGCAGTCTTTCGGGTCGAACTCGAAGTCCAACCACGAACCGCGGTACGGAATGATCCGCGCGGAGTACAGGAGTTTACCGGAGCTGTGCGTCTTGCCGCGGTCGTGGTCGAAGAACACGCCCGGGGAACGGTGCAGCTGGGAAACGATTACACGCTCGGTACCGTTGATTACGAAGGTACCGTTTTCAGTCATCAGCGGGATTTCGCCCATGTAGACTTCTTGCTCTTTGATGTCCTTGATCGCTTTGTTCGACGATTCTTTGTCGAAAATGATCAGGCGGACTTTTACCCGCAAAGGTACGGCGTACGTAACACCGCGCAACACGCATTCTTTGACATCAAATGCCGGTTCGCCCAGGCGATAACCCACGTACTCCAGCGCAGCATTGCCGGAGTAGCTGATGATCGGGAAAACGGATTTGAAGGCCGCATGCAGGCCCACGTCGCGGAACTGATCTTTGGTCGCTCCCGCCTGCAAGAATTCACGATACGAATCCAGCTGGATAGCCAGAAGGTACGGGACATCCATGACGTCCGGCAACTTGCTAAAGTCCTTGCGGATACGTTTTTTCTCAGTATATGAGTAAGCCATCAGCGTTCCCCAGCTTGGTCACCTGCTTGTTTGGCCCCTCCGACGGGAGCAGCCAGAAAATCTCGCAAACCCCATGGTTTGCACCACCGCTTCGGGTGGCTACAGCGCGTTAATGGCGGCGACCGAGTCGACAGCCAAGAACGGAAAAAGGCCGGTGGCAAGAGCCACCAGCCATCAGCCTTCAGCTTAACGCTTGGGCTGGAAACGCAAGGTCGATGCTTACTTCAGCTCGACTTTAGCGCCTGCTTCTTCCAGAGCTGCTTTGGCTTTTTCGCCAGCATCTTTGGCAACAGCTTCCAGAACCAGAGCTGGAGCGCCGTCAACTACTGCCTTGGCTTCTTTCAGGCCCAGACCGGTCAGTTCACGTACTGCCTTGATCACGTTTACTTTCTTCTCGCCAGCTTCCAGCAGCATGACGTTGAATTCGGTTTGCTCTTCAACAACGGCAGCAGCAGCAGCTGGGCCAGCGGAAGCAGCGGCAGCAGACACGCCGAATTTTTCTTCGAAAGCTTTGATCAGCTCAACAACCTGCAGAACCGACATTTCAGCTACGGCGTTGAGGATATCGTCTTGGGAGATAGACATTGCTGTATTTCCTGAATTGGGGGACGGCCTACGCGGCCATCGAAATAAACAAAAATACGCGAGAGAAGTCGCTCAGCCTTAGGCTGCGGCAGCTTCTTTTTGCTCGCGAACTGCTGCCAGAGTACGAGCCAGCTTGCTGGTAGCGCCTTGAATCACGCTCATCAGCTGCGAAATGGCTTCGTCGCGGGTCGGCAGTGTTGCCAGTACGTCGATTTGGTTAGCTGCGAGGAACTTGCCCTCGAACGCAGCTGCCTTGATCTCGAACTTATCCTGACTCTTAGCGAATTCCTTGAACAAACGGGCAGCAGCGCCTGGATGATCTTTGGAGAACGCGATCAGAGTCGGGCCAGTGAACACGTCGTTGAGGACACTGTATTCAGTGTCAGCAACAGCGCGCTTGAGCAGGGTGTTACGTACAACACGTACGTATACGCCAGCTTCACGAGCCTCTTTACGGAGTCCGGTCATAGCGCCTACTGTCACACCACGGGCATCAGCCACGACAGCGGACAGAGCAGCTTTGGCAGCCTCGTTGACTTCAGCGACGATGGCCTTCTTGTCTTCGAGATTAATTGCCACGGGTTTAACTCCTGCTTGTTACCGTTTCATCTGGCCTGAGCCGGATGTCGTTTTGGTGTCTGATTCGGTAAGGAACCGGGAGCACCATCTGCGTAGGCTTGTGGTTTAAGACTTGCGCCGCCTACGGTCTTGGATAGCCCCCGCCAGGCAGGGACCCCAATTTTTCCGACTGACGCAATCGCTTGCGCCAGTCTGTGTCTTATACGTCCAGCGAGCCTTGGTCGATGACCAGACCTGGGCCCATAGTGGTGCTCAGGGTAACGCGCTTGACGTAGATACCTTTCGAGGAAGCCGGCTTGATACGCTTCAGATCAGCGATCAGGGCTTCAACGTTTTCCTTCAGCTTGACGGCGTCGAAGCCGACTTTGCCAACGGAGGTGTGGATGATGCCGTTTTTGTCGGTGCGATAACGAACCTGACCAGCCTTGGCGTTTTTAACCGCGGTAGCTACGTCTGGCGTTACGGTGCCGACTTTAGGGTTAGGCATCAGACCACGTGGACCGAGGATCTGACCCAACTGACCTACGACACGCATTGCGTCCGGGGAGGCAATAACTACGTCATAGTTCAGGTCGCCGCCTTTCATTTCGGCAGCCAGGTCGTCCATGCCAACGCGATCAGCGCCAGCGGCCAGAGCAGCTTCAGCTGCCGGGCCTTGGGTGAAGACAGCAACACGTACAGTCTTGCCAGTACCGTGTGGCAGCACAGTTGCGCTACGAACGACCTGGTCGGATTTACGTGGGTCAACGCCCAGATTTACAGCAACGTCAACGGACTCGCTGAACTTGACAGTCGACAGCTCGGTCAGCAGAGCAGCAGCGTCTACAAAGTTGTAGGCCTTGCCTGCTTCGATTTTGCCGGCGATAGCCTTTTGACGCTTGGTCAGCTTAGCCATTACACACCCTCCACGTTAAGGCCCATGCTACGAGCAGAACCGGCGATGGTACGCACGGCTGCATCCATATCAGCTGCAGTCAGATCCGCGTTTTTGGTTTTCGCGATTTCTTCCAGCTGAGCACGAGTTACAGTGCCGACTTTAACGGTGTTAGGACGAGCGGAACCGCTAGTCAGACCAGCAGCCTTCTTCAACAGAACCGAAGCCGGGGTCGACTTGGTTTCGAAGGTGAAGCTACGGTCGCTGTATACAGTGATGATCACTGGAGTCGGCAGACCTGGCTCAAGACCCTGGGTACGGGCGTTGAAGGCCTTGCAGAATTCCATGATGTTCACGCCGTGCTGACCCAGAGCCGGGCCAACAGGTGGGCTTGGGTTAGCCTGAGCGGCCTTCACTTGCAGCTTGATGTAAGCGGTAATCTTCTTGGCCATGAGGCACTCCAATTACGGGTTCAATCGCCTCGAAAGGCTCCCCGGTTACTTGCGCGTTTATCCCAGTGACGACAAAACCCCACAGCCTAAGGCTGCGGGGTTGGGATGCTTGATCAGCTAGACCTTCTCGACCTGGCTGAACTCCAACTCTACCGGAGTAGAGCGACCGAAAATAAGCACTGCCACTTGGATCCGGCTCTTTTCGTAGTTAACTTCTTCGACAGTACCGTTGAAATCAGCAAACGGACCATCTGTGACACGAACAACCTCGCCCGGCTCGAACAACGTCTTCGGCTTAGGCTTGTCGCTACCGTCAGCAACACGACGCAGAATTGCTTCCGCCTCTTTGTCAGTGATCGGAGCAGGCTTATCAGCAGTACCGCCGATGAAACCCATGACACGAGGAGTGTCCTTGACCAAGTGCCAAGTACCTTCATTCATGTCCATCTGAACCAGCACATAGCCAGGGAAGAACTTGCGTTCGCTTTTACGCTTCTGACCATTCCGCATTTCAACCACTTCTTCAGTGGGAACCAGAATTTCGCCGAAACCATCTTCCATGCCTGCCAGCTTTACGCGCTCCAGCAAAGAGCGCATAACATGCTTCTCGTAACCCGAGTAAGCATGCACAACGTACCAACGCTTAGCCACGGGACACCCTTAGCCAACAATCAAAGAAACAAGCCAGCCGAGCAGGGAATCTAGACCCCACAACAGCAACGCCATAACCAGTACAACAGCCACTACGATCAACGTGGTCTGCGTGGTTTCTTGGCGAGTCGGCCAAACGACTTTACGAATTTCGGTGCGAGCTTCCTTCACCAGGACCGCGAAAGACTTGCCTTTGGCAGTCTGCAGGCCTACAAAGGCAGCTACAGCAGCGAGAACAAGCAAAGCGAGGACACGGTACAGGATCGGCGAAGCAGAATAGTACTGATTGCCAACAACGCCTACGACCACCAATGCGACCACAGCGAGCCACTTGACCAGATCGAAACGAGAGCTTTGAGCTTCAGCCTTAGGAGTCATCTATGAAGATCCTGTGAAAAGAAAGCCAGATACACCACGTGAATCTGGCAGGTCAGGAGGGAATCGAACCCCCAACCTACGGTTTTGGAGACCGTCGCTCTGCCAATTGAGCTACTGACCTAAAACAAAATCAGGCCGACCATTATGCAGGCCTGAAAAAGACTTTACAACAACCAACCCCAAGAGACTTGAAATCACCTGACAACAAAGCAGGCACAAAACCAACAAGCCGAGGCAGCTGTTAAAACAAAGGCAGATATTTTCATATCTGCCTTGTTATATGGAGCTCTTGAGCGGATTTGAACCGCTGACCTCACCCTTACCAAGGGTGTGCTCTACCAACTGAGCTACAAGAGCGAAACACTTTGCACAACCTGCAAACTTGGAGCGGGTAGCGGGAATCGAACCCGCATCATCAGCTTGGAAGGCTGAGGTTCTACCACTAAACTATACCCGCGGAGCTTGCAGCTCACGCTAAAAATGGTGGAGGGGGAAGGATTCGAACCTTCGAAGTCGTAGACGTCAGATTTACAGTCTGATCCCTTTGGCCGCTCGGGAACCCCTCCTAAGCGAGCCGGCATTTTACATCACGCCGACCTTCTGTCAAGCATTTTCTCATTTAAATTATGAGGTTAGCTGCATTGACGATTGCCTCACCTTGTAGACCGTTAAGGTCTTCACTGCGAAGCGGGCGCCATTCTATGCAAACTATTCGAGAGTTGCAACGCCTTCGCACAACATTATTTTATGTTTTAACTCATTGAATTCCTTAGCAAGGTTTTCAAAGGGTAGATCGTCAGCCAAGCGCCGACTTTCAGGCGCTACGCGGAGCCAGTAGCCGAGAGCATCAGGAGCACCCAGCAATTGCACCTTGACCTTTATATCCAGGCTAATGAGGCGCTGTTCGACGGACTGCGCTTGACGCAGGTCCGCAAAGCCACCGATATACAGGCATGTATTTTGCCCATCAGAAGCTTTGATGCGATCCCGCCGGGCAACCCCATCAGCCGATTCGCTCAGGAGGCGGATATCTTGCTGAGAGCCCTTATAGAGACTCAGGGGCGTGACGTCTTTGGCACGCAACGGCGCTTCTTGCTGGTGCCATATGTAGTAGAAAACATTGAGAACGAGCAAAAGGAGGAACAGCCAACGCATAAGGAACCTCAAGACAAAGGGCAAGCCATCGCCAGGCCAACAAAAACCAGATCAGGAACCAGTCGAGCCTGGGGCACCGTGTCCGAGACCAAACCAGCATCTCCTCCCGTCAGGAACACTGTGAAGTCATCCCCCCAATAGCTGCGCGCCAACTCGATCTGAGTGAGCACAAAGCCCCTGAGCATCAGCATACAACCGCGCTCTACAGCCTCTACCGTAGTATGGCCAGGAGAGAGGCGCTCTAGCGCCCTTTCAGCCGCTGCATCGTCGTAGCGGATCTTTCGAGTATGTGTTCGCAGCTGGTTGCGCATCAGCGGCATGCCCGGGCATATGAAGCCCCCTAAGTGCTCACCATCCGAAGCAACAAAGTCCGCAGTAGCCGCCGTACCAAAATCCAGGACCAAGCATGCGCCGGGCGCCAACTTAAACCCGCCCAACATCGCCAGCCAGCGATCAAGACCAAGACGCTCGAATTCTTCGTAGCCATTGCGCACACCAGCCATCTCGCGCGCGGGGGCCGCACAGCTTACAGCGACGCCAAAGGCAACTACCAAGGCATCGACCAGCTTATCCGTTTCCTCCAGAGCCCTAACGCTTACCAGTCGGCAACGTGTAAGCAGTAGACCAGGAAGGGCCACCAAGCTATCGATCAATGCTACGTCCGAACCGACCACACCCTCTGCGCGAACAATTGCACACCCCGACTCAAGCACTCGCCACTTGATGAAGCTGTTTCCACAGTCGAGCTCAAGAATCATCACGCAACCTCAAACTTAGCTCACCGCCGCTATATATTTTCTCAACGCCATCAACGCTCAGGCGTAACGCTCCCTGGCGATCCACACCCAGCACCACGCCATCAACCTGGCTACTGCCCGCAATAAGCGACGCCACCTGTCCTTGCCACAAGTGGTTTTGCTCCCACTCACCCTGGAGCGCAGAAAAACCAGATGCCTTATGCCGCTCAAGATAACGTTGCAACTGGATACCCAATTGCGCAACCAGGTGGTTGCGATCGACAGCAACCCCCGTCTCTAGATGCACCGAAGTCCACCGCTGATCAACCTCTTCTGCTTTTTGCATATTCACATTAATACCCACCCCGATCACGACGTGGCAGATATCAGCGGGGTCGCCAACAAGCTCAAGCAAGATACCCGCGATTTTTTTATCTACTACAAGGAGATCATTGGGCCACTTCAAGCCAGCACCCAAAACGCCCAACTCACGAAGAGCCTGCAAGACGGCAAGCCCCACCACAAGACTCAACCCCTCCAGCTGCCGCAGACCACCCTCTATGCGCAATACGAGGCTGTAATAGACGTTCTGGGCGAAGGGACTGACCCATTTCCGGCCGCGCCTTCCCCTTCCAGCCGTTTGCTGCTCCGCCAAAACTAAAAAGGGTGCGGCGTGGCCAGCATCAATAAGTCGCAGGGCTTCAGCATTAGTGGAGTCAATCGTATCGGATACGTGTATGGGCCATGCCAAAGAAGGCGCGTTCAGCGCAATAGCCTCAGCATTCAAAAAAACTAGTGGGGATGCCAGCTGATAACCCTTGCCACGCACTTTATGGATTGGCAGGTTTAACTCGGCCTCAAGATGCTGGAGCTGCTTCCATACAGCACTGCGGCTGACGCCCAGTGCAGCGCCAAGCGCCTCCCCAGAGTGGAATCGACCGTCTTTAAGAAGTTTTAACAACGTCAGCATGCAGGTATCGCCTCACAATGAGGCAGGCATGATAGCCATGCGCAGGGCCATTGCATAGAAATGGCCGGAGTTTAGCGCCAAGGGGTGAATGTGTTTTTCTCGCGCCCAAAACAAAACCCCTGACTGCGTTAGCAATCAGGGGTTTTGGAATTTAATCTTGACGATGACCTACTCTCACATGGGGAAACCCCACACTACCATCGG